>DASWRQ010000361.1:0-39154 GCA_036403095.1 Kutzneria sp. | reverse complement strand
ACCACGTCCAGGATGACCTCGATGCCGGCCCGGTGCAGCTGCTTGACCATGTTCTTGAACTCGTCGGCCTGCATGCCCAGCCGCCCGGTCGCGGCCAGGCCGGCCTTCGGCGCGAAGAACCCGACCGTGCTGTAGCCCCAGTAGTTGCGCAGCTGCTCGCCGCGGTCCGGGTCGAACCGTTCGTTGTCCAGCTCGTCGAACTCGAAGACCGGCATCAGCTCGATCGCGTTGACGCCGAGTTCCTTCAGGTACGGGATCTTCTCCACCAGGCCGGCGAACGTGCCCGGCTCGCGCACCTTGGCCGACGGGTGCCGGGTGAAGCCGCGCACGTGCGTCTCGTAGATCACCAGGTCCTGGCTGGGCAGCCGGAGCTGCCGGTCGTCCTCCCAGTCGAAGTCGTCCAGCGCCACGCCGGAACGCAGCGGCCGGCGCGGCCCACCCCAGGAGTCCCTGCCGTGCAACAGGGTCGCGTACGGGTCGAGCAGCACCTGCTGCCGGTCGAACCGGTGCCCGGCCTCGGGCTCGAACGGGCCGTCGGCGCGGTAGCCGTACTCGATGGCCTCCGCGTCGATGCCGAACACCGTCATCGAGTACACCGCGCCCGTGACGAACTCCGGTGGGAAGTCCAGCTCCGCCAACGGTTCGGCCGCGTCGCGCCGGTAGAGCACCAGCGTCATCCCGGTCGCGCCGGCGGAGTAGACGGAGAAGTTGACGCCGCCGGGCACCCGGGACGCGCCGAACGGCAGCGGCCGTCCGGCGCGCACCCCGAAGCCGGCGATGTGATGGGTCGGGAACGCGTCCAGGCGCTCCGGCGTCCTGCTCACTGCGGCACCTCGCTAGCGCTCGGTGTCCGCGTTCGCGGACGCACTGCGTTGAATGGTTCGCTCGCAAGCTCGCTCACGCCGCCAGAACCTCCACGCCCTCGTCGACGGAACCGGCCACGGTGAAGAAGGCCAGGAACCCGGTCGCGGACATCACCGCCCGCACCTCGTCGGAGATGCCGGACACCATCACCCGGGTGCCCATCTGCTGGCACAGCCGGTACACCAGCAGCAGCACCCGCAGCCCGGCGCTGGACATGTACGTGGTGCGGCTCAGGTCGAGCAGCACCATGCCGTGCACCGGGACCAGCTCGTCGAGGCCCTGCTGGACCCTCGGCGCCGTCGTGCTGTCCAGCTCGCCGTTCAGCGCGATCACGGTGACCGGGCCGCGCATCTGCTTCTCCAGTTCCATGTCCACCACTCCAGCCGCAACGCACCCCTGGGTGCTTATCGGTTCTCTAACGGAGACAAGTGCGCCCGCACCACGACGTCCTGGGTCGAGTCGGGCAGCGACACCGTCATCGCCACCGGGTCGAAGTCGCCGTACGGGCGGCCGTCGATCTCGACCCACTCCAGCCGCACCCGGCCGGGCGGCAGCGCGTCCGGCGCCACCCGCAGCACCCGGTCCTTGAAACCGTCCGGCCGGGGCCGGAACCACAGCGTCAGCGGCTGGTTGTGCAGCAGCAGCCGGCCGTACACGGTGGCCAGGAAGGCCAGCTCCGAGGCGTGGTACATGCTCATCGAGTGGCTGCCCTTGAGCCGCTCGGTGCCCAGCAGGTACGGTGTGCCGTTGGCCAGCACGTTGAAGTACACGCCGCCCTCGTCGTGGTCGAGGAAGTAGTCGTTGTAGAACGACGACGCCTCCCGCGCGTGGCGCAGGAACTCCTCGTCCCCGGTGTTGCCGGCCAGGATCAGGTAGGCCAGGATCGCCTGCTCCTGCTGCCACCACGCCTTGCGGTCGTGCCAGCTGAAGCGCGGCACGCTCTCGCCGTCGCGGATGGTCCGCTCCACCACGTCGTACCACCCGCCGCGGCGGGTGTCGCTGCCGACGGCCGGCATGCTCCGGCCGAGCTCCTCGGCCAGCCGGCGGTAGGACTCCTTGGGGCGGATGGCGTTCATCCGCATCAGGTTCCAGGCGATCTTGAGGTTGTGCCCGACCACGGCCCGGTTCTGCTGCCAGCCGTACTCCTGGTCCGGCGACCAGTCGGCGTGGAACCGCTCCTGCACGAAGGGACTGTCCTGAGCCGGGAAGTGCTCGGTGATCAGGTCGAAGGTCTCCTCGAGCATGTCGGCGTGCCGCTTGTCCCCGGTGGCCAGGAACAGGTTGATCAGGTACGCCGGGGCGTGGTCGCCGACCGAGTTCCAGTTCTTGCGGGACCGGTTGGGGCCCAACGACTCGTGGTGCGGGCTGAGCAGGATCGGGTCGATGTGCGAGAAGTAGCCGCCCCGCTCGGGGTCGTGGAAGAACTTGTGGAACAGCCGCAGCGTACCGTCGATGTCCTCGGCGATGCGCGGGTCCCCGGTGACGCGGAAGGTCTGCGTCGGGCCGACCAGCGCGTAGATCTGCTCGTAGGCCGGCAGGGCGTCGTAGTCGTCGCCGAACTCCGAGGTGAACAGCTTCGTCTCCACGCCGTCGCGCACGTCGACGCCGTGGTACCAGTAGACGACGTCGTCGTCCCGGTCCACGAACCGCATGTGCCCGCGCAGGTACTCGGTGCCCTTCTCGGCCACCCCGAGGAAGTCCTCGTTGCCGGTCAGCATGTAGGCCGACGCCATGCCGTAGACCAGCCGCGAGATGGTGTCGGTCTCCTGCACGTGGTGGTCGCTCTTGTCGCCGCCGAGCCGCAGCGTGGTGCGGTAGTCGGCGTAGTCCACCGGGTTCTTCTTGCCGAACTGGGCGCGGCGGTAGAACTTGGCCAGCTCCTCGAGCTGCGCCGCCCACCAGCCCTGCTCCTCGAAGTTGTACTCGCCGGGCCGGCGGCCGAGGAAGGTCAGGTGCTTGGCCTCGAACCGCCCGCCCGGGTAGGCGATGCCCTGCATGTGCACGTGTCGGCCGGGCACCAGCATCTCCCGCACGTGCGAGGTGGCGTCGATCGACGGCGCCCCCAGGTTGCGCAGGAACTCGGCGTTGGTCAGCGAACCGGTGTCGGCCCGCAGCGTCTTGCCGTCGCTGGTGCGCAGGTCGAGCAGCGCACGCTCGTGGTCGTAGCCGGTGACATAGCCGGCGACCGTGTCGGAGAAGGTGAAGTCCAGCTCAGCGGACATGACGCACTCCTTGCAGTGCCGGCCTCGGCCCGCGGTCCCACGAGCGGCGGTGGTCGGTGCGCGCGACGACGAGGTCGATCAGCGTGCGGGCGAACAGGTGGCAGTGGCCGGCGCTGCGGCCGGTGATCAGGTCGTTGTCCACGACGACGTCCTGGTCGGTGTAGCGGGCGCCCATGTTGCGGACGTCCCCGATGAGGTTGTTGTGGCAGGTGAGCCTGCGGTCCTTGACCACGTCCGGAATGGGCGAGACCAGCCACATGCCGTGGCAGATGATGCCCTTGAGGATGCTCGGCACGGCGAACGCGCGCTGCAGCAGCTGCACCGCGGGCGCCAGCTCCCGCACGTCCTCGGTGTAGCGCAACCGGTCGGACACCATGCCGCCCGGCACGATCAACGCGTCGTAGCCGTGCAGCCGCTCGTCGTCCACGGCCTCGAGATCGCCGCTGACCGACATCGGCGCCTGGTACTCGTGGCCGTAGAAGGTCATCGACTGCTGCCCCCACAGCCGGGTGAGCAGGTCGACGTGCGCGCCCTCCTCCGCGAACCGCCGCTCGTAGTAGGCGATTTCCGGCTCCACGTAGTCGCTTTCCAGCAGGATCGCGATGTTGCGTCCGACCAGTCGCCCGGTGTCGGCGACGGGTACCGAGATCGTCACTTGTCCGCCTCCTATCCCGTCACGAGGTCGATGAGGAAGGGCCCGTCGTGGCCGAGCATCCGCTCGACCGCGGCCGGCACCTGCTCCGGCTTGTCCACCCGGATCGCCGGCACGCCAAGGCTTTCGGCCAGCCCGACGAAGCCGATCTCCGGCTGGGCCAGGTCGAAGCCGCTGGGGTGCACGTGCTGGGCGATGTCCCGCTCCGAGAAGTAGCGGTCGATGTTGTCGTCCAGCAGCTGGTACCGGTGGTTGTTGCAGATCACGAACTTCGCCGCCACGTTGTGCCGCGCGGCCGTCCACAGCGCCTGGATGGTGTACATGCTGCCACCGTCGCCGGTGAAGCCGACCACCGGCGCCTCCGGCCGGGCCAGCTTCGCCCCGATGGCGCCGGGAATCCCGATGCCGAGCGAGCCGCCGCGGGTGGCGAAGTAGGTGCCGGGCACCCGTCGCGGCAGATGCGCGGTCAGGTGCGGCGACGCCGTCAGCGCCTCGTCGACGACGATCAGGTCGTCGCCGGTCCGGCTGTTCAGCTCGGCCGCGAACACCGCCATCAGCGGGCTGTCGGCCGTCACGTCGGGCAGCGGCAGCAGCTCGAACTCGCCGCGGGCCCGGCCGGCTCGCGTCAGGCCGCCGGCGATGGCGGCCAGCGTCGGCTTCGGGTCGGCGGCCAGCGCGATGTCCACCGGGTGGTTCTTGGCGATCTCGTAGTCGTCCAGGTCGATGTGCACGACCTTGGCTTTCTGCGGGAACGGGTTGCCCAGCGTCGGGAAGACCTCCGGGAACACGTACGTGCCGACGATCAGCACAGCGTCCACATCGGACAGTCGCCGGGCGCTGTCCTCGCCGAACATGTGCCCGGTGTTGCCGCGGTAGAGCGGGTGCCGGGGATCCATGTTCAGCTCGGAGTTGTCCACGCCGTACACCGGCGCGTCCAGCAGCTCGGCCACCGCGGCCAGCTCCGGCTGGGCGCCGGACACCGCGACCCCGTCGCCCATCAGGACGATCGGGTTGCGCGCGGCGGCCAGCAGCTCGACCGCCTCGGCGATGTCCGCCGCCGCCGGCGTGACCGTCCGGTTGGGCACGACGGTCGGCAGCGCCGCCTCGGACGTCAGCTCGTCGAGCACGTCCATCGGCAGCGCCACGAACACCGGCCCGCGGGGCGGCGTCATGGCGATCTTCACGGCCCGGCGCAGCACCCGCAGCACCGACGACGGGTCGATCACCCGGGTCGCGTACTTGGTCACCGGCTTGGCCATCGCGACCAAATCGGCGGCCATCTGGGCGTCCATCGCGTCGTAGCGGACGCCGGACTCGCCGGCGACCACCACGAGCGGCGAATGCCCGCGCTTGGCCTGGTACAGCATGCCGATCCCGTTGCCCAGTCCCACACCCGAGTGCAGCTGCACCAGGGCGGGGCGGGCGCCGGCGCGGGCGAAGCCGTCCGCGATGCCGATCGCGACGGTCTCCTGCAGCGCCAGCACGTAGCCGAAGTCCGGCACCGACTCCAGCACGTCGAGAAAGCCCTGCTCGACCGTGCCGGGGTTGCCGAACATCGTGCTGATGCCGTCGGCCAGTAACTGCTCGAAGACGGCGACCTTGCCGGGCCGTTGACTCATCTCCGGGTCACCAGCCGTACCGGCGCAGCCCCGACTCCAGGACCTCGACCAGCTTCTCGCCGGCCAGGAAGGAGTCCGGAGTGGACCGTGCCGTGATGAACGGGTAGTCCACGATCACCGAGGTCTCGTGGCCGACGTTGGCGTGGTAGCGCCCGTTCGGACCGGTGGCGTCGCGCAGGATGTACTCCAGCGGGTACGGCGGCGGGCCCATGTTGAACTCCACGCCGACGAAGCCGGTGCCGTCCTTGTAGTCGTACTCCTTGCAGTGGCCGGTGACGTGCTTGCCGTCGATGATGCTGGCCCGGTCCTCCCAGTTGCGGGCGAAGGCCAGGCAGGCCACGCCGTAGCACTCGGCCACCACCGGCTTGTCGGCCCGCACGAAGGCCAGGATCAGCTCGTGCACCCGACTGTTGTTGGCCAGGTCCACGATCGGGCCGCTGCCGCCGACGATCACCATCGCGTCGAACGAGCGCAGGTCCTCGGCCACGTCGTCCAGCTCGCGGTAGTAGGCCTCGATCTTGCGCAGGAAGCCGTTCTCGCTGTTGTACGGGCGGTCCGGCACCCACTCGGACAGGCTGACCGGCTCGTCGAGCCGGCCGGACCCGTCCAGCTCGACGACCGACGCGGCCACTTCCGGTGTGGTCACCGAGCGGCCGAGCGGCGGGTCGATGTAGCCGGGGTCGATGCTGGGCGGCAACGGCACCGGGCGCTTGCCGTTCGGCGTGGCGAACACGATCTGGTAGCCCTGCTCGTCGCAGGCCGCCAGCGGCCCAACCAGTTCCTCGCCCCAGTATCCGTATTCGGACAGGATGAAGAGGATCTTCTTTGACATGGGTGCTCCCCACTCGATCGTCCTTCTCGACCCGAAGTCAACCTCTCGAGTGATTGCCCGACAACACATCCGCCGCTACTACGGCGACTTGACGCAGCCGCCGGCGCCACAGTCCCGTCACTGCGTCAGGTCAGCGCGCATGAGCATGCCTCGGCGGGGACCATGGGGCTGGCCAACCCCGCGCGGCATTGGAGTGCGCCATGCCTGAACGACATCGCCCCGTGGTGCTCGCGGTCGACGACGATCCGCATGTGCTGCGGGCAATACGACGCGACCTGAGCCGGCAGTACCAGGACCGCTACCGGGTCATGGCGGTCGACTCGCCGGCCGAGGCCCTGCGGGTGCTGGAGGCCGTGCGCAAGCGGGGCGAGGAACCCGCGCTGCTGCTGGCCGACCAGCGCATGCCGGAGATGAACGGCACCGACTACCTGGCCCGGACGCTGGACCTGTTCCCGCGGGCCCGCCGGGTGCTGCTGACCGCGTACGCCGACACAAAGGCGGCCATCGACGCGATCAACCAGGTGCGGCTGGACCACTACCTCGTCAAGCCGTGGGAACCGCCGCAGGAACGGCTGTACCCGGTGCTGGACGAGCTGCTCGAGGACTGGCAGCGCTCGTATCTGCCGCCGTACGACGGGATCCGCGTCGTCGGGCACCGGTCGGCACCGGCCACGCACCGGGTGCGGGACCTGCTGACCCGGCTGCACCAGCCGTTCCGTTTCGTTGACGTGGAACGGGATCCGGCCATCCCGGTGGACGGCCCGCTGCCGGCGGTGCTGTTGCCGGACGGCAAGGCGCTGTTCCGGCCGTCCGACGGCGATCTGGTGGAAGCCCTGGAGCTCAGCGGTCGCGAGTTCCGCCAGCACTACGACCTCGCCATTGTCGGCGGCGGGCCGGCCGGTCTGGCCGCGTCCGTGTACGGGGCCTCCGAGGGCCTGTCCACGCTGCTGGTCGAGTCGTACGTGCCGGGCGGGCAGGCGGGCACCTCCAGCCGGATCGAGAACTACCTCGGCTTCCCGTCGGGGGTCAGCGGCGCGGAGCTGATCCGCCGCGCCGTCACGCAGGCGCAGCGGTTCGGCACCGAACTGTTGGCCCCGGTCAGCGTCTGCGGCCTGCACACGTCCGGACGGGCCCGGGTGCTGACGCTGTCCGACGGCCGGGAGATCAGCGCCAGCACGGTGTTGCTGTCCCCCGGCCTGCGCTACAACCGGCTGGCCGCCGAGGGTGCGGACCGGTTCGAGGGCGCCGGCGTCTACTACGGCGCCACCACCTCCGAGACGGCGTCCTGTGTGGGGCAACACGTGTTCGTGGTCGGCGGGGCGAACTCGGCCGGGCAGGCCGCGGTGCACTTCGCCCGGCACGCCCACCGGGTCAGCCTGGTGATCCGCGGCGACCGCCTGGACAAGGGCATGTCCCAGTACCTGGTGGACGAGATCACCGCGGCCGCCAACATCGAGGTGCGGCTGAACACCGAGATCGTCGCGGCCGACGGCGGCGAGCAGCTGGAACGCGTGACGCTGCTGGACAACACGACCGGCGTCAAGACCACGCACGACACCGAGTACGTCTTCACGTTCATCGGGGCGCGGCCGAACACCGACTGGCTGTCCACGTGCATCGCCTTGGACGGCAACGGTTTCATCCTGACCGGGCCGGACGTGCCGATCGGTCCGAGCTGGGACCTGCCGCGGTTGCCGCTGCTGCTGGAGACCAGCGTGCCGGGGGTGTTCGCGGCCGGCGACGCCCGGGCGAACTCGATGAAGCGGATCGCCTCCAGCGCGGGCGAGGGCGCGATGGCCGTTGCACTCGTGCACCGCTACCGGGCCGAGAGCTGAGCGCACCCGCCGGCGGCCACCCCCAGCACGCTGGGACCGCCGGCGGGCGCGATGCCGCCGAGCACGCCGGCGGCGGCTTGCCACCTTGAAGGCGCGCGTCGCTCCGGGCGACGCGCGCCTTTCTTGTCAGACCGTGAGGGTCGGCACCGCGGCGAACACACCGTCGGGGTCGAGGGTCTTCTTGAGGGACAACAGCTTGGCCAGGTTCTCGCCGAACGCGGCCCGGGTGCGCTCGTGGTCGTCCGGGCCCAGCAGGTTGGGGTAGCCGCCCGGCAGGGCGTGCTCGTCCAACGCCGTGGCCAGGTCGTGGGCCCACTGGCGGTGCGCGTCGGCCCGGTCGGCCGAGTCCCAGGTGGAGATGATCTCCACCAGCAGGTGCTCCGAGCGCAGCCCGTACGCCGTCGATGCCACCGGCACGCGGGTCGCCGCGCCGTGGAAGTGGTGCAGGGTAAGGGAAGACATCGGCGAGGTGGCGCGCCCGGCGGCGTCGGCCAGCACCGCGCAGACCTCCTCGGTCGGTGCCGGCACCCAGCGGGTCGGCACCGCGTTGTGGCGGCCGTCGACGATGAACGGGTCGAGCATGCCCAGCACGTCCGGCGTGGCCATCGGCCCCAGCTGCGCGTACACCGGCGTGCCCAGACCGTCGATCCGGCGCAGCCAGGGCTCGCCGGCCGCCAGGTCGACGCCGCTCCACGTCGGGTACAGCATCACCAGCGGGCTGCCGTCCGGTCCGCTGAAGAAGCCGCCGATCACCGACAGCTCGTCCGGCGCCTCGGCCAGGATCTCCCGGTAGCCGCGCAGCACGGTTTCGGCCTGCGCCAACGGGAACAGGGCCATACCCGATAGCACGATGGGGCCGGGGTGCACGCGGTAGGTCAGCGTGGTGGCCACGCCGAAGTTGCCGCCGCCGCCGCGCAACGCCCAGAACAGGTCGGCGTTCTCCGACTCCGACGCCGTCACCACGCCGCCGTCGGCCAGCACGACCTCGGCGCCCAGCAGGTTGTCGAGCGCGAGACCGTGGTTGCCCACGAACGGGCCGTAGCCGCCGCCCATGGTCAGGCCCGCGATGCCCACGGCCTTCGCGGTGCCGGTCACGGCGTGGAAACCGTGCTCGTGCACGGCCGTCGCGACGCCGCCGGCCAGGGTGCCGCCGCGCACGGCCGCCGTGCGAGCGGCCCGGTCCACGGTGGTCCCGCGTAACTCCGACAGGTCGATCAGCACCCCGCCCTCGCGGACCGCGCGGCCGCCCCAGTCGTGGCCGCCGCCGCGCACCGACAGCGGCAGGTCGTGCTCGCGCGCGGCGCGCACGGCGGCGGCCACGTCGGCGGTGTCGACGCACCGGGCGATCACCGCCGGGTAGCGGTCGACCAAGCCGTTCCAGACGCGGCGCGCGCCGTCGTAAGCCGGGTCCGCGGCGACCAGGACTTCGCCCCGCACGGCCGCGCGCAATGCGGTCGCGACGGCGGGCTGAGAGGTCGTGGAAGTCATCGGTCCTCCTGAATTCCGGGTCGTGCGTACGGACTCCCGGACCGTACTGAAATCGACGGGGCGGCCCAATGAGAACGAACGGAGTGCGGCAGCATGAGATGTGGTGGCAGATCATTTCGTCCGCTCCCACTCGAACGGGTGACTCGGTCCGATCCACGGCCCCGTTCAACGGTGCTGAGCAGCGTTGAACGCACCCGTGATCCTGGTACTCGGAGTACCACGACAACTCCGTTCTGGTTAGCCACCCGCGCGAGCGCGATCCTGTCCAGGAGTGCCCGACGACAGGGGGAACCCATGGCCGACAAAAGCCGGAATGTCGCGGCCGTGTCCACCTTCCTACGTTTGCTGGAGGAGAAGGACACGGCGGCCTGGATCGAGCTCTGGGCCGAGGACGCGGACCACTACTACCCGTACGGCACCGAGATGTTCCCGGCCCACCTGGTCGGCCGGGCGGCGATCTACGAGCGCTGGCGGGACACGCCCGGGATGTTCGAGACGCTGCGCTTCCCGATTCGCGAGACGTGGGTCGACGGCGACACCGTTCTCGCGCGGTTCGACGGGGAACTGGTGCTCAAGGACAACGGCGGGAAGTACCGAAACAGCTATCTCGGCATCTTCAAGTTCGACGACGCCGGCCTGATCCGCGAGTACTGGGAGTACTTCGACCCCATTACCGCGGGCACCGCTTTCGGCATGCTCGAAGTGTCGTACAAGTAGTTCAAGCACACCAAAAAACACGAGGAGCGGTTCGCATGACCGGCACGGTTTCCCTTTCCACCGAGTACGCGCGTCGGGTGATCGACGCGGCGCTGGCGCGTGCGGAGGAACTCGGCGTCAGCGTGGCCATTTCCGTCGTCGACGACGCCGGTCACCTGAAGGCGTTCGCCCGCATGGACGGCTCGTCGTTCTTCAGCAACGGGCTGGCCACCAACAAGGCGATCACCTCGGCCGGGCTGGGCGCGGCCACCCAGGACTTCATGGAGTTCGCGGCGGGCATCCCGCCGCTGCTGACCGGCCTGGCCGCGCAGCCCAACGTGGCGATCCTGCCCGGCGGGGCGCCGATCACTATCGACGGCGTGGTCGTGGGCGCGATCGGCGTCGCCGGCGGCAAGGGCGGCGAGGACCACCCGATCGCCGAGGCCGGTCTGGCCGCGCTGGCCCCGGTCGGCGCCTGACGCCGGAAAGAGCCCGACATCAACGGAAGCAAGGGGTAGGTGCACATGAGTACGACCATGCAGCCGGGGGCGGGACATCCCCGGAGCACAGTGGCGCTGGCCGCGCTGGCGCTGGGCTCGTTTGTCATCGGCACGGCGGAACTCGTGGTCGTCGGCATCCTGAACCTCATCGCCGGGGACCTCTCGGTGTCGGTGAGCACGGCGGGGCAGCTCGTCACGGCCTATGCGCTGGGCATCTCCGTCGGCGGCCCGATCGTCACCGCGCTGACCATCCGGCTCGGCCGCAAGTTCCTGCTGTGGCTGGCCCTGGCGCTCTACATCGCCGGCAACCTGGCCGCGGTGATCTCGGTGAGCTTCGGCGCGCTGGTGATCGCGCGGGTGCTGACGGGTTCGATCCACGGCCTGTTCATCGGTGTCGCGTCCACGGTCGCCGCCGCGCTGGTGCCGGCCGAGAAGCGCGGTGAGGCCATGGCGATGGTGTTCGGCGGCATCGCGGTCTCCACCGTGGTCGGCGTGCCGCTGGGGACCCTGGTCGGGCAGGCGCTCGGCTGGAAGGCCACGTTCGTCGGCATCGTCATCCTCGGCGTGATCGCGCTGGTCGCGACGCTGCTGTTGGTGCCGCCGGTGCAGAGCCCCGGTTCCAGCGGGATCGGCACCCAGGCCAAATCGGCGTTCGCACCACGGGTCATCGCCACGCTCGCGGTCGGCTTCCTGGTGCTGGGCGGCCAGTTCACGGCGCTGACGTACCTGGCCGAGTACCTGGTGGCGGTCACCGGCATCCCCGGAACGCTGATCAGCGTCTTCCTGCTCGCCTACGGTGTCGCCAGCGCGGTCGGCACCTTCTTCGGCGGCAAGTTCGCCGACAAGAGCGCGACGAAGACGTTGGTGGTGGCCAACATCCTGCTCATCGTCGCGTTCGCCGGGCTGTACGTGTTCGGCGGCTCGCCGATCCTGGCGGCGATCGCGCTGGCGCTGTGGGGCCTGGTCGGGTTCGGCCTCGTCCCGTCGCTGCAGCTGCGGGTGATCACGCTGGCCGGCCCCGGCGGCGACCTGGCCGCGACGCTCGGCGCTTCCGCGGTCAACGCGGGCATCGCGATCGGCGCCCTCGTGGGTGGCGCGGTGCTGGCGGCCACCGGCGCGCACGCCGTGGTCCTCACGGCCCTGATCATCTGCGCCGTCGCGTTGCCGGCCACGTGGGCGATCGGCCTGCTGAAGGTGCCGTCCTCGGCCGCCTCGCCGGCGGTGAGCGCGCCGAGCGAGCCGGACGCCGTCACCGCCTGACGGCGACACGAGCCGATCGCCCCGAGTCCCCCAGGCTCGGGGCGATCGCTTTGTCACGCCGAGGGTGTCTGCACCACGGGTGTCTGAGCCTCAGGTGTCTGCACAGCGGGTGCCTGGGCCGCCGGTGTCTGCGGCAGACCGGCCAGCGCCAGCAGCACCAGCGCCGCCACGACGACGATGAACGCAGTGGTGGCGTTCTGCATCCCCATCTGCTGTGCGGCAACGCCCAGGCCGATCGTGGGGACCGCGGTGCCGACGTAGGCGACGACGTTCACCGCCGCCAGCAGCTCACCGCGGCGCGCGGGTTCGGCCAGCTCGGTCAACAGCCGGAACGCGGCCATATACGTTGCGCCCCAACCGAAACCCAGCAGGGCGGTGGCGAGGAAGAACAGTGCGGTCGACGCGAACGACAGCGCCGCGGCGACCAGGGCGAGTCCGGCGAGCAACAGCCAGGACCCCCAGGAAATGGCGGTGCGGCAACGAACTCCGCGGCAGGTCAGCTGGGCCAGTGCCCCGAACACGGCGAGCATGGTGACCACCAGCCCGTCCACCGTGCTGCTCCGGCTGCCCAGCAGATCGGCGGCGAGCATCGGCCCCAGGCCCATGTAGAGCCCGCCGACCGCCCACACGGCGACCACCGGCAGCGACAGCAAGAGAAAAGCCTTGCGGGCCAATGCAGGCACCGAAATCCGACGTGGTCGAACGGTGAACCTCGGTCGCGGACCGCCGGGCACCGTCTCCGGAATGCGCAGCACGCCGCCCGCGGCCAGCACGGTCAGCGCCAGCACGACGACGTAGGTCAGAGTGGTCGGCGCGGGCCCGTACTGCACGAGCACGCCGGCCCCGACGGAGCCGGCGCCGATCCCGAGGATCGGTGTGAGGCTGCCGAGCAAGGCGCCCGCCGGCGCCATGTCGATCAGCGCGGCGGCCACCGCACAACCCCCGACGCCACCGCCGATCCCCTGCAGCGCACGGGCGGCCAGCAGCCAGCCTACGCCGTCGGCGAGGACGAACACGACCATGGCGACGCCGACCAGCCCGAGCGACAGCAGCAGCACCGGGCGTCGGCCCACGGTGTCCGACAGCGACCCGAACAGCAGCATCCCGGCCAGCGCGCACAGGCAGTACACGGCGAAGACGACCGTGGTCGTCGCGGTGGAGAACTGCCATTGCTCCTGGTAAATCGAATACAGCGGAGACGGCGCGGTGGACGCGGCGGACAAGAGAACTGCCACGAATCCGACGATTCCGCACGCCCGGGAACGCCGCATGGACGTAGCCGGGCGCACGTGTAGACGGACTTTCATGATCACTCCCGAAGTAATTCACGTCCGACGTCAACCGTCGGGCCACAAATTAATCGTCTCGGAAATGACAGAAAGGCGGCAAGGAAATGAAACGCAGTCCGTGATGTGCACACAATGCCGCGTCCCCCGCCCGGGAATTCGGACGGGGGACGCGGGCGCGGCGCGGATCTACAGCCGGAACAGGCCCGGATCCTGCACGACGACGTCCAGCAGCATCGGGCCGTCCGCGTTGAGCGCGGCCTTCAGCGACTGGCGCAGCGAGTCGGGGGACTCGATGCGCTCGGCGGGACAGCCGAAGCCGCGCGCCAGTTCGGCCATGTCGACCCCGCTGAGGTCCCAGCCCGCCTTCCAGGCCTGCTGGGAGGTCTCGTCGAGGTAGTACTTCAGCGACAGGTAGCCGGCGTTGTTCGGGATGATGAACGTGACCGGCAGGTTGTAGTGCGCCGCGGTCCACAGCGCGTGGATCGTGTACAGCGACGAGCCCTCGCCCGTCACGACGACGGCCCGGCGGTCCGGTCGGGCGACCGCGTAGCCGACGGCGCCGGCGAACGGGAAGCCGAGCGCGCCGCTGGCGGTGGCGAAGTAGCCGTTGTCCGGGCCGAGCGGGATCTGCTCGTGGAAGTCGGCCCGGGCGATCGGCAGCTCCTCGAACAGCTGGGCGTCGGCCGGGAGCTCCTGGGCGAGCAGGTGGAACAGGTACGCCTGGGTGAGCGGCGTGGACGCGTCGGGCACCGGGATCGCCTCCCGGACGGCCGGCAGCGCCACCTTCTCGTGCGCCTTGACCAGCGGCACCAGGTCCCGCACGGCCTGCGCCGGCGGCAGCACGTAGGCCGAGCCGGCCATGGACCAGGCGGCCGCCTCGGGGCTGTCGGTGAGGTGGATGAACTCCGTGCCCTCGGGCAGGTGCGGCTGGTCGCTCTCGTCCAGCGGGGCCGCGGCCGTCGAGAACAGGTCCACCGTCGTGAACAGCGTGAACGTCGGGCTGCCCAGGACCACGACGAGGTCGTGCTCGGCCAGCTTGGCGTTGATCAGCTCGGGCATCGGGGCCAGCACGCCGCCGAACAGCGGGTGCGTCTCGGGGAAGCTGCCCCGCGGCCACACCGGGCTGCCGTAGACCCGGGCGTTGAGCTTCTCGGCCAGCTGCACGAGGTCGAGGCGGGCGCCGCCGATCTCCACTCCGGGACCGGCCACCAGTGCCGGCCGCTGCGCCTTGTCGAGCGCGGCGGCGACGGTGGCCAGCACCGCCGGGTCCGGCACGACCGCGCTCTCGACCTTGCGGACCTTGTGCGGGGTCGGGTTCGCCGGCCGGATCCAGTCGTCCTCCGGCACGGCGATGAACACCGGGCCGGCGGGCTGCTGCTTGGCGATGTGGTAGGCCTTCTCGATCAGCGCCGGGATGTCCTGCGGACGGGCCGGCTCGGCCGCCCACTTGATGTAGGGCTTCGGCAGCTGGGTGGCCTCGCTGGCCTTGAGGAACGGCTCGCCCATCAGCAGCTTGCGGGCCTGCTGGCCGCCGATGATCACCATCGGGGTGTGCGCGCTGGCCGCGGTGTAGACGCCGCCCATCGCGTTGCCCAGGCCCGGGCCGCCGTTGATGATCACCAGCGACGGCTCGCCGGTCGCCTGGGCGTGGCCGTCGGCCATGCCGACGATCGTGGCCTCCTGCAGGCCCATGACGAACTTGAAGTCGTCGGGCCACTGCTCGAACAGCTTCATCTCGGTGTGGCTCGGGTTGCTGAAGACCGTCGTGAGACCCAGGTCGCGAAAGACATCCAGGGTCGCTTCGCGCACGGTCCGTGAACCGTTTTCTACGCCTGTCATCGTAAACACTCCTGGCTCGGTTGCGGTGGGGGCTCGGCAGCGACCGCATCGACAGAAAATGCGGCCCTGCTCCCCGAAATTGGCGAGACCGGTGCGACGTGTGTTCCGCGACCCGACTCGGTCACCCTCAAGACAAAAACTGCCCCAGTGTCCGGCCGGCCACAAGGCTCCCGCTTTTCCGGAGCGCCACTTCGTTAGTTGGCGGACACGTCGAGCACGAGTCGGCCGCGCACGTGGCCCTCCTCGCCGAGGGCGTGCGCCGCCGCCACCTGCTCCAGCGGGAAGGCCTGCTCCAGGGCGATCCGCAACCGGCCTTCGGCCAGCTGCCGCGCGATGTCCGCGAGCGCCTCGGCGTCCGGGCTCACGTACGTGTAGCCGGTGCGCAGCCCGCGTTCCCGCGCGGCCGCGTCGAGCAGGTCGTCCTGGCCCTTGAGCGTGACGATGAGGCCGCCGGGGCGAAGCACGTCGAGCAACCGCCGGGAGCCCGCCCCGCCCCGCGTGTCCACGACCAGGTCGATGTCGCGCACGACGTCCTCGACCCGTTCCGTGGTGTAGTCCACGACCTGCTTCGCGCCCAGACCGGCCACGAAGTCGTGGTTGCGGGCCGAGGCCGTGCCAACGACCTCGGCCCCTGCGTCCACCGCGAGCTGCACGGCGACGTGCCCGACCCCGCCCGCGGCGCCGTGCACGAGCACCCGCTGACCCCTGGTCAGCCCGCCGTGGCGGAACAGCGTCTGCCACGCGGTGATCCCGACCATCGGCGCCGCCGCGGCGGTGCGGTGGTCGATGTGGTCGGGCTTGCGCACGACCTGGTCCGCGGGCGCCACCACGTACTCCGCGTACGCGCCGGCGAGCCCGGGAAAGCGAGGCATGCCGAACACCTCGTCACCGGCCCGCGGACCGGTCGAGGCGGCGGCCGTGACCACCGTGCCGGACAGGTCCCAGCCCAGCACCGCGGGGAAGGCGGAGATGCCCACCCCCTGACCCGCGCGGGACGCCCAGTCGATCGCGTTGAGCCCCGCCGCGTGCACCCGGATCAGTACCTCGCCGTCGCCGGGAACCGGCACGGGCAGGTCGGTGAGTCGGAGGGTGTCGGCCGGACCGAACGCGTCGATGACCGCCGCGCGCATGGTGTTCGTCATGGGTTCTCCTGGTCGGGCGGGAAGCTAGTCCACCAGCTGGTAGCGGCCGGAGGCCACCGTGGACTTGTCCACGGCCGCGAGGAAGTCCTGCGTCTCCGGCGCGCCGAAGAACGCGCCGATCGTGGCGTCGGCATCCTCGACGGTGGCCCAGTGCACCTGCACGAAGTACTCGCCGTCCGCGCTCACCGCAGTCTGGCGGGACTTGAAGCCCGGCCGCTTCTCCATGTACTCGGTCTCCACGGTTCGGTTGCGCTGCTGGAAGTCCGCGTCGGTGACGCCGTCGAGCAGCTTGAACCTGATCGTCTCGATGGTGCTCATCTGGTGTTTCCCCCTTCAGTGCTCAGAGTGCGAGCTGTAGGCCGTGCTTGGGCGCCAGCTCGACGATCTGGCGCTTCTGCTCGTCGGTCAGCGGCAGCGGCGCGACGCCGGCCTGCGCGGGCTGGCCGATCTCGCCGAAGAAGTTCTCCAGCCCGCTGCTCGGCGTGAACAGGAACAGCAGGCGCGAGACATGCAGGCCCACGTTGCGGAAGCGGTGCCTGGTGCCGCGCGGAATGAACACGAAGTCGCCCTCGCCGGCACGGAAGGTCTCCGTGCCGTTGAGGAACTCCAGCTCGCCGGACAGGATGAAGAACGACTCGTCGGCGTGCGGGTGGATGTGCGGGGGCGGGCCGCCGCCGGGCGGCACGGACGCCTCGGCGAACGTCAACGACCCGTTCGTGGTCTCGTGGGTTGCCTTGAAGGTGTAGACGGCATCGCCGAACCACACCGTGGGGCCTGCGCCTCGGGCGTGGTGGATGACGTCCAGTCTGGTCTCCGTCGCACCGGTCATGGTTGCCTCCGAAGGTGGCGGATGGGAACACCGTCGTCTGTGCAGGGAGACGACGACGGCTCCACCCTGGCTCATCGCAAGCCGCTCGGGGAGCGCGCGTTTGTGGTGGTACCACGACTACCAGGAAAAATGCTCCACTGTGGACAGAGCGACACTGCGTCGACTCCCGTGAGTGCGGTCCGACCCGCGCTTTCCGTTGTGGTCGGCCACCTCGTCTTCGAGTCAACGGAGTGCCCGGCGGCTGGCGGCCAACACCGCGTTGATGGGCAACAGTTTTCGGTGAGAAGGACCGATCATCACCTGCCGAGTCGAGCCGCATCCGACCACGACCGAAACAGGAGTGCGTGATGAGCACCCAGCAAACCCGCCAGGTGGTGGAGAAGTACTTCACCGACCTGGAGAACGGGGATCTCGCGTCGGCGCTGTCCGCGCTGGCCGACGGGATCGAGTTCGAGCTGCCCAAGGACCAGTGGAACGCGGTCATCCCGTACCTGGGCCGCCACCACGGCGTCGGCGAGGTCACCGCCGCCTTCCAGGTCCGCGGCGACACCACCGAGGTGCTCGAGTACGAGCTGCGGGACCTGCGGGCCGACGGCGACACCGCGTTCGCGGTGATCTACACCAAGGCCGCCCACACCCGCACCGGACAGCAGTTCGAGATCGAGGACTCGCACCGCCTCACCGTCGACGACGACGGCAAGATCGCCACCTGGAAGGTCTACTTCGACCCGAACGGCGAGGTCGCCGCGTTCAACGCCGACCGCGAGGAGCGCCTCGTCGCCGCGACCTGGCGCGGCGACCACGACCTGGTCGCCGAGCTGCTCGAGGCCGGCGCGCACGTGGACCACCGCGACCCGGCGAGCGGGCTCACCCCCTTGCTCATCGCGGCGGGCAAGGCCGATGCCCGGATGGTCCGGCTGCTGCTGGACGCGGGCGCCGACGTGTACACCACGGACTCCGGCGCCGGCGGGACGGCGCTGCACAAGGCCTGCCAGGGCGGCAGCCTCGAGGTCGTGCAGGCGCTGGTCGAGGCCGGCGCGTTCGTCGACGCCGTCGTCACGACCACCGGGCACACCGCACTGATGGACGCGCTGTGGTTCAAGTACCCGGACATCGCGAAGTACCTGCTGGACCAGGGCACCGGGCTGAACATCGCGACGCACTACGGGTTCACGCTCAAGGAGCACTTCCAGTACGAGCTCAACGTCAACACCACCGGCAAGGACCGGCTGCTGCTGGCCGAGCAGTACCTGAAGGACCGCCAGGCCAGTGACGAGGAGCGGGCCGCCAACCACCGGCTGATGGCCGCCACGGTCGCCGACGACGTCGAGACCGTGCGGGCGCTGATCGCCGAGGGCGTCGACGTGGACGAGCTGTTCCCGATCGTCAACGGCTTCAACGACGCGCACACCGCGCTGTTGGTGGCCGCCCGCGACGGGCACACCGAGATCGCCCAGCTGCTGCTGGAGGCCGGCGCCGACGTCAACGCGACCGAGCCGACGTTCGGCGCGGTCCCGCTGCACAAGGCCGTCTACAACGGACACGTCGACCTCACCCGCATGATCGCCGCGCGACCGGGTGTCGACCTGAACTTCCAGGGCGCCACCAACGGCTACACGCCGCTGCACGACGCCCTGTGGCACGGCTACGAGGAGTGCGCCGCGATCCTCGTGGCGCAAGGCGCTCGCCTGGACCTGCTGGGCCACGACGGCAAGACGCCGCTGGACCTGGCGACCGAGGTGCTCGGCGCGGACAACGCCCTGACCCGCCGGATCGCGGCTGCGGCCGGGCCCAAGGAGAGGTGACGACGTGCTGTTCTACGTGCAGATGAAGTGGAAGCACGAGGGCCGGATCTCGCTCGACGAGCTCTGGGAGGTGGAGGCCGAGGAGGCCGCGCACGCCAAGGAGACGCTCGACTCCGGCTTCTGCGTGGGCATCTGGAAGGTGGCGGCGCAGAAGCGGGTCATCGCCATCATCGACTCCCCGGACGCCGAGGAGCTCGACCGCACCGCGCTCGGCCGGCTGCCGATGCGTGAGTACCTGGAGTTCGAGGAGGTCTGGCCGCTCCGGGACTACCTGGGGTTCGCCGACGACGTCATCAAGAAGTACAAGGTCTGAGGGGACCTCGCATGATTCACCAACTGATATTCGCCTATCCCAAGCCCGGCATGACCGAGCAGGAGTTCCAGCGGTACTGGCTGGAGGTGCACGCGGTCAAGTACGCCAGCAAGATCCCGCAGATCCGCAAGTACCTGATCGACACCCGGGTCGCCGTCGAGGGCGAGACCGAGGAGCCGCTGTGGAGCGGTGTCGCCGAGATCTGGCTGCGCAACGGCCAGGAGCAGCTGGAGTCCCTGCAGACCGAGGAGTTCCTGCAGGGCGCCCGCCTCGACGAGCCCAACTGGGCCGCGTTCTGGCGCACGCTGGTGCTCGACACCGATGCGCACGTCCTGCTGGAAGGCGACGAGGCCGCCGGCGGCGTCAAGCTGATCGTCCTGGCCAAGCGCAAGGAAGGCCTGCCGCTGGCCGACTTCCGCCGGCGCAGCCTGGGCTCGCACGCCGAGCTCGCGCTGAAGATCCCCGGTCTGCGCCGCTACCTCCAGGGCACCACTGTGGACGGTGCGTACGGCATCGGCGAGGCCGTGCTGGACGTCGCCTACCAGCTCTACTTCGACGACCTCGACGCCCTCGACGCGGCCCTCGACTCCCCGGAGTTCAAGGCGGCCGAGGAGGATCTGAAGTCGTTCGTGGAGCCGCGCTACATCCACCGGATGATCACCGAGGAGCACTGGATCATCGGACCCGAGCCCCGCTGATCCCGGTATGAATGTGCCCGCACGCCTTGTTCCCGGCGTGCGGGCACTTGTGCGGTCTCGGCCGCTAGAGCTGCCTGGGACGCACCATCGCCGGCAGCCGGTCGACCACCGCCGCCGATCCGCCGAGCAGCGACGTGACCAGGCATGAGCCGATCACCAGCACCATCAGCGCCTGCGCGTCGGCCACGGCGTCCTCGCTGCCCTCGGCGTGCAGCAACTCCTCCAGCGACGCCCGGCCCGGCACGCCGAATTCCCGCCACAGCGCCGATTGCAGCTCGGGGTGGTCCCGCAGCGAGGCCATCAGCCCGGGCAGCGCGGCCCGGACTTCCGGGCGGTTGAACAGTTCCGAGGTGTAGGCGAAGGAGCCACGCACCCACTCGGCCGAGTCGGCCGAGGCCAGCACCGGCGTCGGCGCTGCCGACCAGTCGAACACCGCCTCGAACACCAGGTGCGTCTTGGACGGCCAGCGGCGGTAGAGCGCCGGCCGGCCCACGCCGGCCCGCTCGGCGATGGCCACCATGGACAGCCGGTCCCAGCCGACCTCCACCAGTAGCTCGCGCGCGGCCAGCAGGGCGGCGTCGTCGATCGCGCGGTCTCGGGGTCGGCCCCGACCGCGTTCGGACTGCTCCATTCTTGTCATTGTGAATAACGTAACACGCTGTTACGTTAATTGGGTGGTCCTCGACGGCAAGACAGTGATCGTGTCCGGGGTCGGCGCCGGCCTCGGCCGGCAGACCGCGCTCGCGGCGGCCCGCGACGGCGCCAACGTCGTCCTCGGCGCGCGAACGGAAGACAACCTGAAGGCGGTGGCCGAGGAGATCGGGCCACGGGCGGCCTACTCCGTCACCAATATCACCTCGGCCGCCGACTGCGACGGCCTGGTGTCGGTCGCCATGGAGCGGTTCGGCGCGGTCGACGCCGTGATCCACGTGGCCGCCCGCGACCGCGTGTTCGGCGGGCTCGAGGGCGCCGACCTGGACCTGTGGCGCAAGGTGCTGGACGTCAACGTCATCGGCACCATGCGGCTGACCCAGGCCGCGCTGCCGGCGCTGTCCGTGCGCGGCGGCGCGATCGTGATCATCGGCACCCAGGCCGCGTTCAGCCCCACGCTGCCGCAGGCCGCCTACGCCACGTCCAAGGGCGCCTTGCACGCCGCCATGTTCTCGCTGGCCCAGGAGCTCGGGCCGCGCAAGATTCGGGTCAACTCGGTGGTGCCGGGCTGGATGCTGGGGCCGAACGTCGAGATGTACATCAAGTGGGTCGCGGCCAGCCGGAGCGTGTCCGAGGACGAGGTCAAGGCCGAACTGGCGGCCAAGGCCGCGCTGGGCGCGATCGCCGAGGACACCGACGTCGCCGAGGCGGCCGTGTTCTTCGCGTCCGACCGGGCCCGCATGCTGACCGGGCAGACCCTGTTCGTCAACGGTGGCGAGTACTTCCGCTGAGGGGAAAATCCATGGCGCACAAGGTGATCGTCTGGGGCACCGGCGTGGTCGGCAAGCTCGTGATCCGGGAGCTGCTCGACCATCCCGAGTTCTCGCTGGCCGCCGTCATCGTGCACGACCCGGCCAAGGACGGGGTGGACGCCGGCGTGCTGATCGGCGGCGCGCCGGTCGGGGTGGTCGCCACCACCGACGTCCGGTCCGCTTTGGACACCGAAGCCGATGCCGTCGCGTACTTCGGCCCCACCGCGGAGTTCGCGCTGGAGAACATCCAGAACATGGCGCTGGCGCTGCGATCCGGCAAGCACGTCGTGTCCACGTCCATGACTCCCCTGGTGTATCCGGACGTCTGCCCGCCGGAGCTGCGGGCCGAGCTGGAGAAGGCGTGCGCCGAGTCCGGCAGGGCGTGCTTCACCACCGGCATCGACCCTGGTTTCGCCAACGACCTGTTTCCGTTGACTCTGCTGGGTGTCTGCGGCCGGGTCGACAGCGTGCGGATCCAGGAGCTCGTGGACTACGCCAGCTACGCCGGCGACTACGGCAAGGTCATGGGCTTCGGTCGGCCGTTGGCCGAGCAGGCCGTGCTGGAGATCCCGCCCGTGCTCATCTTCGCCTGGGGCCACACCATTCCCATGATCGCCGATGCCGTCGGCGTCAAGCTCGACCGCATCGACACCGTGTACGAGAAGTGGGCCGCCCCCGCCGACATCGCCTACCAGCACGGCGTCATCGCCGCCGGCAGCTGTGCCGCCGTGCGCTTCGAGATCCGCGGTTGGGTCGGCGACGAGCCGAAAATCGTCATCGAGCACGTCAACCGCATCACCAACGCCGCCGCCCCGGACTGGGCCCGGGCCGCGTCGGTCGAGAACGACGCCTATCGCATCATCGTCAAGGGCAGCCCCGAGATCACCCAGGAGACCGCTTTCCGGCACGAGGTCGACGGCGACCCGGTCAGCGGCGGCTGCCTGGCCACCGGCATGCGCGCCGTCAACGCCATCCCCTACCTCGACGCGCTGCCGACCCGTCTCGTGTCAGCCCTGGATCTACCGTTGATTCCCGGCCGCGGCACGATCCGCCAGGGCTGATCGCAGGCAGAATGCCGGTGTGAGCGCATCGCTTGCACCTGGAGCCGCGAGTTCGAGCCGCCGACCGAGGTGGAAATGGGGCTGTACAACACGTAGGCGGCTGCTACGCTTCGGACCGAGGTCATGAGCGCCAGCGTCAAGCCCCGGCTTGCTGGCCGGCAACCCTGGTGTTCGCGGGCGGGGTGCTCCGGGTGATGACCGGGCCCGGCGTACAAGCACCGGGCAAGCCGCGAGCCAGGGAGCTGTGCCCATGACCGTGTTCCGATCCGCGGGAGTCGACGACGCCGACCGGATCGCCGCACTGCACGCCGACAGCTGGCAACGGTTCTACCGCGGCGCCTACGCCGATTCCTTCCTGGACGGCGATGTCGTGGCCAATCGCCGGGCGGTGTGGTCGGAGCGACTCGCGTCGCCGGCCGGCAGCGAGACCGTCGTCGCCGAGCAGGACGACCGGCTGGTGGGCTTCGTGCACGTCATGTTCGACGCCGATCCGAAGTGGGGCAGCCTGGTCGACAACCTGCACGTCGCCCACGACCAACACCGATCCGGCCTCGGCAGCCGGCTCCTGGGCCTCGCGGCGCGTGCCGTCCTTGAGCGGGCGGGCGGCGACGGGATGTATCTGTGGGTGTTGCAGCAGAACCTTGCCGCACAAGGGTTCTACCGGGCGTGCGGCGGCACCTGTGTGGAGGCGGCGGCGGTGTCGCCGCCCGGTGGAGATCCGACGCGGCTCAACGGCAGTCCGCTCATGCTGCGCATGGTGTGGCCCGAAGCCGATCAGGCTATCCGGTAGGCAGCCGCGCCGCTGTGCAGGAAGCGGGCACGGCCGTGGCCGTCGTCGCCGATGAGGGACAGGACCTGGTGGCCGTCGAGTTTCGGCTCGACGGTGATGATCGCGTTGTCGCTGAGGCGGACCACCTCGACGCGGTGCGCGGGTTTTCCGTTCCGTGGGCGGTAGGTGAGGAAAGCGCGGCCGTTCTCGACGGCTAGAGTGATGTCCTGCTGGGTGGTGCGATAGGTGCCGCCCATGCGGTCTATGTCGATCGGGGCCGGGTCGGCCGTCGGCACGGGCAATGGGTCCGTCTCGACGCCGGCGAGATCACGCAGCACCTGGGCGAAGATCTCGTAGGCCAGAGGCGCGCCGCCCGCGCTGTTCGTCAACACCGCCACGGCCACGCCGGCCGACGGGGCAACCCGGAGAAAAGCCGTCTGTCCCTTCGAAACGCCGGTGTGGCCGACGACCCCGTCCCGGTAACGCATCCAGCCGAGCCCCCAGCCGACGATGCCGCCGCCGAAGTCCGGGACGTTGTCGAGCTGCGTTTCGCGCAGTGCGGCCAATTTCGGGTCGGTGAGGTGCATGCTGACGAACTCCAGCAGTTCGCGGGCGCTGATCGCCAGATGCGAGCCGCTGGGCGTGCAGTGATAGCGGACGGCCCAGCTCTTCGTCGGCGCCAGCTTCCCGTCGGACTCGACGTGGCCGACGGCCGCGCGGTGCAGGATCGCCTCGTACGGGTCGACGGCGACCGTCTCCAGGCCGAGCGGCGTCGCGATGCGTTCACGCAACACGTCATGGAACCGCTTGCCGCGCAACACTTCCACCAGCCGGCCCAGGGTCGCGAACCCACTGTTGGAGTACGAGAAGACCGCGCCCGGCGGGAAGGGATGGTCGGCATCGGCCAGCGTGGCCACGAACTTCTCGATCGCGTCGTCGCCGCGGCCGGTGTCGGTGAAGTGGTTGGCGTCCATGCCGCTCGTGTGCGTGAGCAGCTGCCGGGCCGTGGCGTTCAGCCTGATGCCCGGCAGGTAGTCGCTCACCGGCCGGTCCAGATCCAACCTGCCCTCGTTCACCAGTTGCTGGACCAGCGTGGCGGTCCAGATCTTGGTGATCGAGCCGATCTTGAACACCGAATCGGTGGTGGCCTCGACCCGGGTGTGCCGGCTCAGCACGCCCGCCGCGTCGTCCTCGATCCGGCCGTCGGCCAGCACCGCCACCTGGACGCCCGGCACGTCGTGCTGCGCGATGAGCTCGCTCAGGCTCCGGCCCATCTCTAGTCCAGAACCGAGCGGACGGCTTCCTCCGTGCGGCCGACCACGGCCGGGCCGTCGTCGGCGGTGATGACGGGGCGCTGGATCAGGATGGGATGCTCGGCCAGGGCAGTGATCCATTGGGCGCGGGTGGCGTCGGTGCGTTCCCAAGTCTTGAGACCAAGCTCCTTGGCGACGGGCTCGGCGGTGCGGGCGATGTCCCACGGCTCCAGGCCGAGCCGGTCGAGCACGGCGACGAGCTCGGCTTCGGTGGGCGGGTCCTCCAGGTAGCGGCGCACGGTGTAGTCGGCGCCGGCCTCGTCCAGGATCGACAGCGCGGACCGGCACTTGGAGCAGGCGGGGTTGATCCAGATTTCCACCCGGGCAGCTTACGACTGGTAGCTTCGGGCCATGTCCCCACTCGCGGCCGGCTACCCGATCGGCGCGCAGGCGTCGGTCGAGCAGCTCGCTAGGGACCCGCACGCGCTGTTGGCCCGCCTGCGCGCGGCGGAGCCGGTGTCCTGGCTGCCGGCGCTGAACGGCTGGCTGGTGACGCGGCACGACCTGGCGCTGCAGGTGATGAAGGACGCGGCCACGTTCACCGTGGACGACCCGAGGTTCTCGACGGCCCAGGTGGTCGGCCCGTCGATGCTCTCCCTGGACGCCGACGAGCACGCCCGGCACCGGGCGCCGTTCTCCCGCCAGTTCCGGCCGCGGGAGATTTCCGACCGCTTCGGCGACTTCGTCCGGGCGGAATGCGGCCGGCTGGTCGACGGGTTCGCCGCGACTGGACGGGCCGAGCTGCGGCGGGCCCTGGCCGGTCCACTGGCCGTCGCGGTGGTGACCGACGCACTGGGCCTGGACGCCACCGACGCGAAGCGGGTCCTGGCCTGGTACGACGCCATCGTGTCCGCCGTGGCCGAGATCTCCGCCGGCCACGCCCCGGACCCCGTTGGCGCACAGGCATTCGGCGAGCTGCGGGCACACATCGAAGGTTCGGTGGTGCTGGCCGAACCCGCGCCGGCCAATCCCGCGCTAGCCGATCCCGTGCTGGCCAATCCCGCGTTGGCCGAGCCGTCGCTGCTGACCGAAGCGGCGCGGGCGCTGGCGCTGCCGGAGGTGGTGTCGAACGCGGCGGTGCTGATGTTCGGCGGCATCGAGACCACCGAGGGCATGATCGCCAACCTGCTGCTGCACCTGCTGACCACTCCGTCGCAGCTGGACATCGTGCGCGCCGATCGGACCCGTATTCCCGACGCTGTCGAGGAATCGCTGCGCATGGAGCCGGCCGCGGCGGTCGTCGACCGCTACGCGACGAGGAACGTAGAGCTGGCCGGGGCGTCGATCGCTCGCGGCGACCTGGTCACCGTGTCGCTGACCGCGGCCAACCGGGACCCGGCGGTGTTCGCCAACCCGGACGATTTCGACCTGCTGCGGCCGAATCTCCGCAACCAGCTTGCCTTCGCCCGTGGGCCGCACTTCTGCCTCGGCATCGAACTCGCCCGGCTGGAGACGCGGTTCGCCGTCGAGACGGTCCTGGACCGGTTGCCCGGCCTGGAGCTCACCGACCCGGCCACGCCCGCGGGACTGGTGTTCCGCAAGCCCGACGGCGTGCACGTGCGCTGGGACACGCCGTGAAGCCGGAAGAGGTTGCCGCCTACGCTTTGCAGCTCCCCCAGGCCACCGAGGAGAACCCGTTCGGGCCGAGCCTGGACGTGTACAAGGTCGAGGGCAAGGTGTTCGCCATTCTCGCCCCCGGCGGCCCGTCCGTGTCGCTCAAGTGCGAGCCCGGCCTGGCCATGCACCTGCGCCAGCAGTTCGACGCCGTGACACCGGGCTACCACCTGAACAAGAAGCACTGGAACACCGTGCGGCTGGACGGCGACGTGCCGCCCGACCAGCTGGAGGAGATGATCGAGCACTCCTACGAGTGTGTCGTCGCCGGCCTGCCCAAGGCGGTCCGGCTACGCCTTCGCTAGCGACGTGCCCGCCCGGCGACGACTGCGCCTTCCCAACCGAGCCGATCGCCTCTCACCGCGGCCGTGCGGCTACGGCTTCGGTAGCCGGGTCGACACCATACGCACCGAGCGCAGAATGTGCTCGGGGATCTCCTCGCCGCGGGCCATCGACACGGTCAGGCCCCACGCCATCAGGAAACCCAGCAGCCCCAAGGCAAGGCCGGACAGGCCGAGCACGAGGCCGACCAGCCACATCAGCTGCCGCAGCGGGCTGATCAGCAGCAGGATCGGCGTGGTCACCAGCGCGGCGGCGACGTAGCCGGCCGAACCGGCCTGGTCCATCTTCATCACCACGTGCAGCAGGCGGTGTTTCCGGGTCATGTTGCTCGCCTCCTCGTCCGTCACCGACGACGCTAGGCCGGTCGGCGCGGCAAGGCGATTACCCGCCAGGTAAGGACCTAGCGGTTGCGCCACAACCAGATGACGTCCCGGCCGAACGACCACACCAGCGACGCGAGCGCGATTCCCACCACGGCAACGGAAGCGAGCGCCGGCAGCAGACCGGAGGCCGCGACGACGAGCAGCACGCCCTGCGCGGCGGCGACGGTCTTGCGGGCGAAGCTGGGCGGCAGCGCGCCCTTCAGCCACGGTGCGACCCAGCTGGCGGCGACGAACGCGTACCGCATCCCGCCGATGATCAGCACCCACGGCCCGAGCGACGCGGCGACGAACACGCTCAGCACCAGGATCAGGAAAGCGTCGACCTCCATGTCGAACCGCGCCCCGACCGCGGTGGCGGTCCCGGTCCGCCGAGCCACCTGCCCGTCGACGCCGTCGAGGATCAGCGCCACCACGGACAGCGCCACGATGGCGGCCGTCGCCGGGCCGTGCACGAGGCCGTCGGCCACCAGCGCGGTGACCCCGCCGACCAGGGTGGCCCGGAACAGGGTGACCCAGTTGGCCTGGCCGAACGTCCTGGCCCGGGTGCGATGCAGGGCATAACCGAGTGTCGCGCACGTCACGACCGCGCACGCGCTCCCGGCGGCCAGCGCGCTCGGGCCGATCCGCAGCGCCGCCCAGAGCAGCGCCAGCAGCACCAACTGCGCGCCGAGCCCGGCGACCACGCCGGGTGTCGCCGTCGATACGTGCCGAATATGAGTGGTCACCTCGCGCCTCCACGTCCTCTTGCCTCGGTCAGAACACGTCCGCTGTGATAGAAGGGTTCAAATGGACCTGACCGCACACGCGTTCTGGCTGCTACGTCCGGGCGAAGGCGAGATCCGCCCGGTGCAGCTGACCCCACCCGGCCCCGGCGAGGTACTGGTCAGAACGCTCTTCTCGGGTGTCAGCCGTGGCACCGAGACCCTGGTGTTCCGCGGCGGCGTGCCCGCCAGCCAGCACGACCTGATGCGGGCCCCGTTCCAGGACGGCGAGTTCCCCGCCCCGGTGAAATACGGCTACCTCAACGTCGGCGTGGTCGAGGCGGGCGAGCCGGGTCTGGTCGGGCGGACCGTGTTCAGCCTCTATCCACACCAGACACGGTACGTCGTGCCGGCCACGGCGGTGACCGTTGTGCCCGATTCCGTGCCGGCGGAGCGCGCGGTGCTGGCCGGCACGGTGGAGACGGCGGTCAACGCGGTGTGGGACGCCGCTCCCCTGCTCGGCGACCGGATCGCGGTCATCGGCGCCGGCATGGTCGGCAGCTCGGTCGCCGCGGTGCTGGCCAAGTTCCCCGGGGTGCGGGTGCAGCTGGTGGACGTCGACAAGTCGCGGGCGACGATCGCCTCGGCGCTGGGCGTGGAGTTCGTCACGCCCGAGGAGGCGGCCGACGGCTGCGACCTGGTCGTGCACGCCAGCGCCACGTCGGCCGGCCTGACCCGGGCGCTGGAGCTGCTCACGCCGGAGGGCACGGTCGTCGAACTGTCCTGGTACGGCGACAAGCAGGTCAGCGTGCCGCTCGGGGAGTTCTTCCACTCCCGGCGGCTGGTCGTGCGCAGCAGCCAGGTCGGCGCCATCCCGCCGGCCCGGCGCGGCCGGCACACCTACGCCAGCCGGCTCGCGCTGTCCCTGGACCTGCTGGCCGATCCGGTCTTCGACGCCCTGATCACCGGCTCCAGCGACTTCGCCGAACTGCCCTCGGTCATGCCGCGGCTGGCCGACGGCCAGCTGCCGGCGCTGTGTCACCGCATCGTTTACCCGTCAGGAGGATGACCTTGTTCAGCATCACCGTCCGGGACCACATCATGGTCGCGCACAGTTTCAAGGGCGAGGTGTTCGGGCCGGCCCAGCGCCTGCACGGGGCGACGTTCGTGGTGGACGCCACGTTCAAGCGGGCCGAGCTGGACGAGGACAACATCGTGGTGGACATCGGCCTGGCCGGCCAGCAGCTGAGCGAGCTGCTCGGCGAGCTGAACTACCGCAACCTGGACGAGGAGCCGGCCTTTGCCGGCATCAACACCTCGACCGAGTTCCTGGCCAAGGTCATCGCCGACCGGCTGGCCGAGCGGACCAAGGCCGGCGCGCTCGGGCCGTCGGCCAGCGGACTGTCCGGCATCGCCGTCACGCTGCACGAGTCGCACAACGCCTGGGCCAGTTACGAGCGCTCACTGTGACTTTGCCTGTGAACTCAGTTCACACGGTTTTTCCCGCGCAGGTCGTGGACGTCGCCGCCCCCAGCGGCGGCAACGTCTACGACCGCCGGGTGAGCGACGGTCTGTCGTCGCTCGGCTGGAATGTCGACGAAATCCTGGTCGGTGGCGAATGGCCGCAGCCGGACGCGGCGGCGCTGGCGGAGTTGAGGACCGCGCTCGACAATCTCGACTCTGGCGAACTCGTGCTTTTCGACGGTTTGGTCGCGTGTGGCATTCCGGAGATAGTCGTGCCGGCTGCTCGTCGGCTGCGGGTCGTCGTGCTGGTCCACCTCCGATTGGCGGCCGAGACCGGTCTGCCAGCCGACATTCGCGACGATCTCGACCGCCGTGAACGAGAAGTGCTGCACGCCGCCCACGCGGTCATCGCCACCAGCCCGTGGGCCGCCAGTGAACTGGTGACACACCATGGTTTGCCTGTGAATCGAGTTCACAGTGTAAATCCCGGTGTCGACCGCGCACCGCTGGCAAGCGGCACGGACGGCGCGTCGCGGCTGCTCTGCGTCGCGTCGGTGACCCCGCGCAAGGGCCACGACCTGCTCATTGACGCATTGCTCTCGATTGACGATCTGGACTGGCATCTCGTCTGCGTCGGTGCGCTACACCACGCTCCGGACCACGTGGCGAAGTTGAGAAGTCTGGTGAAGTCGAGAAGTGCGTGCGAAAAGGTCGAGTTCGTCGGACCGCTCCACGGTGACGAACTCGAGCAGAGTTACAACGCCGCCGATCTGTTCACACTCACCTCCCGCGCGGAGACCTACGGGATGGTCGTCACCGAGGCACTGGCCCGTGGCCTCCCCGTTCTCGCCACGAACGTCGACCCGCTGCCGGCGACCGTCGGCCTGGCGCCGGACGGCGCCGTGCCCGGCCTGCTCGTCCCCCCGGACGGGCTGGCGCCCGCGCTGCGCAGCTGGCTGACCGACCCTGACCTGCGGCGACGCCTGCGGGCGGCGGCCCGTGACCGTCGTGGCATGCTGACGCCATGGGCGGACACCTCGAAGGACCTGGCCAGAGTGTTGACGCAGGCGACGCGGAGTTCACCCCCGAGTGGTTGACGCTGCGTGAGCCCGTGGACGCCGCGGCCCGCGCCGGTGAACTGGTCGACCGGCTGGTCCGGCTCTTCGCCGGCCGGAATCGGCTGGTCATCCGGGACCTGGGCTGCGGAACCGGCTCGCTGGGTCGCTGGCTGAGCCCGCTGCTGCCGAATCCGCAGCACTGGATCATGCAGGACCGTGAACCAGATCTGCTCAGGCACGTGTATATGGATGTGCCCTCTACAGCTCCTGTCACGGTCGAGACCCGGCTGGGCGACCTCGGCGGCGTCACCGCCGCCGACCTCGCCGGCACCTCGCTGGTGACCGCATCCGCGCTGCTCGACATCCTCACCACCGGTGAGGTCGACCGGCTCGCCGCCGCCTGCGTCGACGCCGGCGTGCCTGCGCTGTTCACGCTCTCCGTGCTCGGCGAGGTCGAGTTGTCCCCCGCCGACCCGCTCGACGCCGAGATTGCCGCGGCGTTCAACGAGCACCAGCGCCGCGTCCAGGACGGTCGGCGGCTGCTCGGCCCGGACGCCCCCGCCGCGATCGTCGAGTCGTTCGAGCAGCGGGGCGCTACCGTGCACGTCGCGAAGAGCCCGTGGCGGCTGGGGGCCGAGAACACCGACCTGACCGCCGAGTGGCTGCGGGGCTGGGTCGGCGCGGCCGTCGAGCAGCGCCCGGAGCTGGCGGCCGAGTCCGCGAGCTACCTGCGGCAGCGGCTGGACGCGGTCCACGCGGGCCGGCTGAGCGGCGCTGTCGGCCACGTCGACGTGTTGGCGGTGCCGGCATGATGCGCGCGATCTGGCCCTGGCTGAAGATCGTCGCCGGGGCGGCCGTCATCGGCATCCTGTTCTGGCGGTTGGGCACCGGCGCCTTCGTGGACGGCCTCCGCGAGATCAACCTGCGGGGCATCGCCGCTGCGCTCGGCATCGGCTTCCTGACCACGTTGTTCAGCGCGTGGCGCTGGTGCATCGTCGCCGACCGGCTGGGGCTGAAGCTGTCGCTGCGCACCGCCGTGGCCGACTACTACCGGGCTCTGTTCATCAATGCCGTGCTGCCGGGCGGCGTGCTGGGCGACGTGCACCGGGCCGTGCAGAACGGTCACGACACCGGCGACGTCGGCCGGGGTGTGCGGGCCGTCGTGCTGGAGCGGACCGGCGGACAGCTGGCCGTCCTCGCCGTCGGTGTCGGTGTGCTGCTGACCGATCCGACGCTGATCGGTCAGGTCATCGGCGACATCGTGCCGCCGCAGGCGGCGATCGCGCTCGGCGTGCTGGCCGTCATCGCGGCGGTCGTCGTGCTGGCCACGTCCTCCCGTCTGCCTCGCTGGCGCGAGGCGCTCGCCCGGACGCTGGTCGACATCCGCCGCAGCCTGCTGAGCAGCCGGTCGTGGCCGGCCGTCGTGCTGCTGTCGGTCGCGACGCTGGCCGGGCACCTGTCCCTGTTCGTCGTCGCCGCGCGGTCGGCCGGTGCCAACGCGTCGGTCGGCCAGCTGCTGCCGTTGCTGGTGCTGGCCCTGATCGCCATGGGCCTGCCGCTCAACGTCGGCGGCTGGGGTCCCCGCGAGGGCGTCGCCGCGCTGGCCTTCGCCGCCGCCGGGCTCGGGGCCACGCAGGGTGTCACGACCGCCGTGGTCTACGGCGTGCTGACGTTGATCTCCGCGCTTCCCGGCGCGGCGGTGCTCGTGCTACGGCGCGTGCACCGGCCGATCGCCCCGCCGGTGGAACGGGTCCCGGAGCCGGTCATGGTTCTGGCCGAGCCGATGGTTCGCCGGAAGGTGCAGCCGCAGGCCGCCTGAGTGGGCAGTGCAGATCTCACGAACAGGTGGACCGAGGTGGCGGCGGTTCACATGTTGATCTGCGATCCTGTGCCGGTGACCGAGTACGCCTACGACCGGACCCGAAACGTCCTGCTGGCGGTGTGGAGCGTCGGCATCGGCAACGTCGCGGAGACGGTCGTGGCGTTCGGCGACGACCTGCCCGGTCCGGAGCACGGCCTCCAGCTGGCCTATGAGCTGACCGGGCTGTCCCAGCACCTGTGGCGCACCTACACCCATCCGCTGACCGAGGCCGTCGACCTGCCGGACGAGGCGCTCAGCCGGGCCCGCAACCAACTGGCCGTCGACCTGGTCACCGGGGCCATGCGGCAGCCGCACCTGCCGGTGGGCAACCAGATGCGGGTCTGCGACAGCGATGTGCTGGAGTCCGGCCACATGGTCGGCCGGACGCTGCACCGGATCGCCGACGCCGACGTCACCGAGCAGGCCGTGGCCGATGTCGAGGCGGAGATCGACGCGCTGCGCCGGGCCGCGCTGGGCGACCTGTCCGGGCGGGCCAACCAGGCAGTGGTGCTGACCAGGTCGGATCCGCAGCCGCACCAGGTGGCCGCCGCGCACGCGTACTTCGAGAAGGACCCGATCGGCCCGCCCGAGCTGTACACCAAGATCGACGCGACCTCGGCCGCGGTGGCGGCGGTGCACTGGCTGGACGCGGCGATCACGACCATGCGCCGGCACTCGGAGGGCGACCCGTCCGACGCGGTGCCGACCTGTCGGCCGGTGCCCCAGGGCGATCTGAGCGGCGACTTCGCGGTGCTGGTCTTCAGCCGGCTGGCCGGCGGCGAGCTGCCCCGGGACATCGTGATCTCGCTGGTGAAGGAGGGCCTGTCGGCCCGGAAGGTGCTGGAGCGGCTGCTGATCGGCATCAACCACTGCTGGATGATCTACAGCGAACACGACACAACTGCGTCGGCTGATCAGATTTATGACACATTTCGCGCCAGGATGAGGAGAATGGCGGTCGAGGGACGAGACCGCATCCTGTAGCCGTGGAGGGCCGCCGTGGTGAGCATCATCGACGTCGCACGGGCGGCCGGCGTCGCACCGAGCACGGTGTCGTACGTGATCAGCGGCAAGAGACGCATCTCGCCGAGCACCCGGCAGCGGGTCGAGCAGTGCATCCGCGACCTCGGCTACCACCCCAACGCCGGTGCGCGGGCGCTGGCCAGCAACCGCACCAACGTGCTCGCGCTGGCCGTGCCGCTGCGGCCGGACCTCAACCTCTCGGTGATCATGCAGTTCGTGTCCTCGGTCGTCGGCTCGGCCCGTGAGCACGGGCTGGACCTCTTACTGCTGACCAAGGACGACGGTCCGGCCGAGCTGCGCCGGGTGGCGTCCTCGGCCATCGCCGACGCGCTGATCGTGATGGACGTCGAGTCCGTCGACCGGCGCATCCCCATGCTGTCCGCGCTGGACCGGCCGGCCGTGCTCATCGGGCTTCCCGACCAGCACAACGGCCTGAGCTGCGTCGACCTCGACTTCACCGCCGCCGGCTCGGCCTGTGTGCGTCATCTGGCCGACCTCGGCCACCGGGACATCGCGCTGATCGGCCCGTCGCCCGAGGTCTACCGCCGCGGCACCAGCTTTGCCGGCCGTTTCCGCCGCGGCTTCGACGACGCCGCCACCGAACGTCGCGTACACGCCACTGTCCATCCGTGCGGCCATTCCTACGACGCCGCCATGGCCTGTCTCGACCAGGTCTTCGCCGCGCGGCGCCCCGCCACCGGCCTGGTCGTGCACAACGAGGCGGTGCTGCCGGACGTCCTCACCGGCCTGGCCGCCCGCGGCCTGCGCGTGCCCGACGACATCTCGGTCGTCGCCGTCTGCCCGGACAACATGGCCGACAACGGCGCCGTGCCCCTGACCACTGTGGCCATTCCGGCCCCCGAGGTCGGCGATATCGCCGTGCGCATGACGATCCGTCAACTTGCCGGCCCGCCGCAGCCCGAGGTGCACCTCCTGGCGCCGCGCCTGACCGTGCGACACAGCACTGCCCTCGCCGCGGCGCACATCTGAGCGACCGCACTGGACCGATCGCACTGGGACAGCCGATCGGCCCGTTGATCCCGTCCCCGAACCGGGCAAGATCAGGGCATGACGGACGTGAGCAGGATTCGGCTCGTGGCGGTCTACGCCGGCGCGACCATCGGGCCGCTGGCCGGCGGGCTGGTCGCGCCGATGCTGCCGGAGCTGAGCCGGTCGCTGCACACGTCCGTGACCGACGCCGCCAGTTCGGTGACGGTGTACTTCATCCCGTTCGCGTTGCTGCAACTGGTGTCGGGGACGTTGGGCGAGCGCTGGGGGATCCGGCGGACGGTCCGGGCGGCGTACCTGGTGTTCATGGTGGCGTCGCTGGGCTGCATGGTGGCGCCGAATCTGGGGCTGTTCCTGGCCGGACGTGCGGTGCTCGGCGCGGCGAACGCGTTCACCTCGCCGTTGTTGCTGGCCAGCCTGGGTGACCTGGTGCCGCGGGAACGGCTGGGGCGCGCGGTCGGCCTATACGCGAGCTGCATGTCGGGCGGGCAGTCGTTCTCGCCGCTGATCGGCGGCCTGGCCGCCGGGGTGGACTGGCGACTCGGTTTCGCGGTGGTGGCGGCGGTGTCGATAGCACTGGCCTTCGTGCCGCCGCTGGGAGAACCGCGGCCGGGGGCGTCGGCGCCGCCGTGGCGGCCTCTGCTGAGCGTGCGGATGGGTCTGCTCTCGACGAGCGCGGTGGCGTCTTTCCTCGGCGGCGCGGGATTGCCGTTCTTGGTGGCGTTGTACGCGCACGACTTCCTGAACGCATCGCCGGAGATGTCCGGCGTGGCGCTGGTCGGCTTCGGCCTGGCCGGCCTGGTGCTGGGGCCGGTCTGGGGCACGGTGTGCGACCGCGTCGGGGCCAAGGCGGTCGGCGCGATCGGCGCGGTGACGGGCGCTGGCCTGGTCGCGGTGATCGGTCTGACCGGGGCGCTGTGGTCGCTGGCGGCGTGTTGGACGGTCGCGGGGGCGGCGTCCGCGATGCTGACGGTGTCGCTGCAGAACCTGACGATGAGCGCCGTGCCGGGCAACCGGGCCGGGGCGGTGTCGGTGGTGTCGGGATTCCGGTTCGCCGGCAGCGCGCTGGCCCCGGCGGCCTGGCTTCCCCTGTACCACAACGGTTCCACGTTCGCGTTCGCGATCGCCGGCAGCAGTCAGCTGATCGCCGCCGCCGCACTGCTCGGTCTCCGCCGCCGACCGGACCTCACCTGACCACGACGGCAACATCGCCCGGCCCACACGGCCACGATCGGTCGGCGATCGTGGCGGCTGGGTTAGGCTGCGGTGGTGGCCGAGATGGTGTTGCCGCGGTACGGGGAACGCTCGCTGTGCGAGGTGACGCCGTCGCTGCTCGCGGCGCTCGGCGCGGCGGGGTTCGACAACGTGCTGGGCGTCGAGCGGGTGTCGGCGGCGTGCCTGCTGGTGATCGACGGCCTCGGCTGGGAGCTGCTGCACGCCCATGCCGACGAGGCGCCGTTCCTGGCCCGGCACGCGATCGGCACCGAGCCGCTGACCGCCGGGTTCCCCAGCACGACGGCGACCAGCGTGTCCTCGTTCGGCACCGGATTGACCTCGGGCCAACACGGGATCGTCGGCTACAGCTTCGCCGCGCCGGACCTGCTCTACGCGCTGCCGTGGCGGGTCGACGGCGCTGACGCCCGGGAAACGCTGGTGCCGGAGGAGATCCAGCCGCTGCCGACGGCGTTCGAGCGCGCCGACATAGCCGTGACGATCGCCGCGCCGATGCTGCAACGCGGCTCGGGCCTGACGCGGAGCGTGCTGCGCGGCGGCGTCTTCGAGCCGGTGTTCGCACTGGGCGACCTCAGCGCCAAGATCTCGGCCAACCGCAGCGGGTTCTGCTATGCGTACCACGGTGATCTTGACACCATGGGCCACCTCTACGGTCCCGGTTCGGACGCCTGGCGCTGGCAGCTCAACCATATCGACCGGCTGATCGAGACGGTCGTCGACGCGCTGCGGCCGGGCGCCCTGCTGACCGTAACGGCCGACCACGGCATGGTCGAGATGAAGTCCACTGTGGACTTCGACACGGAACCCCAGCTGCGGAAAGGAGTTCGCCTGCTCGGCGGCGAGCCGCGGGCCCGACACGTCTACACCGAGCCGGGTGCCGCGCCGGACGTGCAGGCGGCATGGCAGGACAGGCTGGGCGACAAGGCGATGGTCGTGCGCCAGGAGCAGGCGATCGACGAGAACTGGTTCGGCCCGGTCGCCGACCGCGTGCGGCCGCGGATCGGCGACGTGCTGGCCGCGGCGCTCGATGATGTCGGCATCATTCGCTCGGACCAGGAAAAGATGGAGTCCGGACTGGTCGGCGTGCACGGTTCGCTGACACCCGCGGAGATGCGGGTGCCGTTCCTGACGTTCGTCGGCTAGCCGGCGTAGAGCTTGCGCAGCTCGAACTTCTGCACCTTGCCGGTCGCGGTGCGGGGCAGACTGTCGACGACGATCAGCGCGGTCGGCTTCTTGTACGAGGCGAGCTGGTCCCGGCAGTGCTCAACGACGTCGGCCAGCGTCGGCGGGTCGGCCGGATCGACGGCGGTGACCACCGCGACCGGCGTCTGCACCCACTTCTCGTGCTTGACCCCGATCACCGCCACCTCGGCCACCTTGGGATGGCTGTCGATGACCGCCTCCACCTCGGCGCAGTAGATGTTCTCGCCGCCCGAGATGATCATGTCCTTCTTTCGGTCCACCACCCAGATGAAGCCGTCCTCGTCGGCCTTGCACAGGTCGCCGGAGTGGAACCAGCCACCGGCGAACGCCTCCGCGGTCGCCTCGGGCTTGCCCCAGTAGCCGGGCGTGATCACCGGCCCACGGTAGACGATCTCGCCGATCTCGCCCGGCTTCACGTCCCGCAGCTCGTCGTCGACGATGCGGACCTCGATGCCCGGGATCGGCGTGCCGATCGACCCGCGCTTGTGCACGGCGTCCTCCGCGCGCAGCAGGCACACCGTCGCGCAGGTCTCGGTCTGGCCGAACGCGGTGAACGCCGCCGCGTTCGGGAAGGTGTCGGCCAGCGCCTGCAAGGTCGACGGCGTGGCCGGCGACGCGCCCCAGGTTATGTTGCTCAGCGCCAGGTTCCGCTGCCTCACGCCCGGCACCGCGCAGATCGCCTGCCACTGGCTGGGCACGAAGAAGGTGGTGGTGATCTGCTCCCGCTCCAGCAGATCGACCACGTCGGCCGGGTCGAAGGCCGCGCCGGAGTAGATCACCACCCGGTCGCCACCGAGCAGTCGGCCCAGCGCCGTGCCCATGCCGGCGATGTGGAACATCGGCACGCCGAGCAGCACCACCTCGCCGTCGGGACACCGGCCGCCGGCCGCGATCCGTTGCAGCATCCCGGCCATCACCAGGTTCCGGTGCGTCAGCACGGCGCCCTTGGGCCGGCCGGTGGTGCCCGAGGTGTACATGATGAAGGCCGGATCCTGTTCCGGCACAACGATGTTCAGCTCGTCGTCCGGCTCGGCGGCCAGCGCCGCCTCGAAGTCGTCGCCGATGCACAGCGTTGACCGCACACAGTCCACTTCGGACAAGGCCGCCTCGGCCAGCGGGGCCGTCGCCGGGTCCACGATCATCAGGGTGGCCGCGCAGTCGTGCACGATATAGGCGACTTCGCCCGCCACCAGTCGGAAGTTGACCGGCACCACGATCGCGCCCAGCCGCAGGACGGCGTAGAACGCCTCCACGGTCTCGATGTGGTTGGTGGCCAGCACCGCCACCCGGTCGCCCGCGTGCACGCCCCGCTCGCGCAATGCCCTGGCCAGGCGATTGACTCGACGGTCCAGCTCGGCGTAGGTGCGCCGGGTCTCCGCCAGCTGCAACGCCACCCGGTCCGGGTGGATTCGGGCAGTCCTGGCCAGCTGATTGGCCAACGCCATGCTGCCGGCCGCGGTGGCGGCGGCGACGTCCGGGTGCGATGCAGCGATCATCGTCCACACTCCCTTGGGCCAGGCCGTTTCGACGCTACCCATGCGGCGCGGCCGTGACAACACCCGCCCGGCCGATCAAGCCCCCAGCCGGCGCAGCGCCCACCGCGGCGGCGGCCAGGCGGTCGGGTCGCCGTCGGTGGTCCACTCGGTGATCGTCGCCGGCGCGACCGCCACGTCGAAGTCGCGCAGCAGCGGCTGATTGCCGAACACCGCGAACGACGCGCCGACGGTTTCCGTGTGACCGATCGCGATCACTGTCTCGTCCCGGTGCCGCGCCGCCAGGCCGAGAAGCGTGCGACTGACCCGCAGGACCAGCTCGGCCCACGTCTCGTTGCCGGTTTCGAACGGCCGGAACACGCCGCCGCCGGCGATCCCGAAGCGTCGCTGGAATTCCGCGGCCGCCAGGCCGTCCGCCTCCGGCGGCGTGTGCCAGGTGCACAGACCACAGTCTTGCGTCACGCCAACGCCGAGCCGCTCCGCGATCACCGCCGCCGTCTCGATCGCCCGCACCTCAGTGGAGGAGTACACGACGACGGGCCCCTCGACCGCGAGCCGCTCGGCCACCGCCTCGGCCTGCTGTCGACCGAGCGGCGTGAGACCCTCCGGGCCGCGCAGCGTGTGGTCGGATTCGCCGTGTCGGACCAGCAGCAGACGGGCCATCCCACACGCTCCACTGTGGACTGGATAATTACCGTTGACGGCAGGGCCGCCGACACGGCACTCTATCGACAGTCACCGAACGAGGGAGTCCACCATGCTGTGTCAGCTGCTGCTCTAGCGGTCGGCCCTCGACGTTCGTGGCCGCCGCGTTCTCGTGGCGGCCTTTTTGTTGTGCGTAAGCGGCTCTGGCCCAACTGGCAGAGGCATCGGGTCGAGGGCCCGAAGGTTCGGGGTTCGACTCCCCGGGGCCGCACGCCTTCGTGGCCCAACTGGCAGAGGCGCCGGATTCAGGATCCGGTCGGTCCAGGTTCGAATCCTGGCGAAGGCACGCTTTTTGTCCGACCCATGTCACGACGGTCGTGTGACGGTCTGCAAAACCGTTGGTTCCGGGTTCGACTCCCGGGTGGGTCTCGACGCGTTGTGGCCCCTCGGCGAGAACCGAGGGGGCCACAACGGAAATCACAGGTCGGCGACGCGCTGCACGGCCGGCGCGACGAACTCCTCGATCCACCGGGCCGGCGTGCCGGTGGGCGGGGCGATCATCACGGTCTTGATGCCGAGCTTGGCGTAGTCCTGCATCTGCGCGACGAACGTGTCCAGGTCGTCGGCCCGCGTGGTG
>DASWRQ010000360.1:0-7583 GCA_036403095.1 Kutzneria sp. | reverse complement strand
GAGGCCGGCGGCCCCCACCGCGCACCGTTTCACCTTAGCCAGACCAAATGCGAGGCCCCGCCGGCGCCTGGTCCGGCTAGGGAAGGCACCGGCCCCGAAGGGGCCGAACCGCGCGCCGAACGCGCGCCATATAATCAGCCTCGAGGTCGACGAAGGAGATGAACGTGGCCGAGATGTCCGTCGAGTTGGTCGCCGTCGAGCGTCGTCTGTGGTCGGGCCAGGCCACGATGGTTCTCGCGCGCACGATCGAGGGCGAGATCGGCATCCTGCCTCGCCACATCCCGCTGCTCGGCCAGCTGGTCGACGGCCACGCCGTCGAGATCCGCACCACCGACGGCGGCGTGGTCCGCGCCGCCGTGCACGGCGGCTTCATCTCGATCAGCGACCGTGGCGTGAGCATTCTCGCCGAGTCCGCGGAGCTGGCCGACGAGATCGACGTCAACGTCGCCCGGGCCGGTCTGGACAGCGATGACGAGGCGGAGCGAACCAGAGCAGCCGCCCAGCTGCGCGCCGCAGGCCAGACGGTCTGAGCCGGGCTGACGGGCAGGGGCCGTGGACATGACTTGGATCGTGACAGTGGTCCTGGTCGTCACGGCCGGGGGGCTGGGCCTGCTGGCCTGGCGCCGGCTCAGGCTGTTGCGTGCCGGCGGCGTGCACGTGGCCCTGCGGGGCCGCAAGGACGACAGCGGCCGCGGGTGGCAGCTGGGTGTCGGCCGCTATCGCGGTGACGAGTTCATCTGGTACCGGGTGCTGTCCGTGCGCTCGGGGCCGGACAAGGTGATCCGCCGCGACGGCCTGGAGATCGACGCCCGGCGCGAGCCCACCGGTCCGGAGACCTACTCGATGCCCCTGGGCTCCATGGTGATCAGCTGCCACGGCCCGGACGGCCTGGTGGAGATCGCCATGGGCGTGGACGCCATGACCGGCTTCCTCTCCTGGCTGGAATCCAGCCCCCCCGGCAGCGCCATCCCCTGGGCCAGCTAGCAGTCCGCACGCGAGTCGCGTTCTCAGGCTTGAGAGTCGCGTTCTCGGGACGCCACCGCGCAACGCAACCACGCGCCGACCGTCCCGAGAGCGCGACTCGCGCTGCCTGAGAGCGCGACTCGCGGGGGTTCAGGCGTTCTCGCCCCGGACCCAGAGGACGTCGCCGCCGGGGTTGGCCACGCGGGCCAGGATGAACAGCAGGTCGGACAGGCGGTTGAGGTACTTGGCGGCGAGGATGTTGGTCGCCTCCGGCTCGGCCTCGATCAGGGCCCACGTGCCGCGCTCGGCCCGCCGGGTGACGGTGCGGGCCTGGTGCAGCAGCGCCGCCCCGGGCGTGCCGCCGTTGAGGATGAACGACTCCAGCTTGGGCAGGTCGGCGTTGTACTGGTCGCACCAGCCCTCCAACCGGTCCACGTAGGACTGGGTGATGCGCTGGAGCGGGTACTTCGGATCGGGCACGATGGGCGTGCAGAGGTCGGCTCCGACGTCGAAAAGGTCATTCTGGATCTTGGCGAGCAACCCGGGGAGCTCCTCGGGCAACTGACCGAGTGCGATGGCCACCCCGATGGCCGCGTTGGTCTCGTCGACATCGGCGTAGGCGGCCAGCCGGGGCGAGGTCTTGGGCACCCGGCTGAAGTCGCCGAGCGCGGTGGTGCCGTCGTCGCCGACACGGGTGTAGATGCGGGTCAGGTGCACGGACATACCCGAACCGTAGTGCCTCATCCGTTTCCGTACGATGGTCGGCGGCTCCCGCCGGGTCGAAACGCTAGGAGATACAGGTTGAGCGAGCATTTCAGGGTCGAGGGCGGGGCACGGCTGGTCGGCGCCGTCGACGTGGTCGGCGCCAAGAACAGCGTGCTGAAGCTGATGGCCGCGGCCCTGCTGGCCGAGGGCACGACCACGCTCACCAACTGCCCGGAGATCCTGGACGTGCCGCTGATGGCGGACGTGCTGCGGGACCTGGGCTGCGACGTCGTGGTGGACGGCGACACCGTCACCATCACCACGCCGGCCCAGCTCAACCACGAGGCCACGTCCCCGTCGGTGGGCAAGCTGCGGGCCTCGGTGTGCGTGCTGGGGCCGCTGGTGGGCCGCTGCAAGCGCGCGGTGGTGGCGCTGCCCGGCGGCGACGCGATCGGCCAGCGCCCGCTGGACATGCACCAGAGCGGCCTGCGCCAGCTCGGCGCGTCCAGCACCATCGAGCACGGCAACGTGGTGGCCGAGGCCGAGGATCTGCGCGGCGCGCAGATCTGGCTGGACTTCCCGAGTGTGGGGGCGACCGAGAACATCCTGATGGCCGCGGTGCTGGCCAACGGCACGACGGTGATCGACAACGCCGCCCGCGAGCCGGAGATGAGCGACCTCTGCACGATGCTGGTGCAGATGGGCGCGAAGATCGAGGGCGCGGGCACCTCGACGCTGACCGTGCACGGCGTTGACCGCCTCGAGCCGACGAACCACCGCGTCATCGGTGACCGGATCGTCGGCGCGACGTGGGGTTTCGCCGCTGCCGTCACACGCGGCGACATCACGGTGCGGGGCGTCGACCCGCACCACCTCGACCTCGTGCTGGAGAAGCTGCGCATGGCCGGCGCGGACGTCTCGCTGGTCGACAACGGCTTCCGCGTGGTGATGAGCCAGCGGCCCAAGGCGGTCGACTTCGTGACGCTGCCCTACCCGGGCTTCGCCACCGACCTGCAGCCGTTCGCCATCGCCATGGCCGCGGTGGCCGACGGCACGTCGATGATCACGGAGAACCTGTTCGAGTCCCGGTTCCGGTTCATCGAGGAGATGGTTCGGATGGGTGCGGACGCCCGCACCGACGGCCACCACGCGGTCGTGCGCGGCCTTGAGCGGCTCTCCGCGGCACCGGTGTGGGCCTCGGACATCCGGGCCGGTGTCGGCCTGGTGCTGGGCGCGCTGTGCGCCGACGGCGTCACCGACGTGTGGGACGTCTTCCACATCGACCGCGGCTATCCGCAGTTCGTGGAGAACATGCGGCGCCTCGGCGGCAATGTCGAGCGGGTGGCCGCGCCGCCGGAGCACTGAGCCCCGGCGGCCACGGCCCGCCCGGATCGGTCCGGTGCGTCAGATCTGGTACGCCCGGTCGCGGGCCAGGGTGAGCAGCTGGTTGGTGGTCAGCGGGAACGTCTTGTGGATCGCGCCGCTGGGCTCGCCGCCGTCCCGCTCGGGCAGGTAGTTGTGGTCCTGCACCAGCACGAGGGTCCCGTCGCCGCGCAGGTTCTCGGCGAACCTGGTGGTGGCGGTGCCGGCCGGGGTCTGCTCGTCGATCTCCAGCAGGTACGTGTGCGAGCCGTTGGTCTCGTGGACCTGGGCGCACCGGGTCGCCTTGTCGCAGCCCTGCTGGAGGCGGTCGAGCGTGGTCGGGCCGGAGACCTGGAGATAGACGTTCTCGCCGCCGTCGGCGTCGGTGAACCAGACCTGGCCGCCCAGGTAGCTCTGTCCGCCGAACTGGCTGACCCGGTCGTTGCCGAAGTCGGACAGGTCGATGTCGCGGGCCCCCGGCACCAGCTTCGGGAAGACCGCCGCGGTGTGCTCGCGGTTGGCCGTCTGCTGGGCGAACAGCTGGTCCCAGGTGGGCTGGCCGTGCGGGGCCGGCGCGGCCGCGGCGATCGCTGCGGCGGGCACGGTGAGCAGGGTGAACGCGGCGGCCAGGGCGGCGGCGGTACGGACAACCATGGTGATCCCCCTTGGATCGATGATCATTACGTGGGGGAGGACGCCGGTGGTTTCGGACCGGTTGTCGCCGACCGTGTGACCGGATTCGGTTGCACGGCCGGCGTGACCTTCTCGATCGATCGTGTGAGCAACTCCACCGGGCAAACGATGTTACCCGCCAGTACGCTGGGTCGACACGACGCCGTGACCGGAGGTGGGCCGTGCCGTACCCGACCGATCGCGACCGAGACCGCCCGTGGGTGATGCGCACCTACGCCGGCCACTCGTCGGCGGCCGCGTCCAACGCGCTGTACCGACGCAACCTGGCCAAGGGGCAGACCGGCCTGTCGGTGGCCTTCGACCTGCCCACCCAGACCGGCTACGACTCCGACCACGAGCTGGCCAAGGGCGAGGTCGGCAAGGTCGGCGTGCCCATCGCGCACATCGGCGACATGCGCCAGCTGTTCGACCAGATCCCGATGGCCGAGGCCAACACGTCGATGACCATCAACGCCACCGCGATGTGGCTGCTGGCGCTGTACGTGAGCGTTGCCGAGGAGGACGGCGCGGACATCCAGAAGCTGGCCGGCACCACGCAGAACGACATCATCAAGGAATATCTGTCCCGCGGCACCTACGTGTTCCCGCCCGGGCCCAGCCTGCGGCTGATCACCGACATGGTCGCCTGGACCGTGGCCAACGTGCCGAAGTGGAACCCGATCAACGTCTGCTCGTACCACCTGCAGGAGGCCGGCGCGACGCCGGTGCAGGAGATCGCCTACGCGATGTGCACGGCCATCGCCGTGCTGGACGCGGTGCGCGACTCCGGGCAGGTGCCGCCCGAGCGCATGGGCGACGTGGTCGCCCGCATCTCCTTCTTCGTCAACGCCGGCGTGCGCTTCGTCGAGGAGATGTGCAAGATGCGCGCGTTCGCCGCGCTGTGGGACGAGGTAACCCGCGACCGCTACGGCATCGCCGACCCCAAGCAGCGCCGCTTCCGTTACGGCGTGCAGGTCAACTCGCTGGGCCTGACCGAGGCGCAGCCCGAGAACAACGTGCAGCGCATCGTGCTGGAGATGCTGGCGGTGTCGTTGTCCCGCAACGCAAGGGCGCGCGCGATCCAGCTGCCGGCGTGGAACGAGGCGCTCGGACTGCCGCGGCCGTGGGACCAGCAGTGGGCGCTGCGCATGCAGCAGGTGCTGGCCTACGAGACGGATCTGCTGGAGTACGAGGACATCTTCGAGGGCTCGCACGTGGTGCAGGCCAAGGTGGACGAGCTGCTGGCCGGGGCCCGCGCGGAGATCGACCGCGTGCAGGCCATGGGCGGCGCGGTGGCCGCGGTGGAGAGTGGCTACATGAAGTCCTCGCTGGTGAGCTCGTTGGCCGAGCGCCGGCGGCGGCTGGAGGCCGGCGAGGACGTGATCGTCGGCGTGAACAAGTTCGACACCAGCGAGCCGTCGCCGCTGCAGGCCGAGGGCGCGAAGGCCATCGAGACCATCGACCCGGCGGTGGAGAAGCAGGCCGTCGAGGCGTTGCAGCGTTGGCGGGCGTCGCGGGACAACGCCGCGGCCGAGGCGTCGCTGGTGGCCCTGCGGGATGCCGCCAAGACCGACGAGAACCTGATGGAGGCCAGCCTGGCCTGCGCCCGGGCCGGCGTGACGACCGGCGAGTGGGCCGCCGCGCTGCGCGAGGCGTTCGGCGAATACCGTGCGCCGACAGGGGTTTCCGCCGCCGCTGCCGTCGGCAATGCCGGTTCGGCCATCGCCGCCGTGCGGGAACGCGTGCAGGAGACCGGAAAGCAGCTCGGCGAGCGGCTGCGGGTGCTGGTCGGCAAGCCCGGGCTGGACGGGCATTCCAACGGGGCCGAGCAGATTGCCGTGCGGGCCCGTGACGTCGGCTTCGAGGTGATCTACCAGGGGATCCGGCTGACCCCCGCGCAGATCGTCGCCGCGGCCGTCCAGGAGGACGTGCACATCGTCGGCCTGTCCGTGCTGTCCGGCTCGCACCTCGAGGTCGTGCCGGCGGTCGTGGAGGGCCTGCGGGCCGCCGGCGCCGGCGACGTGCCGGTGATCGTCGGCGGCATCATCCCGCCCGAGGACGCCGCCATCCTGGCCGAACGCGGCGTGGCCCGCGTCTTCACGCCCAAGGACTACGAGCTGACCCAGATCATGGACGAGATCGTCAACGTCATCCGCGCCGCCCACAACCTCTGAGCCTCATTCACGTTAGGAAGGGACCATTCCTCCACTCGGAGTGGAGGAATGGTCCCTTCCTAACTTCAGGTCGTGGATGAAGTGGGTCAGCGGGTGGTGGCGTTGGCGGCGGCGATGATCTGGGCGGTGACGGCGTGCGGCTGGGAGACCAGCACGGCGTGCGATGCGCCCTTGATCTCGACGGTGTGGGCGTGAGCCCGCTGCGCCATCCACTCCTGGGCCTGGACCGGGATGTTCTTGTCACCGGTCGGGATGATCGACCATGACGGGATGGTGTGCCAGGCGGCCTCGCCGGAGGCCTCGGTCAGCGCGGCCTGGGTGACCGGGCGCTGGGTGGCGGCCATCAGCCGGGCCTGCGACAGCGGCACGTCGGCGGCGAACTGCTTGGGGAACAGGTCCTGCTTCACGTAGAAGTCGGTGTTGCCGTCGGGCAGTGCCACCGTCTGGATGGTGTCCCCGAGCGTGCTGCCCGGGAACTTGTTGGTCAGCCCCAGCGCGGACTCGCCCTTCTCCGGCAGGAACGCGGCCACGTAGACCAGGGCTTTCACGCTCTTCTCACCCAGCGCGGCGTTGGTGATGACCTGGCCGCCGTAGGAGTGGCCGACCAGGATGACGTCGCCCTTGACGCTCTCGATCAGGCCCCGGATGGCGGCGGCGTCGGAGGCGACACCACGCAGCGGGTTGGCCGCCGCGATGACGGGGTAGCCGCGCCGCTCCAGTTCGGTGATCTCCCCGTTCCAGCTGGAGGCGTCCGCGAAGGCGCCGTGCACCAGGATCACCGTCGGCTTGGGGCCGCCGTGGTTGTCGGCGGCGTCCGAGCTGGCCGAGGAGGACGGGGCCAGGGCCAGACCGGCGGTGACGGTCAGGGCCGCGCCGATGGCCAGGGTGCGGACGATGGTGGCCTTGATGCTCATCTCGCTGACTCCTTCGTGGTCGATCTCGATGGCAGAACCGTAGGCGATTACATCGCGCACAATCAAGTTGTAGACGATGTGACGGCGGTTACGGCGGTACGGTTCTCGGCGACGCGGCACACGATAAGCGCAGGTCAGAGCCTGTATGCAGGAGTGAGGGGGATCGTGCGGCGGATGCCCGGAGCGTGGTCGAACGGGCAACCGCCGCCGGTGCGGAGATACCAGTACGGCCGGCTCAGGCGGACAGCCGGCGGGCGACGGCCGGGATGACGATCGCGGCGGCGACCACGTGCGTCAGCATCAGCAGCAGCTTCGTGGGGGTGGCGGCATCCGCCAGCACGTCGGGCACGAAGGACAGCGCGGTGAGCACGAGCGTGGTGCGGACGAATGCCGTCCGCGGCCGCCGGGCCGTGCGGGCCAGCACGAGGGCGAGCACCAGACCCACCACCGAGAACATGGCGGTCAGCGTGCCGAACCCGGGCACCGGGATCGGCTCGCCGCTGACGTCGAGGCTGATCCCGGCGAAGCTGCCGGCGGCGGCGACGACGGAGGTCGCCACGGCGGCGAGGACGGTGGCGGTGAGGCCGCCGGTGATCAGGCGGACGGTGGTCAGCGGCTTCGCGGGAGCGGTGAGGACGGACATCGTGGGCCTCCGGTGTGTGTCGGCCGGCTCGCTACCGGCCTCTCACCACTGCGTCGACCAAGCCCACCCCAAATCGACACCCCGCCAAAAAATTCGCGAGTCCCGCTCTCGGGCAACTGAGTGTCGAGTTTCGGCACTCGACCCGCGGAT
>DASWRQ010000359.1:0-25307 GCA_036403095.1 Kutzneria sp. | reverse complement strand
TTCCGGCCGGGGCGGGGCGATGCCGCGAAGGCCTGCGGGCCCCAGCGGCGGCGTGGGCCGTGGCGTCGGCGAGGCCGCGACCCACGCCTTCCGACTCGGGCCGGCGGGCCAGGTAGGAGGCGACCCGAGTTGGAAGGCGTGGGTCGCGGCCTCGGGACGCCACGGCCCACGCCGCCGCTGGGGCCCGCAGGCCTTCGCGGCATCGCCCCGCCGCGGCCGGAATCGGGGTTCGGCCGCGGCGACGCGTCGTTCTACGGGGTGCCGGCCAGTTCCTCGGCGGCGCGCTCGACGTCGACCGTGGTCGGGTTGTCCAGGACCTCACGGAGCCGGTCCCGGTCCAGCTCGCCCTGCCAGCGGGCGATCACCAGGCTGCCGACGCCGCTGCCGATCACGTTGGTCAGCGCCCGGGCCTCGGACATGAACCGGTCGATGCCCACGATCAGCGCGATGCCCACGACCGGGATGACCGAGCCGAACGCGCTCAGCGACGCGGCCAGCGTGACCAGGCCGGCGCCGGTGACGCCGGCGGCGCCCTTGCTGGAGATCAGCATGAACAGCAGCAGCCCGATCTGGGTGCCGATGCCGATGTCGTGCCCGGTGGCCTGGGCGATGAACAGCGCGCCCATGGTCAGGTAGATGCAGGTGCCGTCCAGGTTGAACGAGTAGCCGGTGGGCACGGTCAGACCGACCACCGAGCGGCTCGCGCCGGCCGCCTCCAGCTTGGTCATCAGCCGCGGCAACACCGTCTCGCTGGACGAGGTGCCCAGCACGATCAGCAGCTCGTCCTTGAGGTAGCGCAGGAACTTGAACAGGTTGAAGCCGACCCAGCGGGCGATCAGGCCCAGCACCACCACGATGAACAGGACGCAGGTCAGGTAGAACGAGACCATCAGGAAGGCCAGGCTGCCCAGTATCTTGCTGCCGAACGCGCCGACCGTGTACGCGATGCCGCCGAACGCGCCGATCGGGGCGACCCACATGACCGCCTTGATCACGCCGAACATGAGGGCCTGCAACGACTCCAGCGCCCGCAGGATCGGCCGGCCGCGCTCGCCGAGGCCGGACAGCCCGATCGCGACGAACACCGCGACCACCAGCACCTGGATCAGCTGGGGCTGGGTGAACGCACCGACCAGTGAGCTCGGCACCAGTGAGAGGACGAACTCGGTGACCCCCTCGCTGGCCGCGCCGGCCTGCTTGAGCGTGCTGTCGGCCACCTTCGGGTCGATGTGCAGGTTCAGGCCGTTGCCCGGCTGCAGCACGTTCACCACGACCAGGCCGATCACCAGCGCGACCAACGTCATGACGATGAAGTAGGCGATCGCGCGCAGCGCCAGGCCGCCGGCCTTGGCCAGGTTGCCCAGGCTGGAGATGCCGACCACGACGGTCAGGAAGATGATCGGCGCGGTGACCATCCTGATCAGGTTCACGAACAGGTCGGCCAGCCACTTGGAACCGGCGGCCTGGTGCGGGAGGACGAGTCCGAAGATGATGCCCAGCGCGATGGCCGCGAGCACCCAGAAATACAGCTGGCCGTACCACGGTCTACGGGCGGCGGTCGCCGTCGACATGCCCTACTCCTTCACCCGTCAGTGGGAATTGCAGTGATCCTGGGCACACACTTACCGTGCTTCAAGGTTGCCCGGCGAAACTTTGGGTTCACCTGACGTTGACGGCTACCCTTCCAGCCATGCTGGACCGGCGAGCGTTCCTGCTGGCCGCCCTTGGCCTCGGCGCCGCGGCGGCCTGCTCCGGCCCGCGGGCGCCCCAGCTGGACAAGCTCGTGATGCTGACCGGCCCGCCCGGCGCCGTGTTCCGGGAGCTCGGCGCGTCGCTGGTGACGGCATTGCAGCCGCACCTGCCGGCCACGGTGATCACCGCGCGGGAGACCGGGTCCTCGGTGGACAACCTGCGGCTGCTGGCCGAGGGCGGCGGGCAGCTCGGGTTGGCCTCCATCGACGCCGTGGAGAGCACCGGCCAGGCCCCGCCCGGGCTCAGCGCCATCGGCCGGGTCTACGACAGCTTCCTGCACCTGGTGGTGCTGGCCGACTCGCCGATCAACTCGTTCGCCGACATCGACGGACGCACGGTGTCGTTGGGCGCGCCCGGTTCCAGCACCGGCTTCACCTCGGACCGGCTGCTGACGATGACCGGCATCAAGCCGATCGGCCGGCAGATGAGCCAGACCGAGGGGGCCAAGGCGCTGGCCGACCGATCCCTGGACGCGATGCTCACGCTGACCGGGATTCCCACGCCGGCCATCACCGACCTGGCCGGCAAGCACGCCATCCGGCTGGTGTCGCTGAAGGCCGAGGCCGAGAGGCTGGCGACCAAGTTCCACGGGCCGTACGTGCCGGCGACCATTCCGACCACCACCTATCTGCGCGTGCCGCCGTGCGAGACCGTGGCAGTGCCCAATCTGCTGCTGACCCGGAACGATCTGCCCGACGATGTCGTGCGCATCGTGACGGAGACCGTGTTCACCGAGGTCTCGGCCATCACCAAGGGGCATCCCGAGGCCAGCCACATCAACGTGCGAACTGGCATCGCCACCGGCACCGTGCCGCTGCACCCGGGGGCGGCCGGCTGGTTCCGGGACGTGAAGCGCTGAATGCTGTTGCTGCTCAACGGCCCGCCCGGGGTCGGAAAGTCCACTGTGGCCGCTCGCTACGTCGACGACCACCCGCTGGCGCTCAACCTCGACATCGACCTGCTGCGGGCGCAGCTCGGCCGCTGGCCGGAGGATCCCGGGCGGGCCGGGCTGCTGGCCCGGGACCTGGCCGTCGCGGCCGCCCGCACGCATCTGCTGGCCGGGCACGACGTCGTCGTGCCACAGTTCCTCGCCCGGCCCGAGTTCATCGACCGGCTGGCGGCGCTGGCGGCCTCGGTCGATACAGCCTTCGTCGAGGTGATTCTGTTGGACAGCAAGGAGAACACGCTGCGGCGATTCCAAGAGCGCGACGATACCAGCAAGGCCGTCGATCCGCTCGAACTGTCCACAATGTACGACCGGCTGCTGGCCCTCGCGGCTGACCGGCCCTGGGCGAAGGTCATCCCCACCACCGACGTGACCCAGACCTACGCCCGACTGCTGGCCGTTCTCTAGAGCAGCCGCCGGACCGTGTCGGCGGCCGGCGAATCCAGGTCCGCGTACAGGGCGAGGGCCTGTTCCAGATGCTCGCGTGAGTTCAGGGCGCGGCCGAGGCCGAGGTGTGCGCGGGCCTGCTGGTCGAGGGCGCCGATCTCGGTCGCGACGGCCAGGGCCTCGCTGTGGTGTGCGACGGCGTCGGTGGTCTCGCCGAGCCCGTTGAGCGCGTACGCCTCGCCGTCCCGATCCTCGATCTCGCGGAAGATCTCCAAAGCGTGGCGGTACTTCTCGGCCGCCAGTGCCGGTTCCCCGAGCGCACTGTGCAGGGTGCCGAGGCCCTCGACCGTCCACGCTTCGCCGTCGCGATCGCCCAGTTCGCGATGGCTGGCCAGGGCCTGGTCGAAGTGGCGCCGGGCGTCCGCGTGCTGGCCCGTGCACACCTCGACCGAGGCCAGGCCGCCCAGCGCCCAGGCTTCGTCGTCACGGTCGCCGAACCGCCGGCACACGGCCAGGGCCTGCCGCAGGTGGTCGGCCGCCGACTCGTACTGCCCGATCCGCTCCTCGACACCGCCGAGGTTGATCAGCACCCTGGCCTCGCCCATCTCGTCGCCGACCTGCCGGCACAGCGTGGCCGCCCGCCCGTAGTGGTCGGCGGCCAGTTTGTAGCGGCACAACCGGGTGTCGGCCACGCCGAGGTTGGTCAGGGCGCGGGCCTGGCCGGCCCGGTCGCCCGTCTGCCAGAACCGGGAAAGGGCCTGTTCGAGCAGCTCCACGGCCTGTTCGAGGTTGCTGAGCTGGAGGTGCGTGGCCGCCAGCTCGGTCGCCGCCTGGGCCTGCACGGCCGGGTCGCCGCTTCGGCCGGCAGCGTCGTGAGCCCGGCCGTGGACGATCAGCGCGTCGGCGAAGTAGCCGGTTGAGAGGTAGCGGAACAGGACGCTGGACAGCCGGATGGTGTGGCCGGGCCAGCCGTGCTCGGCGGCGTGCGAGGCGATCGCGACCAGGTTGGGCCGCTCGGCATCCAACCACGCGAGGGCGGCATCGGGACCGGCCAGTGTGGACAGCTGGGTGGCGGGCACGTCGGGTTGGCGGTGCGCGTCGACCGGGTACAGGGTCGCCGCCGCGAGCGCGGCCGCGCCGAGGTAGTGGTCGAACAGGCGGGTTTGCGCGGCCCGGCGCTCGGCCGGCGGGTCCTCGTCGGCCGCCCGGGCCGCGGCGTAGGCCCGGACCAGGTCGTGACACCGGTAGCGGCCGGCCGCGTCCAGCTGCATCAGGTGGTCGTGGTGCAGGTGGTCCAGTTCCGTCCGCGCGGCTTCCGGGTCGGCGTCGGCCAGTGCGGCGACGGCGTGCACGTCGAACTCCGGCCCCGGGTGCAGCGCGGCCAGCCGCAGCAGCCGTCGGCGCGGTGCGGGCAGGCGGCGGTAGGACAGGTCGAGGGCCAGTTCCACGCCGCTGTCCAGGCGGTGGTCGCGGTGGCGCTCGTCGAGCCGGTCGGCGTGGTCGGTCAGCGTCCAGCCCGGCGTGGCGCGGATGTGCCCGGCCACGAGGTCCAGCGCCAACGGAAGATGTCCGCAGCGCCGGGCGATCCGGGTCATGGCCGCCGGATCCGGGCCGAGTTCGGACAGCGCGCGATCGAGGAACGCCAACGACTCCGGCGGCGTGAACAGGTCGATGTTCACGTGGGTCGCATGGCGCAGCCCGGCCAGGCGGCGACGGCTCGTGACCAGGGCCAGGCCCGCGTCGCCGGGCAGCAGCGGCTCGACCTGCTGCTCATCGGCCGCGTTGTCCAGGATCACCAACGCTTGCGCGAGCCGGGCCCGATAGGCGGCGACGCGAGCGTCGAGGTCGGCCCCGATCTTGTGGCCGGGCACGCCCAGCAGGCGCAGGAAACCGTCCAGCACGGCCGCCGGATCGGCCGGCGGCTGCTCGGGGTCGAAGCCGCGCAGGTCGACGAACAGCACCTGGCCGAACGCCCGGTCGCGGGCCAGCAGGTGCCCGACGTGCACGGCCAGTTCGGTCTTGCCCACGCCGGCCATGCCCTCGATCACGGCCAGCCGGCTCTCGGTGAGCGCGCGGATCTCCGCTTCGCGGCCGACGAAGCCGGGCGGATCCGGCGGCAGTTCGGCGTGCACGCGGACCTGAGCCGCCGCCCGCGCCTCGCCGCCGACGACCCGCAGTGCCTGCCGCCACTGTGCGAGGTAGCCGACGTCCGGGTTGAGCGCCTGCACGACCGCCAGGACCAGGTCGGTGTTCAGCCGCCGCCGACCGGGACGGAAGCAGTCCACCACCGTGGTCTTGCCGGCCAGCTCGGTGTCCGGCCGGCCGGCCTCGCGCCAGGCGGCGTTGACCCTGGCCGCGATGCGCTCGTACGAGGGGTCGCCGGCCCAGACCTTCAGCTGCCGCAACGCGGTGACGAGGTCGTCGAGCGCGCGGGCCCGGCCCGGATCGGGCGGCTGATCGGCCATGGCTGGCATCTCCCTTCGGCTCCGGCGGCCAACGCTAGCCAGTGCCCGGCCGGCGCGTTCGGATTCGGTCGGATTTCTCCGCCCGCACGTCCGCTGATCGCACGATTTTCCCCGTCGGGGGAAAATCACCGGAGGGGAACGCATGAGAAAGTCCATCGCCGCGCTCGCGGTCGGCGCGACCGCCGCGCTCACCTTGATCGGCGGCGGCGTCGCCGCCAACGCTGCCCCGGCCACCCCGGCGACGTCACCGGCCACCTGCCCGAGCTCAGGCTCCGGCGACGTCATCGTCACCACCACCACGCTCACCGTGCGGACCGGGCCCGGCACCAACTACGCCACGCAGTCCCCCTCGGTCCACGGCGGCGACGTGCTGTTCTGCCACCCCGTACGGATCGGCGGCCGATACACCGCCTGCGGGCACAGCGGCGCCAACGGCTGGATTCCCGTGTATCGGGGCAGCATCGGCTGGGGCTACGTGGCCAGCACCTGCGTCTCGGACTACTGACCGCCCGCCCCCGCGAGTCACGCTCTCAGACACACCGAAACACGGTTTCGCGCAGAATTGAGCCTTGAGTGTCAGATCTGCGCGAAACTGTATTTCGGTGTGCCGCTAAGCGTGACTCGCCGGGGTGATGACGACGTCCAGGCCGGGGTTGGCGTCGTCGAGGCGGAGGATGCCGCCGGCGGCGGCGACGAGGTCGGCACAGATGGCCAGGCCGAGACCGGTGCCGCTGACGTTCTGGTGCTTGGGGGAGCGCCAGAAGCGGCCAAGGGCCAGGGCCCGGTCGTCCGAGCTGAGCCCGGAGCCGTTGTCGGCGACATGCAGCTCACCGTCCACAAAGAACACTCGCACGGTGGTGCCGCCGGACAGTCGGGCGGCGTTGGCAACGAGTTCGTCCAGCACGCTGCCGTAGGACACCGGAACCCGTTGCCCCGCCGGCACATCGGTCTCCACGGTCACGCCGAGCGCCTGCCACTTGGGCAGGTGCGCGGACACCAGCAGCGCCAGGTCGACGGTCTCGGCGGCGGCGTCCAGCCGGGTCGCGGCGAGCAGCGCGTCGAGCACGTTGCCCATCTCCTGCGCCTCCTCGACGGCGATCTGGTGCGCCTCACGGGCGAACTCCTCGCCGGGCAGGTGCGGCTCCAGGTTGTCGACGGCCAATCGCAGGCTGGCCAAGGGATTGCGCAGCTGGTGGGAGGCGTCGGCGACGAAGTCGCGCTGTCGGCGCATGGCCGTGTTGACCACGTCCACCATGGTGTTGAAGGAATTGCTGAGCCGCCGCAGCTCGGGCGGCCCGCTCACGTCGTCCACATGGGTGTCGACGAGGCCGCCGGCGATGGCGGCGGTGGCCTCGTCCAGCCGTCGGATCGGCCGCAGGATCCACCGCGAGATCGGCCAGGCCGACGCCATCGCGGCCAGCAGCGGCAACACCCCCAGCAGCGCCCGCCACCCCCACTGGGACAGGATGTCCGCACGAAGGCGATCGGTCGGCGACACAGCCACCACGGCCGCGACCACCTCGCTGTCCCGCCCCACCGGCTCCACGACCACGAGCGGAGCCGGCTCCCACGGCATCACGGCCACCGGCGGACTCGGCCGATAGCCGGAAAAGGCGGCGGTCAACCCCGCCGCCACGGCCGGGTCGGTCAGATCGGGCCGCTGCCGGGACGCGAGCAGGACCTTGCCACCGGGCTGCACCAACGCCACGGGAATGCCGTACAGCTGGTCGTACCGGCTCAGTTCGTCCTGCAGCGCCTCGGTTCGATCCGAGGTCAGCGCCGTCTCGGCCAACGTGGCGAACCGGCTGACGTCGGCCAGCCGGTCCAGGTACGTGGTCTGTGTCTCCCGCTCCGCGACGGCAGTGCCCAGCGGCACGCCCAGCGCCGCGGCCAGCAGCAACAGCAGCGGGATGAGCACCAACAGCAGCCGGCGCAGCATCAGCCCACCAGCCGGTAGCCGACGCCCCGCACGGTCTCGATCCGCACCCGGCCCCCGAGCTTGCCGCGCAGCGCCGCGACGTGGGTGTCCAGCGTCCGCGTCGGCGCCTCCCACGACGCCTGCCATACCTGGTCCATGATCAGGTCCCGGCTGACCACCTGGCCCGGCCGGGCGGCCAGCAGGGCCAGCAGGTCGAACTCCTTGCGGGTCAACGCCAACTCGCGGCCTTCGATCGTGACGGCCCGGGTCGCGGTGTCCAGCCGCAACGGTCCGACCTCGACCAGCTCGGCGTCCACGACCTCGCCCCGGGCCGAGCGGGTCCGCCGCAGCACGGCCTCGATGCGGGCCAGCAACTCGGCCGTGCCGAACGGCTTCACCACGTAGTCGTCGGCCCCGGTGCGCAGGCCCAGCACGCGGTCGCGTTCCTCACCCCTTGCGGTCACGGCGATCACGGCCGTGCCGGCGTCGCGCCGCAGCCGGCGCAGCACCTCGATGCCGTCGCCGTCGGGCAGGCCCATGTCGAGCAGCACGACGTCGGCCGGCGGCGAGCTCAGCGCGTCGGCCACCGTGCCCACCCGGTGGACGTCGTAGCCGGCGTGGCGCAGCGCCGTCAGCAGGCCCCGCGCCACCCGGTCGTCGTCCTCGACGACGAGGATCCGCATGGACAGCGATGGTAGGCGCAATCAGCTCTTGCGCTCGGCGGCCTCTTCGACGCGGGTCTGCTCGGCCGACGCCGACGCCGACGTCGATCCCGACGCCGGCTCCGACTCCGGTTCCGACAAGTCCTCGGCCTTGGCCGGCTCGTCGGCGGACTCGGCAGGTTCCTCGGCGGCGTCCTCGTCGACCGCCTTCGCCGAGTCGTCACCCAACGAGTCGTCACCCTCAGCGGCGTCACCCTTTGCGGCGTCTCCAGCGGGGGCGTCTCCGGCGGCGGCGCTCAGGCCGGCCTCGTGCGCCTCGCGAATGGCCGTCAGGTCCTCACGCGGCCCACGGCCGCGGGCCACGATCATGTAGACGACCGCGCCGATGAACACGATGGCCGCGACAAAAACGTTGATGCGGACGCCGAACACGTGCGTCGCCTCGTCGTTGCGCATGAGCTCGATCCAGAACCGACCCGCGGTGTAGGCGGCGACGTACAGCGCGAACGCCCGGCCGTGGCCCAACCGGAACTTCTTGTCGGCCCACACCACGACCAGCGCGACGCCGACGTTCCACAGCAGCTCGTACAGGAAGGTCGGGTGCACCAGCTCGGTCGGCGGGCCCTGGGCGACGCCGTTGATCAGGTCGGTGACGCCGGTCGACGGGTCGACCCGGTTGTAGATCTCCAGTGCCCACGGCACGTCGGTGGCCCGGCCGTAGAGCTCCTGGTTGAAGTAGTTGCCGATGCGGCCGATGGCCTGGGCCAGCACGATGCCGGGCGCGATGGCGTCGGCCACCGCCGGCAGCGGGATGCCGCGCCGCCGCGCGCCGATCCACGCGCCAACGCCGCCCAGCGCGATGGCCCCCCAGATGCCCAGGCCGCCGTTCCACACGTACAGCGCCGCGATCGGGTTGCCGCCGGGGCCGAAGTAGGTCCGCCAGTCCGTGGCCAGGTGGTACAGCCGACCGCCGACCAGGCCGAACGGCACGGCCCAGACCGCGAGGTCGGTGATGAAGCCCTTCTGACCGCCGCGGGCCTGGAAGCGCCGCTCGCCCCACACGATCGCCACGATGATGCCGGCGATGATGCACAGCGCGTAGGCCCGGATCGGGATGGGCCCGAGGTGCCACACGCCCTGGGGAGGGCTGGGGAAGCTGGCCAGCAAGGAGGTCTTCGCCACGCGCCCACCGTACTTGAGGCTGTGTGACGGCTGTGCCCCGGCCAGGTCCGCATCAGGTCACAAAGCGGGAACCGCCGGGTTGCGCACGCCTTCGGCCAGCTCCTTGGCCAACGCCGCGACGCCCGAGTCGCCCTCGGCCGACCTGGTCACGAAGGCCGAGCCGACGATGACCGCGTCGGCGAAGCCGGCCAGTTCGGCCGCCTGCGCCCCGGACTTCACGCCCAGGCCGACGCCGACCGGCAGGTCGGTGTGCGCGCGGACCCGCGCCACCAGCTCCGGGGCGGCGGAGCCGACGACGTCCCGCGCGCCGGTCACGCCCATCACGGACGTGGCGTACAGGAAGCCGCTGCTGGCCGCCGCGGTCTTGGCGATGCGCTCCTCGGTCGAGGACGGCGCGACCAGGAAGATCCGGTCCAGGCCGTGGGCCCGCGACGCCGCGAGCCACTCCTCGGCCTCGTCCGGCACCAGGTCCGGCGTGATGATGCCCAGCCCGCCGGCCGCGGCCAGGTCACGGGAGAACCGGTCCACGCCGTAGTGGTAGATCGGGTTCCAGTAGCTCATGACCACGGCCTTGCCACCGGCCGCGGACACCGACTCCACGACCTCGAACACGTGCCGCAGCCGGAAGCCGTTGGCCAGCGCCTGGTCGGCGGCGGCCTGGATGGTCGGGCCGTCCATCACCGGGTCCGAGTAGGGCACGCCCACCTCGACCAGGTCGCAGCCGCCGTCGATCATGGCCTTGAGCAGCGACTTCGAGCCCTCGACGGTGGGGAAGCCGGCCGGCAGGTAGCCGATCAGCGAGGACCGTCCCTCGGCGAGCAACGACATCAGGACGCCTCCCCGGTCTGCACGAATCCGAAGTACTTGTTGGCGGTGCCCATGTCCTTGTCGCCGCGACCGGACAGGTTGACCAGGATCACGCCGTCCGGCCCCAGCTCGCGGCCGAGCACCAGGGCGCCGGCCAGCGCGTGCGCGGACTCGATGGCCGGGATGATGCCCTCGGTGCGGGACAGCAGCTTCATCGCGTCCATCGCCTCGGCGTCGGTCACCGGCCGGTACTCGGCCCGGCCGATGTCCTTGAGGTGGGAGTGCTCCGGGCCGACGCCCGGGTAGTCCAGGCCGGCCGAGATGGAGTACGCCTCCATGGTCTGGCCGTCCTCGTCCTGCAGCAGGTACGAGCGGGCGCCGTGCAGCATGCCGGGCGTGCCCTCGGTCAGGGTGGCGCCGTGCTCGCCGGAGTCGATGCCGTGCCCGCCGGGCTCCAGGCCGACCAGCCGGACCTCGGGGTCGTCGATGAAGCCGTGGAAGATGCCGATGGCGTTGGAGCCGCCGCCGACGCAGGCCGCGACCACGTCGGGCAGCCGGCCGATCAGGTCGAGGCACTGCTGGCGGGCCTCGATGCCGATGATCCGGTGGAAGTTGCGGACCATCACCGGGAACGGATGGCCGCCGGCGGCGGTGCCGAGCAGGTAGTGCGTGTCGTCGACGTTGGCCACCCAGTCCCGCAGCGCCTCGTTGATGGCGTCCTTGAGGGTCCGCGAGCCGGTCTTGACCGGAATGACCTCGGCGCCGAGCAGGCGCATCCGGGCCACGTTGAGGGCCTGCCGCTCGGTGTCGACCTCGCCCATGTAGATCACGCAGTCCAGGCCCATCAGCGCGCACGCGGTGGCCGTGGCCACGCCGTGCTGGCCGGCCCCGGTCTCGGCGATGACCCGCTTCTTGCCCATGCGCTTGGTCAGCAGGGCCTGACCCAACACGTTGTTGATCTTGTGCGAGCCGGTGTGGTTGAGGTCCTCGCGCTTGAGCAGGATCTTCGCGCCGCCCGCGTGCTCGGCGAACCGCTTGGCCTCGGTCAGCAGCGAGGGCCGGCCCGCGTAGTCACGCAGCAGCCGGTCGAACTCGTTGGTGAACTCCGGATCCAGGCGGGCCTTCTCGTACACCGCGGTCAGCTCGTCCATCGCGGCGATCAGCGCCTCCGGCATGAACCTGCCGCCGTACGCGCCGAAGTAGCCGCGCTGATCCGGATCGTGCTTGTCGGTCATGGCTCCCCAGAAAGTGGTTCTACCGAGGTGTTATCGACTCGGCCGCGGGCAGGCCGGATGCGAGCCGGCGGTGACCAGCTGCGTCACCGCCGCCTTCGGGTCGCCGCTGGTGATCAGGCTCTCGCCGACCAGCACCGAGTCCGCGCCGGCGCCGGCGTAGGTCATCAGGTCGCCGGGGCTGCGCACGCCGGACTCGGCCACCTTGTAGGTGTCGAACGGCAGGCCGGGCGCCAGCCGGCTGAACATGTCCCGGTCCACCTCGAGCGTGTGCGGGTTGCGCGCGTTGACGTCGAGCACCTTGGCCCCGGCCTCCAGCGCGCGGTCGCACTCCTCGGCGTTGTGCACCTCGACCAGCGCGACCATGCCCAGCGACTCGACGCGGTCCAGCAGCGCCTCGAGCGCGTTCTGCTCCAGCGCCGCCACCATCAGCAGCACCATGTCGGCGCCGTGCACCCGGGCCTCGTGCACCTGGTACGGGCTGACGATGAAGTCCTTGCACAGCAACGGAACACTCACCGCGGACCGGATCGCGGCCAGGTCGGCCTGCGAGCCGCCGAAGTGCCGCCGCTCGGTCAGCACGCTGATCACCCGCGCGCCCGCGGCCTGGTATTCCCTTGCCAGCTCGGCGGGATCGAGCGCCGGGGCCAGTTCGCCGCGGGCCGGGCTGCGCCGCTTGACCTCGGCGATGACACCGATGCCGGGAGCGTTCAGGGCGGTCATCACATCGCGTGGCGCGGGCGCCGCGACCGACCGTTCCTTGATGACCTCGAACGGGATTTCGGCCTGGCGCGTGGCCAGGTCGGCGCGGACGCCGTCGATGATCGAGTCGAGCACGGTCACACCAACTCCCCTTCCCGCCGAAACGATGCTAACCCTGCGATGGATCCGGCACCGGGGCGGGTCACCGAAAGACCCCCTGGTAGTCAAGGCCCTATCTGATAACAATCACGCCGCGTGCCGCTTCCGTCACTGATTGGCGGTGGGGTCCGAGCCGGCGTCCAACGCCTGCCAGAGCTCACGGTCGGGATCGCTCACCCGCCTGGCCTGCGCCGGAGCCTGGTACTTGGCTCCCAGCCGGGGCATCCGGTGGCCGGACCGGACCAACAGGACACCGGCCAGCGTCACCGCCAGCCCGGCCAGCACCGCGACACCGTGACCGGCCGCGATGGTGACGAAGGGGTAAGCATTCGGGTGCTGGGCAAAGACTTCCCCGACACCGTCGAAGGCCAGCCAGACCGTGCCCACGCCGACCAGGAACACCACGCCGCCGGCGATCCGCCGCACCAGGCCGCCGGTCGCCACCACACCGGCGATCAGCGCCAGCGCCAGCAGGGCCAACGGCACCAGCGCGGCTTCCCGCTGCGAACCGGACAGGCTGGTGGTGACCAGCCCGGTCAGCCGGTCGTTGTGCTGCGTCCAGGACCACGTCATCAGCGACGACACCCAGAGCAGCAGCGCGGCCAGCGCCAGCAGCCCCACCACCGTCCAGAGTGGACGCCGGTCAGACATCGGCGGTCACCGACTCGCGGGCCGGCCGCAGCGTCTCCGCGGTGGCGATGGCGGCCAGCACCGCGCGCGCCTTGTTCAGGCACTCGGTGTCCTCGGCCTGCGGGTTCGAGTCGGCCACGATGCCCGCGCCGGCCTGCACGTAGGCCACGCCGTCACGGACCAGGGCGGTGCGGATGGCGATCGCGGTGTCGCCGTCGCCGGCGAAGTCCAGGTAGCCGACGATGCCGCCGTACAGGCCGCGCCGGGTCGGCTCCAGCTCCTCGATCAGCTCCATGGCCCGCGGCTTGGGCGCGCCGGACAGCGTGCCGGCCGGGAAGCAGGCGGCCAGCGCGTCGAAGGCGGTCTTGCCCTCGTCCAGCTCGCCCGTGACCGTGGAGACGATGTGCATGACGTGGCTGTACCGCTCCACCTTGAAGAAGTCGACCACGTGCACCGAGCCCGGCCGGCAGACCCGGCCCAGGTCGTTGCGGCCCAGGTCGACCAGCATCAGGTGCTCGGCCCGCTCCTTGGCGTCGGAGAGCAGGTCCTTCTCCAGCATCGCGTCCTCGTCGGCGTCCACGCCGCGCCAGCGCGTGCCGGCGATCGGGTGCGCGGTCGCCTTGCCCTCGCGCACCGTGACCAGGGCTTCCGGGCTGGCGCCGACGATGTCGAAGCCCTCCAGCCGCAGCAGGTACATGTACGGGCTGGGATTGGTGGTCCGCAGCACCCGGTAGACATCCAGCGCGTCGGCGGTGGTGTCCATCTCGAACCGCTGCGACAGCACCACCTGGAACGCCTCGCCCGCGCGGATGGCCTCCTTGGCCGTCTCCACCGCCGCGCCGAACTCCTCGGACGTGCGGCGGCGGCGCATCCGCACCTCGGCCGGCCGCAGCACCGACGCCGTCGGCGGGGCCTCGGTGGACAGCTCCTCGGTCATCCGGTCCAGGCGTCGCACGGCGTCGTCGTACGCCGCGTCCACCCGCTCCTCGGAGTCGTCCCAGTTGACCGCGTTGGCGATCAGCGTGATGGTCCCGGAGTGGTGGTCCAGCGCGGCCAGGTCGGTGGCCAGCAGCATGACCATCTCGGGCAGCTGGAGGTCGTTCTCGGCCAGCTCGGGCAGCCGCTCCAGCCGGCGCACGGCGTCGTAGCCGACGAAGCCGACCATGCCGCCGGTCAGCGGCGGCAGGTCCGGCAGCGGGTCCGTGCGCAGGATCTCGATGGTGTCGCGCAGGGCCTGCATCGGGTCCCCGCCGCTGGGCAGGCCGACCGGGGGCGTGCCGGTCCAGGCCGCCTCGCCGTCGAGCACCGTCAGCGCGGCCGGGCTGCGGACGCCGACGAAGGACCAGCGCGACCAGGAGCGGCCGTTCTCGGCCGATTCCAGCAGGAAGGTGCCCGGCCGGTCGGCGGCGAGCTTGCGGTACACCCCCACCGGCGTCTCGGCGTCCGCCAGCAGGCGGCGGACGACCGGGATGACCCTGCGCTGCGCCGCCAGCGCGCGGAACTCCTCGCGGCTGGGACTGACCTCCCCGAAGGCACTGACCATGGCTGACATTCTGCTCCTCGGCTTTCTCCTCCCCGTGAACGAGGGGCAGCCACCCGTACGTGCGCGCCAACTCGGCGAGGTTGACGCCACGGGCACGCGTAGCTAGATTTCAATGGCTGTTGAAATTAGGAGCGCACGTGACCGATCCCAAGCGGCGGGGGCGCCGGCCCGCCGGCGACGACACCAAGGCCGCCCTGCTCGCGGCCGCCCGGGAAGTCTTCACCGAGCAGGGGTTCGACGGTGCCACCGTACGCGCCATCGCGGCCCGGGCCGAGGTCGACGCGGCCATGGTCAACCACTGGTTCGGCGGCAAGCAGGGCCTGTTCGCGGCGGCCGTGCAGCTGCCCGTGACGCCGGAGTTCGTCCGGGACGCGGTGTTCGCCGCCGGCCCGGTCGAGGAGCTCGGCGCCCGCGTCGTGCGCCAGTTCATCACCGTGTGGGACACCAGCGGCGGCGGCGCCTTCACCACCCTGGTGCGCAGCGCCGCCACCCAGGAGTCCGCGGCCCAGATGCTGCGCGAGTTCATCAGCTCGGTGTTCGGCGGCATACTCAAGGAACTGGGCGTCGACCAGCCCGAACTGCGACTGGGCCTGTTCGGCTCGCAGATCGCCGGCCTCGGCCTGGCCCGGTACGTGATGCGGCTGGAGCCCATCGCATCGGCCGACATCGACACCCTCGTCGCCACCGTCGGCCCCACGCTCCAGCGCTACCTGACCGGCAAGGTGTGACCCCAGCCACTCACGCCCGCCCGGTCCACCTTTCGGCACCCCACCGGACTTCGCCCGTACGGGCTACTGACGTGTTTGGAAAGGACCATTCCTCACGTTGAACGAGAGGATCGGTCCTTTCACAAAAGCTGACCAGCGTCGAAACAGGTGCGGTCGCCGGTGTGGCAGGCGCCGCCTTCCTGGTCCACCACCAGCAGGATCGTGTCGCCGTCGCAGTCCAGCCGCACCTCGTGCACCCGCTGCGTGTGCCCCGAGGTCTCACCCTTGATCCACTGCTGTCCCCGGCTGCGGGAGAAGTACGTCGCCTCGCGCGTGGTCAGCGTCCGGTGCAGGGCCGCGTCGTCCATCCACGCCACCATCAGCACCTCGCCGGTGCCACGCTGCTGCGCGACCGCGCACACCAGTCCTTCGGCGTTTCGCTTGAGCCGCTTGGCAATCTTCGGGTCCAGCGTGTCGTTCACGTCGTGCTTCCCATGTGTCGGCGGGCGGGCAGGGTGATCTGCAAGACCAACGAGTAGACGTGCGCCGCCGCCAGCACCCCGGACAGCACCGCGATCCAGACGTCGATCGCCAGCAGCGCGAACGAGGCGTACAGCAGCGCGCACAGCACCGTCCACAGTAGAGCCGGGATGCGCACGGGCCTGAGGCCGCCGAGCAGTCCCGCGCCCAGCCCCAGGCTGATCACCGCCACCGGCGCCGGCAGGATGATCGAGCCCAGGTCGTCGGCCTGGAGGCCCAGCACCAGGAACGTCAGCAGGAAGACGAGTCCCCCGCCGGCCAGCACCAGCGCCGCGATCTTGATCTCGACGGGCGCGGACGACCCGGGCAGCACCTGCCTCATCGGATCACCACGCCCGCGCCACGCAACTCGTCCTTCACCTCGCCGATGGACAGCGTGCCGAAGTGGAACACGCTCGCCGCGAGCACCGCGTCCGCGCCGGCCGCGACCGCCGGCGGGAAGTGGTCGACCTGGCCGGCCCCGCCGCTGGCGATCAGCGGCACGCTCACCTGGGCCCGCACCAGGCGGATCAGCCCCAGGTCGAAGCCGGCCTTCGTGCCGTCCGCGTCCATGGAGTTGAGCAGGATCTCGCCCACGCCCAGCTCCTCGCCGCGGGCCGCCCACTCGACCGCGTCGATGCCCGTGCCGCGGCGGCCGCCGTGCGTGGTCACCTCGAAGCCCGACGGCGTCGGCTGGCCGTCCGCCGGCACCCGCCGCGCGTCCACCGACAGCACGATGCACTGCGCCCCGAACCGCTGCGAGCACTCGCGCAGAAGCTCTGGGCGGGCGATCGCCGCCGTGTTGACGCTGACCTTGTCCGCCCCCGCGCGCAGCAGCCGGTCCACGTCCTCCGGCGCGCGCACGCCGCCGCCCACCGTCAGCGGGATGAACACCTGCTCCGCCGTGCGCCGCACCACGTCGTAGGTCGTCTCCCGGTCCGAGGACGAGGCCGTCACGTCCAGGAACGTCAGCTCGTCCGCCCCGGCCGCGTCGTAGGCCGCCGCCAGTTCCACCGGGTCGCCCGCGTCGCGGAGATCGGTGAAGTTGACGCCTTTGACGACTCGTCCCTTGTCGACGTCGAGACAGGGGATCACGCGGACTGCGACGGGCATGGCCTCAGCCTACGGTCCCGTCAGCAGGTGGCGCAGGTACCTGTCCGGGTCCGCCAGGAACTCGCGGGTGAGCCGCACCGGCAGCGCCGTGTCGAAGTCCACCCGCTCGATCGCGCCGTCCTCCGCCACCTCCAGGATCGCCGCGCCCGGCAACGACAGCAGGATCGGCGAGTGCGTCGCCACGATCAGCTGGCAGTCCTGTGCCACCAGGTCGGCCATCCTCGCCACCAGGGCCAGGCACCCGCGCACCGACAGCGCCGCCTCCGGCTCGTCCAGGATGTACAGGCCGTTCGGTCCGAACCGGTGCGTCACCAGGTCCAGAAAGGACTCTCCGTGCGAGCGTTCGTGCGGCGAGCGGCCCCCGTAGTGCCGGATCGAGTCGCTCCCCAGGCGTTCGATCTCCGTCGCCACGTTGTAGTACGACTCCGCCCGCAGGAAAAACCCCGTCCTCGGCTTCCCGATGCCCCGGGTCAGCGTCAGGTGGTCCCCCAGCGACGACTCCGTCGCCCTCGTCGCGAACCGGAAGTCCTGGCTCCCGCCCTCCGGGTTGAACCCCGCCGCCACCGCGATCGCCTCCACCAGCGTGGATTTGCCCGCCCCGTTCTCCCCGATCACGAACGTCACGCCGGCCCCGAGATCCAGACCGTCCACTTCGGACAGCCAGCGCACCACCGGCAGCGTGAACGGGTATCGCCCGGTCGACGGCTCGTCCAGCCGCACCCGACGTATGAACAGCCCAGCCATCCCCCGACCCTACGTGGTGAGCTCGTCCAGGCTGTCGAGGTCGATCCGCACCGGAAACGGCAGCGATGTCACAAACCCACCGGTGACAATGCCATTGTCCTGATAGCCGGCATCCTCGACCAGCCGGCATTCGATCAACGAGACCGGGACCTCGAGGTCGATGATCCAGTAGTACGGAATACCGGCATCGGCATATTCGCCACGCTTGACGACATGGTCCATCCGGACCGATCCGGGCTGCACGATCTCCACGACAAGTCGCACCTCGGAGGCGCGAAGGAGCGTGCCCTCCCGGTTCGAACGGTCATAGGCCGCCCAGTCGATCACGACCAGGTCGGGCCGGCGGACATGGCCAGGGGCGTCCGCCGGCCCGAGATCCAGATTGACGTCGATGTTCGGGAGCATGACCAGATCGTCGGGCAGATATGGCCCGAGCCCGGAACACAGCTTTCCGTCGGCCGACGCCTGGAACGGACGTCGCGGCGGCATCATGACCAGGCAGCCCTCCTGGAGTTCCCACCATGTCTCGGCGTCTTCGGGCAGGCGCTCGTAGTCGGCGATCGTCAGCGGACGATGGAAATGGCCCGGCAAGGGTGCGGTGCTCACGAAAGTCCTACTGTCTGTCCACATCGTCCCATGCGCAGCGCCTCGTCCTTGGCCCGAGCGGGCAGTGCCTTCGCCCGGCTGGACTAAATACCCACTTCGGGGCGACCACCGTCACTTAGCGTGGCGAACTAGGTAATTCCGCCTATACCTAGGCTTATCTCGGGATAGCGACGGGCGTCACCCCGCTAATACGCTGCGAGCGGCGGGACCGGCCACACGGTTCCGCATACCCCGCAAACCCTCTTCCCTGCGGAGGCGCGCGTGTCGACTACTATGCAAACGATTACACGGGCCGAGCTGCGAATACATCGCTGGCTGACCAGAAACAGCGTCCGACTGCTCCGGATCAGCATGGGTGGAATCATTCTACTCTTTGGATTCCTCAAGTACTTTCCGGGCCTGAGCCCGGCGGAGCACATGGTGGAAACGGTGAGCCGGATGCTGAGCCTCGGACTGGCGCCGGATCGGCTGACGATGGACGGGTTCGCGACGGTGGAATGCCTGATCGGCCTGTCGCTGATCACGAACATCGGCCTGCGAGTGGCGATCTACCCGATGGCGCTGTGGGCGATCGGAATTCTGCTGCCACTGGCGCTGATGCCGGCGGAACTGTTCAGCGGACCCGATCACATGCCGACACTGGAGGGCCAGTACGTGCTCAAGGACCTCATTCTGTTGGCGGCCACCATGGTCATCGCGGACACCACGGTGCACCGCAAGCACGGGGCGTCAGGACGCTGGCGCGAGCCGTCAACCTAAGGTTGACAAGCGTCAGGCAGTCAACCTAACGTTGACGGCATGACGACACCACGACTCGACGACATGATCAACCTGGTCGCCACCCTGCACCCCGGCGGCGACGCGCTGGAGCGGCTGTCCGAGGCGGTGCTGCAGGCCGACCGCCTCGGCGAGCTGTCCGACCACCTGGTCGGCCACTTCGTGGACCAGGCCCGCCGGGCCGGCGCCACCTGGACGGACATCGGCCACAGCATGGGCGTGAGCAAGCAGGCGGCGCAGAAACGCTTCGTGCCCAAGGAAGAGCCGATGGACTGGGGCCCGTTCAGCCGCTTCACCGACCTGGCCCGCCAGGTGGTGGTCGGGGCCCGCGGCGAGGCGATGGCCGCGGGCCACCGCTACATCGGCACCGAGCACGTGCTGATCGCCCTGGTCGCGGTGCACCAAGGCCTGGCGTCCAAGGCCCTGATCGCGCAGGGCATCACCGAGGAGCAGATCCGTGCCGCGGTGAAGGTCGCCGCGCCCTACACCGACGAGAAGATCACCGAGGACATCCCGTTCACGCCCCGCGTGCGCAAGGTGCTGGAGCTGGCGGTGCGCGAGGCACTGCGCCTCGAGCACAACTTCGTCGGCACCGAGCACGTGCTGCTGGGCCTGATCGCCGAGGCCGACGGCATCGGCCCCAAGGTGCTCACCGGCCTCGGTCTCAACACCGACGAGCTGGAGCGGTGGATCCTGGCGAAGTTCAGCGAGTTGCTGCGAGAGCGTCGGGGAGAGTGAACGCGCCGGCGTAGAGGGCCTTGCCGACGATCGCGCCCTCGACGCCGTCCGCGGCCAGCCCGGACAGCGCCACCAGGTCGTCCACACTGGACACACCGCCGGAGGCGATCACTGGGGCGTCGGTCCGGTCGCAGACGGCGCGCAGCAGCTCCAGGTTGGGGCCGCGCAGCGTGCCGTCCTTGCTCACGTCGGTCACCACGTAGCGGGAGCAGCCGTCACGGTCCAGCCGCTCCAGCACGTCCCACAGGTCGCCGCCGTCCTGCGTCCACCCGCGGGCGGCCAGCCGGTGGCCCTGCTCGGTGATCCGCACGTCCAGCCCGACGGCCACCTTCTCGCCGTGCTCGGCGATGGCCTTGGCGCACCACTGCGGGTTCTCCAGCGCGGCGGTGCCGAGATTGACCCGGGTGCAGCCGGTGGACAGCGCGGCGGCCAGCGACTCGTCGTCGCGGATCCCGCCGGACAGCTCCACCTTCACGTCGAGCTTGCCGACCACGCCGGCGAGCAGCTCACGGTTGGAGCCGCGGCCGAACGCGGCGTCGAGGTCGACGAGATGGATCCACTCGGCGCCGTCGTGCTGCCAGGCGAGCGCGGCCTCCAGCGGGTCGCCGTAGGAGGTCTCGGTGCCGGCCTCGCCCTGGACGAGCCGGACAGCCTTGCCGTCGGCCACATCAACGGCGGGGAGCAGGTAGAACGTCACAGGCAGGACCCTATCGCGTGCTGGCCAGCCAGTTCTCCAGCAGGTGCGCCCCGGCGTCGCCGGACTTCTCCGGGTGGAACTGCGTCGCGCACAGCGCGCCGTTCTCCACCGCGGCGACGAAGTCCTCGCCGTGGTTGGCCCACGTCACCAGCGGCGCCTTGAGGGTGTCGCTGTCCGGCACCAGCTCCCACTTGCGCACGCCGTAGGAGTGCACGAAGTAGAACCGGGCGTTGGCGTCGAGACCGTCGAACAACACGGAGTCCTCGGCCGCACTCACGGTGTTCCAACCCATGTGCGGCAACACGTCCGCGTGCAGGCGCTCCACGGTGCCGGGCCACTCGCCGCAGCCGGCGGACTCGATGCCGTGCTCGACGCCGCGCTCGAACAGGATCTGCATGCCGACGCAGATGCCCAGCACGGGCCGCCCGCCGGCCAGCCGCTCGCCGATGATGCGGGCGCCGCGCACGGCGTTCAGCCCGGCCATACAGGCCGCGTACGCGCCGACGCCGGGCACCACGAGGGCGTCCGCGGCCAGCGCGGCACGATGGTCGGCGGTCACCTCGACGTCGGCGCCGACGCGGCGCAGCGCGCGCTCGGCCGAGCGGAGGTTGCCTGATCCGTAATCCAGCACGACTACACGGGGCACGAGCACAGCTTAGAGGGCCCGTTCCATCGTGATCTGCGTCACGACACGGAACGTGTTCTCCCCGGCAGACCAACTATTCGGGTGGCTCGTCCGCCTTACGGGCTATTGCCGGTGTCGTACCGTAGCCGGCTGCTGCTGCCGTCGACGATCGAAGGACCGCACCGTGACCCAGCTGGCCCCTGCAGGCCGAGCCACGAGCCCTGGGACCGAGTCGCTGGGCGGGCGCCTGCCGTCGCTGACCGGGCTGCGCTGGGCGGCGGCCTTCCTGGTGTTCGGCATGCACATCCGCAACTTCGGCTTCTTCGGCCCCGGGCCGGCGGCCAACGTGATGGCCACCGTGTTCCAGGCCGGCGGCACCGGCGTGTCGTTCTTCTTCATCCTGTCCGGCTTCGTGCTGATGTGGTCGTCCCGGCCCAAGGACACCGCGCTGGGCTTCCTGCGCCGCCGGGTCGCCCGCATCTATCCCGTGCACCTGGTGTGCGGGGCGATCGCGCTGGTGCTGGCGCTGACCATCGGCTCCGAGTTCGTGCCGACGGTCGGCCAGCTGGTGGCCAACGTGCTGCTGCTGCACTCGTGGTTCCCGGACTACTTCTACTACCAGAGCCTCGACCCGGTCAGCTGGTCGCTGGTCTGCGAGCTGCTGTTCTACGTGTCGTTCCCGCTGTTCGGACGGCTGGCCCGGCACCTGCAGGCCCGCGGCGCGGTGGTCTTCGCGGTGGTCAGCGCGCTGTCGGTGATCGCGGTGCCGATCGCCATCACCGTGCACCCGACCTCGTGGCCGGTCTACTTCCTGCCGCTGGCCCGGCTGGGCGAGTTCACCCTCGGCATCGCGCTGGCCCGGTTGGTCATGTTGGGCCGGTGGCGCGGCCCAGGCCTGGACGTCGCGCTCGGCGTGACCCTGATCGGCTACTTCGTGGTGCCGGCGCTGCCCAGCGCCTTCGGCAACACGTTCTGCACGTTGCTCGGCTTCAGCCTGCTGATCCCGGCCGCGGCGATGGCCGACCTGCGCGGCACCCACTCGGTGTGGCGGCTGCCGGTGATGGAGCGGCTGGGCGAGTGGTCGTTCTCGTTCTACATGGTGCACGCGATGGTGCTCGGCGCGGTGAAGACGCTGCTGCCGGGCACGATCTCGCTCAACGCGCCGGTCGCGCTGGTCGTCGTGTTGGCCATGTTCGGCGTGAGCCTGGGCCTGTCCTGGGCGCTGTACACGTTCGTGGAGACGCCGGGCCGCAAGTTCATCACCGGCGGTCGGCGCAAGCGGGCTAAGACGGCGCCATCCCCTGCGTGACCGGCGCTGTGTTCTCGGCGCCGCCTTCGGCGTCGCGGCGAGGCCGCTCGTGACCGGCGCCTTCCCTGGCCGGATTTAACCCGCCGCATCGGCGTAGGTGGTGGGGCGCGTCGGATGGCGGCGGCCGAAATCCGGCGACGGTCCAGGCACCGGCGCGGCCTCGCTAAGACGGGGCCATGCCCTGGGTGACCGGCACGACCGGCAGCACGGTGTTCAGCGGGGCCTCCTTCACGGCCTTGCGGCTGGCCTCGGCCGGCAGCTTGGCCAGCCACGCGTCGGCGTGACCGGCGTCGACCAGCGACGCCACCTGGGCCACGTCGTCCCGTCCGGCCGCGGTGAACAGCGCCGCCAGCGCCGGCGGGCCGCCGGCCGGCCAGTCCTGCACGCGCTGGAGCATCGCCTGGTCGGCGGCGTCCAGCGTCTCGCCGAAGTACCGCGCCACCGCGTCGTGCCGGCTGCGCTGGTCCCGCTTGTCGCTGTTGACCAGGAACATGCCGCGCAGCAGGATCCGCGCCGCCCCGCCGCGCGGGTTGGTCGCCTCCAGCAGCCTGAGCACGTCGCGGTGGGCGCCCCAGGCCCAGCCGTACAGGCTCTTCTCGTAGATGGGGTGCGCGGTGACGGCGTTGTCGTCCCAGCGCACGGCCAGCGCCCGCTCCCCGATGCGCAGGCAGGTGCGGGCCAGTGCCACCGCGCGCGGGAAGCGCGCCGACGGGGCCGGCAGGACCACGGTGCCGGAGCCCACGGGAACCAGCACCGCCGGGCCCTCGCCCTCCTCGTGCAGCCGGATCTGCAGCTTGGCAGTCGGCACGGGAGTCCAGACAAGCATCCTCGCGGTCACGGTGAAACAGTATTCATGCCGCGCGTTCCGCGCGGCGTGAGGCCGCCGCTGAGCCGGTGCCTTCACTTGCCGCATTTCGAGCACCGCATCGGCTCGGTTGTCAGGCGCGTCGGGCGGCGTCAGGTCGAGGCCGGCCTCGGCGACTGGGGCGTGCCCGACGACGAGCAGATCGATCGCATCGCCGCCGAGGTCGGTCGGCTGTCCCGGGACCAGGTCATGGCCTACGCCCTGCACGACCTCTGGCCCGAATCCCCCTCCACGCCCGCCGTCGCCCCCGATGAGCACGCCGTCGCCTCCCTGCTGCCCGCCGGTCTCACCAACCCCGAAATCGCCGCCCGGCTCGGCATCAGCGTTCGCACGGTCACCTATCGCCTGGGCCTCCCGCGACGCGTAAGCCGCGCGCCTCCGGTCAAGCCCTTGAGAAACGTGTAGTAGGCGTTGCCGCCGATTGGTCGAGGACGGCCGAAACGGGACTCGCCGAGCTCGTGTCACCAAGGCGAGGTGGTCAAGTCAGGCGCCCGCGCCGCGCATTCGGCAACACACTGTCTTCCTTCGGAATTCGCCCGGCAACCACCGGGGCCGACGGAAGCGCCGTGGGCGCGCCGGGTGCCCAGGCCGTGGTCTGGCAACACGCTGCCCGACTCCAGTGCCGAAATCATCCGTACCAGGGGAAAGCGCGGCGGTCGCGTAGGGTGTCCGCGCCGACGCTGCTCCACCTTGCGACTCACCCTGTCCGTTGAGCGGGACTCACGGGGACCTGCCCGAAACCGTATTTCGGTGTGTCTGAAAGCGGGACTCGCCCGGATTTGGAAGCCGCTTTCCCTCGCCGGTAGCGGGCGGAGGCCGGGGAGGAGGAGCGAGGGCCGCGGTGCCGACGGGGGCGGGTGCCGTCGGGCGGGGCATCAAGGAAAGGGCAGGGGGAAGGGACAGCGGGGAAAGGGCACCGGTGGGCGGCGGACGCCACCGGAATGCGCTTTCCCTCAGGCGCTGACCAGGCGGGCGTTGTGCGCCAGTATGGCCGCCTGCACCCGGTTGTCGCAGCTGAGCTTGGTGAGCAGGCGACTGACGTTGGCCTTGACCGCGCCCTCGCTGAGGTAGAGCTTGCGGGCGATCTGGAGGTTGCCCATGCCCTGCGCGAGCAGGCCGAGGACCTCGCGCTCCCGGCCGGTGAGGTGGTTGACGAGGGTGCGGGCCCGCTCGACGGGTTCGGGGTCGATGTCGACGATGCGGTCGAGCACCCGGCGGGTGATGGCGGGCGACAGCATGGCCTCGCCGGCGGCGACGGCCCGGACGGCGGTGACGAGGTCGCGGGGACTGCCGTCCTTGAGCAGGAAACCGGTGGCGCCGGCCCGCACGGCGCGCCGGATGTGGCCGTCGTCGGCCACCGAGGTGAGCAGCACGACGGCGGTGCCGGCGGACAGCGCCCGGACCTGCTCGGTGGCGGCGAGGCCGTCCAAGCCGGGCATGGACACGTCCATCAGCAGCACCCTGGGCAGATGTTTGCGCACGAGTTCGACGGCCCCCGGCCCACTGGCGGCCTCGGCCACGACCCGCACGTCCGGCGCCTGTTCGAGCACCCGGCGGATACCGCCACGCACCAGCGCCTCGGAGTCGACTACTCCCACCGTGATCGAATGGTTCATACCAGTGATTGTGCGGCCCGACCGGCTGAATGAAAACCGTTGCGTAACGGGTTGCAGGGGTGCACGTAACGCGGAACCGGGTCCGGCCGGCCGCACTGCCCACAACTCTAGGCCCCGGCTGCCCGGACACCCGGTGAACTGGTCGGAAGATACGGGGCGTACCCGGGCATTGTGTACCGGGCATCGTGTCCGGCCGACGATTGCCGAGGCTGATGGGCGTCACGTCGCCACCGCGGCGGAGCGGGCCCGGCAGCTGACTCTCGACCGGGGGCCGAACACGGCGCTGGACGTGAACGCGGCGATTACGGGCTACGAGCCGGTGTACCGCGGTCAGGCCGACGGGGCAGTCCACGATCATGCTGCTGATGCGGCGGTTCCTCCCGTCCGAGGAACCGGTGAAGGGCTGCCTGACGGTGTTCGTGGCACGAGCTGGCCTCGCATCCGCACGCGGCGGCACGGTTGCACGGCTGGGGTGGACACGGTGCTGGCCGGCCGCCGCATCACCGCAATGGACGTGACGAACCTGCGCTACACCCGACGCGTGGTGAGCGGGGTGTTGCGCCTGCATCCGGTGTTGCTGGTGATGCGCACGGTGGTGAAACCCGT
>DASWRQ010000358.1:0-2065 GCA_036403095.1 Kutzneria sp. | reverse complement strand
GCCGCGGCGCTGCGCTTCCTCCACACTGACGCTCTGGTCCAACCCATCGAATACGGTATCCGGCCAGATTTCCCGGGCGAGCCGGCAGAAGTGGCCGTGGCCAGCGCCGACATCCAGCCATGCCCTGGGCGTGGTGAATCGCTTCAGCAGGTCGGCCCGCCCGCGGTAGGACTGCCCGGCCGTGTTGAATACCGCCTTCGTCTGCTCCTCGCCGAGGCCGTCGTAAAAGTCGCGGTAGTAGAAGTCCAGCCCGGCCGGGGTTAGCCGGGGGTTCTGGAAGACGTGCCGGCAAGTCCCGCATTGCTCCAGGACGAACCGGCCCGGTTTGCGCTGGATAAGGTCGGAAGTCCGTAGCCGGACCGACAGATCGGTGGATCCACACCAGGGACAGCGGTCCCGGCGGGGTTCGAGGAACCGCTCGACGCCGCTGGCCAGCTCCGCCTGGTAGTACGGCCGGCGGGCCTCGTACGGATCGCTCATGTGAGTTTCTCCAGGTGGTCGGCCGCGGTGGCGGAGCCGCCGGCGGTGGCGAACTCCTCCCGCACCCGCTGCGCGGCGGCTGAGTACGACGGGTCGTCAAGCAGGGTCGTGATGGCGTTGCCCAGTTCGGTGGTGCTGACCCGGCCGAAATGCACCCGGATGCCGGCGCCGGCATCGACGACCTGCCCCGCGATCACCGGTTGGTCGTCGCGGATTGGAGCCACCACCAGCGGCACGCCGTGCGCGAGGGCTTCGCACACCGTGTTGTGACCGGCGTGGCTGACTACCACGTCCAGGCGGGGGAGCAGGTCAAGTTGGGGGACGAACTCGCGGACCATGATATGGTCCGGCGGCGGCCCGACCATATCGGGCGGGGCAACGATGATCGCCTGCAGCCGGTCGGCGAGCGGGGCCACCGCTGCCACCGCGGTGGCGAAGAACCGCCGGCCGACCTCCCGGTTGACGGTACCCAGCGAGACCAGGATGTGCTGCCGGTCCGGGTCTAGCCAGTCCCACGGGAACTGCGGTGCACCGGCCCGGGCGCCGATCGCCGGGCCCACGAATATGTAGTGACCGGGGAAGTCGCAGACCGGCCCGACGAGCGTCGCCGTCGTGAACGCCAGCACAAGATGATCGGAAAACCTCAGGTCAACGGGGTCTGATACGGCCAAGCCACGTTGGAAGTCGGCCAGACACTGCCGTGCCCACGTGCCGAGTAGCGGAGTGGTGGCGAACTGGTCGGTCAGCTCCGCCGAGGTGGTGGCCGAGGTGGCCCACGGCAGCCGTCGCTGGCGAGCTACCAGCGCGCCGGCCAATGCCTGCTGGTCGACGACCACAACATCCGGGGCGAACTCGTCCACCGCGGCCGCGACGCCAGGCACCATCGAGACCGCCAGCGGGATCAGGAAATCCGCCCACAAGAACCGGAACGCGGCCGCCCCCCGCAAGCCCAGCGAGCGGTGGCGGACCTGGGCCAGCGTCTGACCGCCGAAGTCGGCCGCGACCGGGAGCAACGTGGCCCCCGGCGACAGCAGCCGGCCGACTGTCTCGGCGTCCCCTGCCCAGGCGACCTGGTGACCGCGGTCGGCCAGTTCCTGGCCGAGAGCAACCGTGGGCACGATATGCCCGACCAGCGGCGGCACCACGAACAGGAACCGGCTCACCGGACAGCCGCATGGGTCTGGGTTGCGAACCAGTTCAGGAGGATCTTGCGCAGTGCAGCCGTCGCGTCCATCAGCACCGAGTGGCCGCAGCCGGGCAGCACCGTGAGGAGGCACTGCGGCAGGTGGTCATTGAGCTGGCGGGCGTAGTCGACCACGTCGGAGTGCTCACCGTAGACCGCCCGCACCGGACAGCGCAGGGTGCTCAATTGGCTCATCGGGATCGGTTGCACGGTTCTCAGGTCGGCCAGGAATGTCGTGTGGTTGAGCAAGTCGTCGGCCATGTCCAGGAGCCGGACCACCTTGCGGCCGAGCTGGTCGAACCAACTCCGCGACTCGTTCCCAGATTGGAGTCTGTCTCGCTCGGCCACGATCTGCTCGGCCCAACCGGCGACGCTGAAGTGCGCCTCGATCAGCACCATGCT
>DASWRQ010000357.1:0-37523 GCA_036403095.1 Kutzneria sp. | reverse complement strand
TCGGCTCCGCGCGGGTGCCGTCTGCCGACGAGGCCGAGGCCGGCCAGGACGTGAGCAACCTGGTCGAGCAGCCGGCCAAGGTGATGCGGATCGGCACGATGATCAAGCAACTGCTCGAGGAGGTGCGGGCCGCTCCGCTGGACGACGCCTCCCGCAACCGCCTGCGGGAGATCCACAAGGCGTCCATCACGGAGCTGGAGGACGGCCTGGCGCCGGAGCTGCGGGACGAGTTGGAGCGGCTGTCGCTGCCGTTCACCGACGACTCCACCCCGTCCGACGCCGAGCTGCGTATCGCCCAGGCCCAGCTGGTCGGCTGGCTGGAGGGCCTTTTCCACGGCATCCAGACCGCCCTGTTCGCGCAGCAGATGGCGGCCAGGGTGCAGCTGGAGCAGATGCGCGGCCGCGCGCTGCCGCCGGGCATCGGCGGTGCGGATCCGGACACGCAGCACATCCGGGGCGGCGGCCAATACCTGTAGCCACGACGGTCCGGCGTCATCACCGCAGGAGTGGCCGCCCAGGCGTAACACCACGGAATGACGCCGGTACCCTCGTTCCTCGTGCATCCCTCAAGCACCATCGACCGCCCCGTGGAGCCGCTGGCGCCCTCCACCCGCAGTTGGTCGCGCGCCTTCGCGGACATCCGCACGGGCTTCGCCAACCGGCAGCTGTGGGCCCACCTCGGCTGGCAGGACATCAAGCAGCGCTACCGCCGCTCGGTGTTGGGCCCGTTGTGGATCACCATCGGCATGGGCGTCACGGCGCTGGGCACCGGCCTGCTGTACGCGCTCATCCTCGACGTGAACATCCAGACGTTCCTCCCGTTCGTCACGGTCGGCTTCATCGTCTGGAACTTCCTGAGCGGATGCCTGCTGGAGGGCCTGCAGACGTTCATCGCGAACGAGGGCCTGATCAAGCACGTGCCGGCGCCGCTGTCGGTGTACGTGCTACGCACGATCTGGCGGCAAACCCTGCTGTTGCTGCACAACCTGATCGTCTACGTGATCGTGGCGGGCATCTTCTTCGCGTACATCTCGCACGAGTACACGATGTCGCCGGACGGCCACGGCACCCATCAGCCGGGCCTGGGCTGGTCGTTCCTGCTCGTGGTGCCGGGCTTCCTGCTCGTGGCGCTCAACGGCGCCTGGGTGTCGATGCTGCTGGGCATCATCAGCACCCGCTACCGGGACATCCCGCAGGTGATCAACGCGGTCATCCAGCTGCTGTTCTACGGCACGCCCATCGTGTGGACCGTGGACACCCTCAGCAAGCAGAAGGACCTGGCCCAGGCCATCCTGAACTGGAATCCGCTGTACCACCTGGTGCAGGTGATGCGGGCCCCGCTGATCGGCCAGGAGATCGAGCCGCTGAGCTGGATCGTGTGCATCGGAATGGCAGTGGTCGGCTGGGCTCTGGCTCTGCTCGCGATGAAGAACTACCGTGCCCGCATCTCCTACTGGGTGTGAGTGAGGCTTCCGAATATGGTCAGCATCGAAGTCTGGAACGCCTCCGTCGACTTCCCCATCTTCGACGCCAAGACGCGGTCGTTGAAGAAGGCGTTCCTCGGCAAGGCCGGCGGCCGGATCGGCACCGAGAGCAGGGTGCCGATCATCGAGGCGCTGCGTGACATCACGCTGTCGCTCAAGCACGGCGACCGGGTCGGCCTGGTCGGCCACAACGGTGCCGGCAAGTCCACCCTGCTGCGCATGCTCGCCGGCATCTACGAGCCGACGCGGGGCTCCGCGCAGATCTCCGGCCGGGTGGCGCCGGTGTTCGACCTCGGCGTCGGCATGGACCCCGAGCTGTCGGGCTACGAGAACATCATCATCCGCGGTCTGTTCCTGGGCATGTCCCGCAAGCAGATGGAACAGCGGATGGACGACATCGCCGACTTCTCGGAGCTGGGCAACTACCTGTCGATGCCGATCCGCACGTACTCCACCGGCATGCGGGTCCGGCTGGCGCTGGGCGTGGTCACGTCCATCGACCCGGAGATCCTGATCCTGGACGAGGGCATCGGCGCCGTCGACGCGGCCTTCCTGGACAAGGCCCGGGACCGGCTCAACGACCTGGTCAAGCGGTCCGGCCTGCTGGTCTTCGCCTCGCACTCGGACGAGTTCCTGATGGAGCTGTGCAACTCGGCGATCTGGATGGACCACGGCCAGATGAAGATGCGCGGCGGGCTGCGTGAGGTGCTCACCGCGTACAAGGGCCGCGACCCGTTCGAGCACATGTCGCAGGAGACGCTGGAGCGGCTCGGCCTGACCGGCGACCCGGTGCTGCCCAACGGCGAGACCGCATGAGCTCCCGGCTGCCCAAGGGCGCGGTCGTCGGCGTTGTCGTCACGCACAACCGGCGTGAGCTGCTGGCCAACTCGCTGAAGGTGATGGCGGCCCAGACCAAGCCGGTGGACCACCTGGTGGTGGTCGACAACGACCCGTCGCACCCGGCCAAGGACGTGGTGGAGACCTGCGGGATCCCCAGCACCTACCTGACCTCGCACCGCAACCTGGGCGGCGCCGGCGGCTTCGCGCTGGGCATGCTGCACGCGCTGGCGCTGGGCGCGGACTGGGTCTGGCTGGCCGACGACGACGGCCGCCCGGCCGACGAGAACGTGCTGCAGATCCTGTTCGAGGAGGCGACCAAGCGCCGGTTGGCCTGCGTGTCGCCGGTGGTCGCCGACATCGACGACCCGGAGACGCTGGCCTTCCCGCTGCGCCGCGGCCTGAGTTGGAAGCGTGGCGCGAACGAGCTGGGCGAGGACTTCCTGCCCGGCATCGCCTCGCTGTTCAACGGCGCGCTGTTCCGGGCCGAGGCGCTGGACATCGTCGGCGTGCCGGACTACCGGCTGTTCTTCCGCGGCGACGAGGTCGAGGTGCACCGCCGCCTGGTCCGCAGCGGCCTGCCGTTCGGCACCAGCCTGCGCACCCAGTATCTGCACCCCAACGGCTCCGCCGAGTTCAAGCCGATGCTGGGTGGCAAGTTCCACGCCCAGGACCCGGAGAACGAGGTCAAGCGCTACTACACGTACCGCAACCGCGGCTATCTGCTGTCCCAGCCGGGACTGCGCCACCTGGGGCTGCTGGAGGTGGCCCGGTTCGGGCTGTACTTCCTGACCCAGCGCAAGGACCCGAAGCTGTTCGTGCAGTGGCTCAAGCTGGTGCTGCAGGGCCGCCACGAGCGCTTCTACCGCAAGTGACCGCATAGGCACGGCCAGTCAAGCCGCCCCGATTCCCCTGGTGGGAGTCGGGGCGGCTTCGTGTTCACGCCGCGTCGACCCTTGAGATCGGGCTCAAGGTTTCCCCAAACCCTCCCGCCTAGCGTTGCCATCGTCAGCCGGAAAGTGACCGTGGCTGACGAAGGCGCCGATGGTGGCGGCGTGCAGAGGGGACACGCCGCCGCCGGGCCGCCGCTGGACGACAAGGGGGATTTGTCATGGCTCGCCGCACGTTCACGCCCACCCAGGTCGCCGAGATGCTGGTCCGCTGGCACCGCGGCGACTCCACCACCGACGTGGCCGCCGCGGTCGGCGTGGACCGCAAGACCGTGAAGAAGTACGCCGACTGTGCGCTGGCCGCCGGCATCCGGCCGGGTGGGACGCCGCTGAGCACCACCGACTGGACGCTGCTGATCGCCCGCCGGCACCCGGTTATCACGCAGCCCCGCTTGCGCCGCACCACCTGGCGTGAGCTGGACCAGAACCGCGAGTTCATCGCCGAGCTGCGGACCGCCGGGCTGCCGCAGGAGCGCATCTGGCGCCGGCTGCGCGCGGAGCGCGGCGTGATGTCCAGCCTGGCCACGCTCAAGCGCTGGGTGGCCGAGAACCTGTCGACGCCGGAGCTCGTCGACGCTGTGGGGTAACAAAAGCAACGCTCGCCTCCGATAGGCCGGTAAGGGCGGGAATTCTGTGAGCGGCGTCTTGTTCCACCACTCCTTCGCCCGTGGTTACCTGGTGTCAGGCAGGCGAGGGGGGACGGTTTGCGGTTTCGGCTACTCGGACCGGTGTGCGCGGTGTCCGGGACCACCGCGCTGGAGGTGAGCGGTCGCAAGCCACGGGCGTTGCTGGCCGTGCTCGCGCTCAACGCGGGACGAGTGGTTCCGACCGACACCGTCATCGACGTGCTCTGGGGCGAGGATCCGCCGGGCAGCGCCCGGGCCGGCGTGCACTCGTACGTCTCGACCCTGCGGCGGGTCCTTCGCGAGGACACCATCCAGCGCCGACCCGCCGGCTACGAGCTGACGGTGCCGCCCACGGACGTCGACGTGCACGAGTTCGGCGCACTCGTGACGCAGGCTCGGCAGGATCTGGCGGCATCCCGGTTCGGGGCGGCCGACCGGGGCCTTGAGGCGGCGCTGGCGCTGTGGCGGGGCGACCCGCTGGGCGGCGTCGGCGGCGACTGGGCCGAGCACGAGCGGGACCGGTTGCAGCAGCTGCGGCAGGCCGCGGTCGAGGACCGGATCGAGGCCCGGCTGCGGCTCGGCCACGGCCCGCGGCTGATCCCGGAGCTGACCCGGCTGGTGGCCGACGACCCGCTGCGCGAGCGGGCCCGCGGGCAGCTGATGATCGCCCTCTACCAGGCCGGCCGGCAGGCGGACGCGCTGACCGAGTACGAGACGGGCCGCCGGCTGCTGATCGACGAGCTCGGGGTGGAGCCGAGCCCCGAGTTCCAGGCCGTGCACGGCCAGATCCTGCGCGGCAAGGTGCCGCCCCCGGTGACCGATGCGCCGCAGCCCGAGCCGACGGCGGTGCTGCCGGAGCCGGTCCGGGCCGCGCCGCAGCAGCTGCCGTCCGATCTGCCCGACTTCACCGGCCGTGACGAGCAGGTCGACCGCCTGGTGCGGCGGCTCACCGCCGACGCCAGTGCGACCCGGGTGAGCGTGATCGCCGGCCAGCCCGGCGCCGGCAAGAGCTCGCTGGCCATCCACGTCGCGCACCTGATGCGTGAGCAGTACCCGGACGGCCAGCTGTACGTGAACCTGCGCGGGGTCCACACATCCTCGTTGGACCCGACCGAGGTGCTGGCGCGGTTCCTCCGGGCACTGGGCGTGCCGGCACAGGCCGTGCCGGAAAGCCTGGAGGAGCGCGCCGACCTGTACCGCACGATGCTGTCCGACCGGCGGGTGCTGGTGCTGCTGGACGACGCCGCCGACGAGCGGCAGGTCCGCGACCTGCTGCCGGGCGGTTCGGGCTGCGCGGTGCTGGTCACCAGCCGCCGCCGGTTACCGGCGCTGGCCGGCGCGACGCACGTGGACATCGAGGTGTTCGCCGAGACCGAGGCCACCGCGCTGCTGGAGTCGCTGGTCGGCCCGGAGCGGATCGCCCAGGACCCGACGGCCGCCGCGGACATCGTCCGGCTGTGCGGGCAGCTGGCGCTGGCGGTGCGCATCACCGGCGCCCGGCTGGCCGCCCGGCCGCAGTGGCCGTTGCGGCTGCTCGCGACCCGGCTGCGGGAGCGGCACCAGCTGCTGGACGAGCTGTCCACCGGCGACCTGGAGGTGCGCGGCAGCCTGCTGCTCAGCTACGAGGGCCTGACCGAGACCGACCGCCGCGCGCTGCGGCTGCTGGGCTGGCTGGGCACCATGGAGTTCGCGGCCTGGTTCGTGGCCCCGCTGCTGGACCTGACCGTGCCGGCCACCGAGCGCATCCTGGAGCGGCTGGCCGACAGTTACCTTCTGGACACCACCATGGTCGACGCCGCCGGCTCGCCGCGGTACCAGCTGCACGACCTGACCAGGGCGTTCGCCGTCGAGCGGGCCGAGGCCGACGAGTCGCCGGCCGACACCACGGCCGCCCTGGAGCGGGTCATCCACTGCGCCGTGACGATGATCGACGAGGCCACCGCGCGCATGCCGAGGGGCAGCGCCACGCACATCAGCGGCCGGCCCCGCTGGCACGCCCCGGACGCGGCGACGATGGCCCGGCTGGTGGCCGACCCGGTGGGCTGGTTCGACGCCGAGCGGGCGGTGTTCGTGGCCCTGGTCGAGCGGGCCAGCGAGCTGGGCCTGGTGACGTCGTCGACCAGCCTGGCCGCGGCGCTGTCCTCGTCGGTCTTCACCGCGCGCAACCAGTTCGACCAGTGGTGGCAGACGCATTCGGCCGCGTTGCAGGCCGCCGAGGAGGCCGGCGACGAGGCCAGCAAGGCGTCGCTGTACATCGGCCTCGGCCGGCTGCGGCTGGAGCAGGACCGGTTCGACGAGGCCGACGACTACTACGGCCGCGCGCTGGCCATCTACGAGAAGCTGGCCGACGACGGCGCGATCGTGCTGACCAAGCTGGAGCTGGCCACCGTGCAGCGGGAGCGCGGCGAGCTCAAGGACGCCGAGCGCATGCTGGTGGAGCTGCTGCCGGCGCTGGCCGACGCGCACTCGCCGCAGATCCAGGGCCGCGCCTGGCACAGCCTGGGCATGACGCTGACCGAGCAGGGCGCGTTCGAGGCGGCGCTGGTCGAGCACAACCGGGCGCTGGCCCGGTACCGGGAGCTGGACGACCGGTTCGGCCAGGCCCTGGTGCACCGCTCGATCGGCATCGCCCACCGGGCCGCCGGCGACCTCGCCACCGCCGAGCGGTTCTGCGGCTCCGCGCTGCGGATGTTGGTGGAGCTGGGCGATCCACACATGATCATCTACGCCATGCAGGCGCTGGCCAAGGTGCGGATCCGGCAGGGCCGGGGCGAGTCCGAGCGGCAGCGGCTGCTGGACGGCCTGGAGAAGTGCGGCCAGCTCCAGGACGGCTTCGGCCAGGGGCTGCTGCTGCGCACCCTGGGCGAGCTCGACCTGGCCGCCGGCCGCTTCGACGACGCCGAGCAGCACCTCCAGCGGTCGCTGAAGTGGTGGACCGCGCTGGCGCTGCCGCTGTGGCAGGCCCGCACCATGCGCGACCTGTCGACCCTGCTGGCCGCGACCGGCCGCACGGGCGAGGCCGACGCCATGTGGGCCGAGGCCCGACGGCTGTTCGAACGCCACGGCAGCCACGAGGCCAACGAGCCCCGTCCGTCACGCGCCGCCGTGAACACCTGACGCGGCAACACAAACGGGGCGCCTCCAAAGGGGAGGCGCCCCGTTCTGCGAGTCCCGCTCAGCAGGCGGTGATCTTGTACAGCTTCAGGTCGCCGTCGGAGTCCACGAGCTGGAAGCCGGGTCGAATACCCGGGTCGTGGATGCCGGGGTAGAGGGCGCGCCGGCCGTCGCCGTGCCAGAACCGCTGTTCGCCGATCACCAGGTAGCCCACGTGCAGCCGGCTCAGGTCGCGGCAGACCGTGGGGTCGCGGGCCACGTCGACCAGGTGCTCGGCCAGGTACTTCTGCTCGTTGCTCCACGCGATGTCCATGTGCGGGAACAGCACCTCGCGGTCGGCCAGCGCCCAGACCAACGGGCTGCCGTCCCACGGGTTGTTGGCGACGACGACGTCGTGCGGCACCTTGGCGGCGATCCGGGTGTAGAACGCCTGCTCCCTCGGATCGGCCAGGGTGCCGTCCTCGGTGTTCTCCATCCCGGTGTAGGTGAAGGCGACCGTCGCGACCTGGTTGCGGAAGTACAGGCCCTTGCTCGCGACGATCACCAGCAGGGCCAGCACAACGGTCACGGCGGTGCCGGAAGCGCCCAGCCGGGCCAACCGCGGTCGCTCGGCGAACCAGCCGCGCAGGCACTCGGCCGCACGCACGATGCCGAGCACGAGCAGCGGCACGGCCAGCACCGGCAGGATGGCGGCCAGCCGGTACGAGTCGTTGTACCAGTAGCCGGTGATGAACTGGGTGTACGACCGGTTGTTCGCCGCCGTCAGCACGAACATCATGCCGACCGTGGCGAACGCCCCGACCAGCCAGCGCTGGTCGCGCACCCGCCACACCAGGAACAGGCCGACCAGCATGAAGACGGAGACGACCCACAGCGACGAGCGGCCGTTGGTGGCGTTGAGCAGCACCTCGCCCACCGCCCGGGCGGTGCTCTCGAACGGCGCCCAGTAGAAGGTGCGCACGCTCTTGAACGCCGGCGAGGTGGCGACGAACGCCCAACCGGCCAGGAACACCACGATCGCCACGACCAGACCGGTGGTGCCGCGCCGGCCCCGGCCCTCTTCGCGCATCCGGCGCGACCACCGCCAGATGCCGGTGAACAGCGGCCACACCGCGATGGCGACGATGCTGAACAGCGAGTTGGGATGGGCGAAGCCGCCGGCCAGCAGCACGAACGGGGCCAGCACCCAGGCCCGGCCACGGCCGATCAAGTCGTCCTTGGCCAGGCCGGACAGCGACAGCACGACCGCGATGGCCGCCGGCACCAGGGCCAGGCCGAGCGTGTTGGGCCACAGCACGCCGAAGGCAAGTAGGCCCCACGGGAAGGCGGAGAAGCACAAGCTGAACAGCCCGGTCATGGCCAGCGCCACGGCGTTGCGCCCGATGATCTGGCGGACCAGCAACACGCAGGACAGCGGCCAGACCAGCGCGGCCAGCACGCCGGTGACCAGGTTGGCCGCGACCGGGACGGACGTGCCGGTGCTGAGCACGGCCAGCGAGGCGAAGTCGTGCCACGCGCCAGGGTAGAAGCCGGCCGGCGTGTTCGGGTTGCCCAGCGCGCCCAGGGTCAGCGACGACGCGTTGTGGCTGTCGAGGATGTAGGCGACCGCGCTGTAGTGGAAGACGGCGTCGAAGGTCTGGGACAGCTCCTCCGGGCGGCGCATGCCCAGCACCACGATCACCGCGCCGGCCAGGACCGCCGGCACGACGCCGAGCAGCCCGGCCAGGGTGATCGCCCGCGGGTCGGACCGCACGGTGCCGCGGGACCGGCCGCGCAGCACCAGCGCGACCACGGCGGTGACGACCACGGCGACGGCGGCGCCGACGAGGGCCGAGCCGAGGCTCCAGTCGATGCCCAGCTTGCCGAGGACCACGGCGACGATGCTGACGACCGCCACGCTCAGTGTCGGAGCGATCGCCCACGCGGCGATCCCGCGCAGGCCGATCAGCAGGCCCATCAACAGTCCGGGCACGATCAGCCAGCCTGCGGACGCCAGAGCGACCGGGACGGCGTCCAACCAGTTCATCGAAGACCCTTGTCACGTCGTCGCCGGGCTCTGTCGACCGCAGTGTATGAGTTAGCCCGATCGTGATCGACGTGAGGTCCGTCGGGGTAGGATGGGGGGTGGTCCCGGCCGATTCGGTGACGCACCGTGACCCGGGTACCCTGGCTCACTGTGAGCTTCTCGGGCTATGACCTGATTGTCGTCGGTTCTGGATTTTTCGGCCTCACCGTGGCCGAGCGTGCCGCCACGCAGCTGAACAAGCGCGTGCTGGTGCTCGACCGCCGTGACCACATGGGCGGCAACGCCTATTCGGAGGCCGAGCCCGAGACAGGCATCGAGGTGCACCGCTACGGCGCGCACCTGTTCCACACCTCGAACAAGCGGGTGTGGGAGTACGTGAACCAGTTCACCGAGTTCACGAACTACCAGCACCGCGTGTTCGCCCGGGCCAAGGGCCAGGTCTACTCGTTCCCGATGAACCTGGCTCTGATCAACCAGTTCTTCGGCAAGAGCCACACGCCGGACGAGGCCCGCGAGGAGATCGCCAAGCAGGCGGCGGAGTTCGACACCGCCACCGCGAGCAACCTCGAGGAGAAGGCGATCTCGCTGATCGGCCGTCCCCTCTACGAGACGTTCATCAAGGGCTACACGATCAAGCAGTGGCAGACCGACCCGACCGAGCTCTCGCCGGCCATCATCACCCGGCTCCCGGTCCGCTACACGTTCAACAACCGGTACTTCAACGACCTGTACGAGGGTCTGCCGGTGGACGGCTACACCGCGTGGCTCACGAAGATGGCCGAGCACCCCAACATCGAGGTGCGGCTGAACACCGACTACTTCGACGTGCGCGACCAGATCCCGGCCAAGACGCTCACCGTCTTCACCGGCCCGTTGGACAAGTACTTCGACTACGCCGCGGGCGAGCTGGGCTGGCGCACGCTGGACTTCGAGACCGAGGTCCTGCCGGTCGGCGACTTCCAGGGCACCTCCGTCATGAACTACAACGACGCCGAGGTCCCCTACACCCGCATCCACGAGTTCCGGCACTTCCACCCGGAGCGGGACTACCCGACCGACAAGACGGTCATCGTGCGCGAGTACTCGCGGTTCGCGGAGAGCGGCGACGAGCCGTACTACCCGATCGACAGCGAGGAGAACCGGGCCAAGCTGCTGCAGTACCGGGAGCTGGCCAAGGCCGAGGCGGCCGAGAAGAGCATCCTGTTCGGCGGTCGCCTTGGCACGTACAAGTACCTTGACATGCACATGGCCATCGGCTCGGCACTGAGCATGTTCGACAACAAGATCAGCCCGTACTTCGTCGAGGGCCGTACCCCGAGCGGCTCGCTCGAGGACTGACCGGCTAGAGGAGAACTGAGGATTCATGCCCGGCAAAGCAGCTGCTGCCACCGGACAGGTGCCTGCCCCGGCGGTGGGCAAGGCCGACGAGACTCGGTTCGCCGAGCACACGCCGCACGGCCGGCTGACCGCCCAGCGCGGCCTGTACGCAGGGCCGGCGCCGATCGTCAGCAAGGACCTCTACGCCGAAGTCCTGTGGGGCTCGGTGGTGCGTGACCGCGCCGCGGTCGTGCTCGAGCCGATGTCGAAGGTCTCCGGCAACACCTACTTCGGGCGTTTCCCGGCCAGCTACTGGCAGCGGTGGACGACCGCGACCGAGGTGCGCGTCGAGGCCGTGGTCACCGGCTCCGGCCAGCTCTCGGTCGGCGCGTCCGACACCGACGGCGAGCCGCGGGTGGTGGTGGCCGAGGTCGTGACCGACGCCAAGAACCGCGCGCTGTCGCTGTCGGCCAAGCTGGACAAGTTCCACGACGGCGGCGCGCTGTGGCTCGACCTGGAGACCGAGGGCGGCCAGACGCTGCGCCTGGAGCAGGTGCGCTGGACCGTGGAGGCGCCGCAGACGCTGCGCCCGACCGCGGTCACCATCTGCACCATGAACCGGGCGGACGACTGCCTCAAGAACCTCCAGGCGCTGGCCGCCGACCTGCCCTCGTTGGAGACCCTGGACGCGATCTACGTCGCCGACCAGGGCACCGACCTGGTGGAGTCCCGCGACGGCTTCGCGCAGGCGGCCAAGGACCTCGGCGACAAGCTGCACTACATCAAGCAGCCGAACCTGGGCGGCGCCGGCGGCTTCACCCGCGGCCTGTACGAGGTGGCCGGGCACACCGTCACCGAGCACGCCAACGTCCTGTTCATGGACGACGACGTGCTGCTGGAGCCGGACCTGGTCATCCGGATGACCGCGTTCGCCAACCGGACGGCCAACCCGGTCATCGTCGGCGGCCAGATGCTCAACCTGCTGCACCCCAACCAGCTGCACGTGGGCGCGGAGTACGCCAACCTCAACGTGCTGCAGCCGGGTCTGCCGGTCGAGCACAGCCTCACCACCGCCGACCTGCTCGGCATCGACGAGGAGACGCTCAAGCCGAACCGGCAGGAGCGCCGCCTCGACGCCGGCTACAACGGCTGGTGGTCGTGCCTGATCCCGTACGAGGTGGTCAAGGCGATCGGCTACCCGCTGCCGTTCTTCTTCCAGTGGGACGACGCCGAGTACAGCTACCGGGCCCGGGCGCACGGCTTCCCGACGGTGACGCTGCCCGGCGCGGGCGTGTGGCACGCGGACTTCCACTGGAAGGACTGGGACGAGTGGCACCGGTACTTCAACCTGCGTAACTCGATCATCACCGCGGCCCTGCACTCGCCGTTCAACACGACGCTGCTGGCCCGCGTGCTGATCGGCCACCTGGTCCGCTACCTGCTGAGCATGCAGTACGGCCTGTCGGCCACGCTGATCAAGGCGGTGGAGGACTTCCTGGCCGGGCCGGAGATCCTGCGCGACGGCGGCGTCGCGGCGATGAAGGAGATCCGCCGGATCCGCGACCAGTACCCGGAGACCAAGCGGCACAAGGCGACCGAGGTGCCCGGTGTCGCCTCCAACGACATCAGCATCATCAACGCGGCGCCGAAGCCCAGCCTGCAGCGGCTGGTGCTGATCAAGCGCATCCTGGACCGCGTCCTCGGCCGCACCCGGCACTCGCTGGGCGCGATCCCGGTGGACGAGGCCTCCTGGTGGCACGTCGCGCAGTTCGACACCGCGATCGTCACCGACGCCTCGCAGGAGGGCGTGCGGATCCGCACCTACGACCGGGCCAAGATGATCGAGCTGGCCATCCGCGGTGCGAAGGTGGTCAACCGGCTGCGTAAGGAAGGCCCGGCAGTGCGGGCCCAGTACAAGCGCGCGATGCCGGAGCTGACCAGCCGGGAGAACTGGCAGCGCCTGTACAACCTCTGATCTCCAGCAAGCACAACGCCCGGCGGGACATCGTCCCGCCGGGCGTTGCCTTTGTGGCGAAAAGGGAGTGGGACTCAGACGGTGGTGACGTCGACGACCGGGTCGGCGGTCTCGGGCTCGGCCCGGGAGGCCATGGCGGCGCGCCAGGCAATGGGGCTGGCCAGGCCCCAGGCGGCGACCAGGGCCCACGGCACGCCGATGATGCCGAACAGGGAGCCGAACACGCCGACCAGCGTGACCTCGACGACGGCCTCGAAGCCCCGCACCTTCGGCCCGACCCAGGAGCGGCCGTGGGACTTGGCGAAGGTGACGGCGTTCTGGGTGACGAGCTGCATGAAGCCGTACAGCATGAGCACGAAGACCAGCGGCCGCATCTGGTCCCAGGAGGCGCTGAACAGCAGCTCCATCAGGTTGGCCGGCAGCACCAACATGATCAGCACGCCGACCAGGGCGATGATGCCGCCGCCGACGGTGGCCAACAGCGGCACCTTGAGCGTGGTGGCCCGATGCGCGCGCTGGGTGAGGGTGGTCAGCAGCACCGTGGTGATGCCCATCATCACCACGTTCAGCACGGTCACCGGGATCAGCGCCTTGCGGAACAGGCCCAGGTTGTCGCTGCCGGTGACGAGCCAGATGACCACGAACGTGACGTAGATGCCGAAGGTCAGGAAGGCCGCGTCGACCAGGAAGCCGGGCACCAGCCTGCGGTTCTGCGTGAACCAGGCCCGCACGTCACGGCCCGGCACCGGCACCTTGATGCCGACCAGCTTGTAGCCGACGGCCGTCGGCACGACCAGGGCCAGGCCCCAGGACAGGAACACGGTCACCGGGGTGAGGTCGCCGGTCAGCAGCAGCACGGCGACGGCCACCAGCAGGGTCACCGTCCAGACGGTGTCCAGCAGCAGCGCGTGCACGGCCCGGCCGGAGGCCAGCAGCAGGTAGCGGGCGTGGTCGAAGATCGCCGCGATCGGGGACGCCACGACCTGCATCAGGAACAGCCAGCGCAGCGGGCCGTCGGTCAGGACGGCGCCGCCGATGCTGACCGCGGAGCCGACGAAACCGATCAGCAGCGCGGCGTTCATGGACCGCTGGGCGGCCACCGCCGCCCCGCTGCCCAGCAGGTGCCGGCCGACCAGCACGGGCTCGCTGGCGGCGGCCCGGGACAGGTACCACTGGCCGGTCTGGATGAGCGTGACCAGGGAGAAGCCGGCGAACGCGGCGTTGCCGGAGGAGTGCGCGCCGGCGAACTGGAGTAGGAACGCGGCGGCGCTGAAGGCGAGCTGGTCGAGGGTGATGGCCAGGCTGCCCAACCGGCCCTTGGCCAGCCGCTGCAGGAAGCTCGTGCTCTCGGTCATGCCGCCCTTCCGGTCACGCGCGCGACCTGCCCAGGATAGCCAGCGGACGCCGCCGGCCTGTGCTCGGGAGCCCGATGCGGGCGTGGGACAATCCGCCAATGCACCTGGTCGACGTGCCGTCCTGCTACCCGCCGCACCGCGGCGGCCTGGAACTCTATGCCCAAGAGCTGCACCGCCACCTGCTCGCCGCGGACCCCGACCTGCGCATCACCGTGCTCACCTCGGAGCTGGGGGCCAAGCCGGGCACCGAGGTCATCAGCGACCGCTACAAGGTGGTCCGATGGCCGGCGTGGCAGCCGGTGTCGCCCTACCCCGTGCCCAAGCCGGGGTTCATGTCCTTGCTGCGCCAGCACTGCGCCGGCCCGGAGCAGCCGGTGCTGATGACGCACACGCGCTTCTTCTACCACGCGGCCCTGGTCAGCCGGTTCGCCCAGCGCAACGGCCTGCGCCGGGTGCACATCGAGCACGGCGCGAGCCCGGTGGAGAGCGGCAACAGGCTCATCCGGCTGGTGGCCGACACTGTCGACCACACCATCGCTCGGCACGTGCTGGGCAAGGCCGACGCCGTGGTCGCGGTGTCCGAGTCGGCCAGGAAGTTCGTCCGCGAGCTGTCCGGGGTCGAGTCGATCTCGGTCTACCGCGGCATGGAGCTGCCGGACGGGCTGCGCTCGGAGCCGGTCACCGAGCCGCCCACGCTGGGCTTCGTCGGCCGCCTGATCAACGGCAAGGGCACCGCCGACATGCTGACCGCGGTGGCCATGCTGCGCGACAGCGGCCAGGTCGTGCAGGTGCGGATCTGCGGCGACGGGCCGGCCCGGGCCGCGCTGGACGAGCAGGTCCGCGAGCTGCGGCTGACCGACCAGGTGACCTTCCTGGGCGCGGTCGACCACGCCACCGCGCTGCGCGAGATCGCCACCTGCACGGTGTTCGTCAACCCGAGCTGGACCGAGGGCCTGGGCGGCACGGTGCTGGAGGCGGCGGCGCTGGGCGCGGCGGTGGTGGCCACCGAGGTCGGCGGCGTGCCGGAGATCGTCACCAACGGCGAGACCGGCTGGCTGGTGCCGCCCAAGGAGCCGGCCACGCTGGCCGACACCCTGCGCGAGGCGCTGGCCAACCCGGCCCGGCGGGCCGAGTACGGCGAGCTGCTGCGCAAGACCACCGAGGAGAAGTTCAACTGGGACAACGCGGTGGCGGTCATCTCCGCGCTGCTGCGCGGCGAACCGGTGCCCACCACCGCGTGAGCGGCTAGCGCAGGCCCGCCCCGGCCGGCTCCGGCAGGTCGGCGGCGGGCTCCTGCGGCTGGTCCGACGGGCCGCGGCGACGGCGGACGTACCAGTACGCGCCGCCGTGGCCCAGGCCCAGCAGCAGCCCGATGATCAGCAGCGGGATGCCGTAGCTGAAGCCGGGCTCGTCGAACGTGACCTCCAGCGTCGCGCCTTGCGCGGCCGGCGGCAGGTCGAGGGTCATCAGGCCGGCCGTGCCGATCTGCACCGGCACCGCGACGCCGTTGACCGAGGCCGTCAGGCCCGGCCAGGCCAAGCCGGCCAGCACGATCTTGCCGCTGCCCCGGTACGACAACGTCTCGCCGGTCAGCGGCTGCTGCTGGTCGGCCGTGATGGTGACGCCGGGGGCCGTCCACGACACGGTCCCGTTCGGCCACGGCAGCGGATCGATTCGCCGCAGCACGGTGGCCTGGTCGTCGGCGGAGAGCACGCGCCAGCCCGACGGCAACGTGCCGACACTGGCGTAGCCGTTGCGCACCACCACGGTCTCCAGCCGCAGCAGGTCGGCCAGCGAGGTCCCGGTGGCCGGCTGGATCTCCCACAGCCGGCGGTAGGAGTCGGCGCAGCTGGCCCCGGACTGCCCGAGGCACAACGCGTTCATGAACGGCACGAAGCCGATTCCGGTGTAGGAGTTGACACTCTTCACGCCGGCGGCGGCGTACATGCTGCCGGCCAACATGTCCTTCCAGGCCCCGTCCGGGTTGGCCCCCGGGTCCTGGAAGCCCACGTTGGCCACGGTGAACGTGTTGCCGGTGTAGCGGTCGAACCGCTGGTGCAGCTCGGCCATGTTGTGCGGCATGTTCCAGGCCGTCGCCGCGGCGTTGTACGGGTACCAGTTCAGCTCCAGGAACAGCGTCACCGCTGTGCCGAACACCAGCACCGTCGGCACGAAACGCTTGTTGCGCCGGGCCAGGAAGACGACCGCGGCGACGAGGGCGGCGATCAGCAGCGCGACGGCCAGGTGCCGATACTTCTGCTCCGGCGTGGCCGACCAGGCCAGCACCGCCTGCACGCCGATGAGCAGCGCCGAGCCCAGCACGCGGCGGCCGAGGAAGGTGGTGCGCAGCCCCTGCGACAGCACGATGGCAACCAGCACGCACACCGGCAGGTACGGGTAGTCGACCAGGCGCATCGGCCAGCGGAACAGCCACAGCTCGGTCGGGCCGGTCGTGGCCAGCACGTAGATGCCGCCGAAGATCAGCAGCGCCGACCGGGCCCGGACGTTCTCCTTGAGCACCGACCAGCGCAGCCACGGCGCCAGCGGCAGGATGAACCAGCCGAGGTAGGCGTACGGCACGGTGAGGTGGTCGAGCTGGTTGGCCTGCTCGTGCGGCAGGTAGGTCGGCGAGCTCAGGTTGAGCAGGTCGCCCAGCGCGGTGACCATGTAGCCGAAGTTGTGGGCGTGGGTGTTGTCCCGGAAGGTCACCTCGCCGGCCAGCACCAGCGGCATGTAGACGACGACACCGGTGAGCGCCACCGCGGCGCCGATCAGCACCAGGCGTAGCGACGCCGACCACTGCTTCAGCAGCAACCGCTCGGCGATGACCACGGCCATCACCATGACCACGCCCAGCGCGCCGTACGGGCTGCCCGCGGTCATCGCCATGAACCCGAAGAACACCGGGACGACGGGGTTGAGCCGGCCGCGCGCGCACTTGCGGGCCGACCACCACAGGTGCGGGATGAAGGAGAAGGAGATCATGCTGATCGCCCAGGCCGCCGCGTCGAAGTACAGCGTGAAGCCGGCGAACGGCAGCAGCACCGCGACCGCGGCCGACGCGCCGGGTCGGGCCCCGTACTCCCGACACAGCAGGTAGACGCCCAGCGCGAGCAGCACAAGGAACTGGATCTTCACGAAGGTGGCGGCCACGGCCAGGTCGGGCAGCGACGCGACGACCATGTCGTTGAGCAGCATCACCGGGTTCCACAGGCTCAGCTGAGCCTCGGCCGAGATGTTGCCGCCCATCCACAGGTCGTGGGCCAGCACCGGGAAGTGCCCGGACAGCAGCTGCGCGCCCATGTAGCGCCAGCTCGGCACGAACACGGCGGCGCTGTCGTCCCAGAAGTAGAAGATCCGGTTCTTGATCAGCGGCAGCAGCGCGAGCCCGGCGACGACCACACAGACGCCCAGCGGCAGGCGGGCCCGCCGCCACCGGCCGGTCTGGTCGGCCTCGACGCTCGCGTCGGCGGCCGAGGCTTCCGCAATGGACATCTGAGCTCTTCCCCTTTTCCGGGCGGGCACGCCGTCGCCGAAGTGTATTCAGGCCGGCCGGGGCGTCCTACGGCGAGGCCCCGGCGGTCGCGCGTGCTCCCCAACTCAGCCGATCGGCTGACAGCGCGGCGCGCGCCGACAAGAATCAACCCGATTGGACCGTTGATATGTAAAGAATCATCACTCATGTTTGTTCACTAAGTGGGGGGGTCCCGCTTGAAAGGGGCGAGCACATGACGCACACCATAAACACTGCTGTCAGGTCAATACCGGCCAGACAACGATTGCGCCGGCTCGCTGGCTCCCTCGTCGCGGCAGTTCTCGCCGTCGCGGCCCTCACTCCGGCGGAGGCCCACGCCGTGACGAGCTACGACAAGCAGCTCGCCGCCCCGACGCCGCTGCTGCTCATCACCGGCCTCGACCATGCCGGCGGCCAGGAGTTCATCACGACGAAGTCCCATGTGTCCTCGGTCAGCGCATTCGTGGAAAGCGCCGCGACCTCGGGCTACCTGGACGCGCAGATCCGCACCAGCATCACCTGGGACACCACCATCGCCGACTCGGCGATCTCGTTCCAGCAGCTCGGCACCGGCTCGGGCTGGGTGAACTTCCCGGTCAACGTCGACCTGACGCCGGGCCGGACCTACTACCTGGTGCTGGAGGCGGTCGGCACCTCGGCGCGGGTGGCCTGGAACGGCGTCATCGGCGCTGTGCCCGGGGCGCAGCCGGCGTGGAACTACGACGTCCCGTACTGGGGCGGGTGGAAGAGATACGACGGGGATTACTCCAATTTTCACCCGGCTTTCGGCATCGGGCTGTCGGCCGATGAGGACTGTTCGGCCACGAACGTCTGCTTCCGCACGGTGCCGGCCGGCCAGCTGGTCGCGCTGAGCGCCGGCCTGCTGGGCAACGGGCAGACGACGTTCACGTTGTCCCCCTTCGAGTCCTACGGCGCGTCCTATCTGCCCAACAGCAATGTGCTTCAGCTCCCGGGCAACAAGTGGCGCTACCTGCCGCCCGGCGCCACCACGCCGGTGACCGTGCCGAGCGGCACCACCCGGGCCCTGACGCCGGTCTCACAGTCCAGCGACTGGCTGGCTTCGGGCACGATTCCCGGGCCCAGCACGCAGATGTCGGCCGTCTCGGCCCGGGCTCTGCTGTCGATGCACATGCTCACGCAGCCCAACGGGGCCGTCGCCGCGGCCTGGTACGACGGCTGGAAGTACTCGTGGCCCCGTGACTCGAGCTTCGTGGCGGTGGCCTTCGCCAGCACCGGCCACCTGGCCGAGGCCGAGTCGATCCTGCGCTACAACGCGCAGACCCAGCGGGCCGACGGCACCTGGGACGCCCGCACCCTGCTCGACGGGTCCGGGCCGCCCGACAACCGGCAGTGGCAGCTCGACGCCAACGGCTGGTTCCCGTGGTCGGTGTGGGAGTGGTACCAGGTCGCCGGCGGCAACCGGGACAGCTCGCTGGCCGCGCTCTATCCGAACATCCGCAAGGCGGCCAACTACGCGGCCGGCTCCCTGGACAGCCGTGGCCTGCCGCCGGCCGGCCCGGACTACTGGGAGGTCGGCACGTCGACGCCGAACATCGGCACCGCGGCCCCGCTGCTGTCCGGGCTGAACGCGTCGGCCGACCTGGCCCGGATCATGGGGCAGCCGGACGACGCGGCCGCGTGGAGCGCCGCGGCCCGGCGGCTCTCCACCGGCATCGCGACGTACTTCGCGCCGCTGGGCTATCCGCGCACCATCGACAACCTGCACGGCCGGGACTCGGCGGTGAACTTCATGGCGCCGCCGTTCAACCAGGCCCCGGCCGGGCTGGCCGGCGCGATCAACAGCACGTGGCAGACGCTGTTGCGCCCCAACGGCGGCGTGATCCCCGGCAACGACCCGGACATCTACTGGGCCTACAGCTGGACGCCGGCGACCATGATGTTCGCGCTGGCCTGGTCGGGCACCGGCCAGACCAGCCAGGCCCAGTCGGCGCTGGACTGGGTGGTCGGTCACCGCAACATGCTGGGCGAGCTGCCGGAGCAGGTGGACTCGCAGGGCAATCCGGCCTCGGTGGCCCCGCTGACCTGGACCGACGCGCTGGCCGTGATGACGATCAGGCAGCTCGAAGGGCACCCGCTGCCGACGCCACCGGGCCAGCAGTTCTGACCCGGCGGCACTGACCGGCCGAACCCTCCGTCACTCGTCGAGTGGCGGAGGGTTTTTCCGGGAAAAAGGCGGTGACCGGCCGCCGGCGGGCCAGGACGGCTAGCTCACTCGACCTTGTCGCCGCGGACCTGGTCGCGCAGCTGCTCCACCTCGAGGCGCAGGATGGCCAGCTCCTCGGCCAGCTTCCGGGATTCCTCCTCCGACCGGGACACCTCCCACGACAGGTGCAGCGTCACCCCGAGCAGGAACAGGACGGCCAGGAAGAACAGCAGGTTGGAGGCCAGCGAGAAGCCGAGCGTGTTGCTGAGGATCTTCAGGTTGTCCCGGCCGATGAAGGTCAGCACCAGGATGATCAGCCCGATGACCAGCCACAGCACCGCGTACTTCTCGGACAGGTGCCGGCGCCGCAGCAGCTCCACGATCAGCCCCAGGACGATGAGGCTGCCGACGATGCCGACGATGTACGAGGTCAGGCCGTTCATGCCACGACATCCTTCTCAACGACCGGCAGGGGCTGCGAGGTCCGCACGGAGACGTCCCACTTCCGGATCAGGGCCAGCAGCAGCGCGAAGCCGGCGCGGAACAGGTAGACCGCCGCCTTGAGCGGGCTGTGGCTGGGATTGCCGGCGCGGCGCTCACGCATGTGCGCCGGCACCTGGGCGATCCTGCAGCCGGCCCGGGACGCGATGACCAGGGCCTCGATGGTGTCGCCCAGGTACTCCACCGGGTAGTACTCGGCGAACAGCGGCAGGATCCGGCGGCCGCTGGCCTTGAAGCCGGAGGTGGTGTCGGTCAGCTTGGTCCCGGAGACCCAGGACAGCACGATCCGCAGCACCGCCATGGCCCACTTGCGCGGGCCCTTGACCTGGTAGGCGCCCTCGCCGGCGAACCGGGCGCCGATGACCAGGTCGGCGTGGTCGAGGCCGGCCACCAGGGTGGGCACCTCGCTCGGGTCGTGCTGGCCATCGGCGTCGACCTGGACGGCGCAGTCGTAGTCGTGGCGCACGGCGTAGCGGAAGCCCGCTCGCATCGCGCCGCCGACACCGAGGTTGTAGGGGAGCTCGAGGACCATGGCGCCGGCCTGCCGGGCCACCACGGGCGTCCGGTCGGTCGACCCGTCGTCCACCACGAGGATGTCGGTGCCGGGCAGTGCCGCGCGAATTTCCCGCACGGTGTCGCCGACAGCCTCCTCTTCGTTCCAGGCTGGCACGACGATCAGCACGCGGCGGCCACCAATGGATTCACTCGGCACGGTGGCAAGGGTACTGGCCCCTGCCGAGGGTCCCGATCCGGCCCGACCCCCTGGTCAGCGCCGGAAGTGCCGCACGGTGCGCCGCACGCCCTCGTCCAGGCCGACCGTGGGCTGCCAGCCGAGATCCCGGCGCGCGGCCGTCGCGTCCAGGGCAGAGGCCCGTACGTCGCCCAGCCGGGACGGCGCGAACTCGGGCTCGTCGGCCCCGCCGACGGCTCGGGCCACGAGGGCGTGCAGCTCCAGATCGGAGGTCTGCCGGCCGGTACCGATGTTGTAACGCTGTCCGCCGCCGACGGTCCCGGCCGCGGTGGCGAACGCGGCCACCACGTCATCGACGTAGACGTAGTCGCGGGTGTTGCCGCCGTCGCCGAACACCTTGGTCGGCCGGCCGGCCAGCATCCGCTCGACGAACACCGCGACCACGCCGGCCTCGCCGACCGCGTGCTGCCGCGGCCCGTACACGTTGGCCAGCGCGAGGTGGGTGCAGTCCAGCCCGTGTAACCGGCGGTAGGTGTTCAGGTACACCTCGGTGCAGACCTTGGCCGCCGCGTAGGGCGAGCGCGGCTCGATCGGCGCGGTCTCGGCCACCGGCAGCCGCTCCGGCGTGCCGTAGATGGCCCCGCCCGAGGAGGCGAACACGATCTTGCGGGTGCCGTGTCGGCGGGCCGCCTCGGCCACGTTGAGCGCGCCGAGCACGTTCTGCTGCGCGTCCTGGACGGGCCGGCAGACGCTGAGCCGGACGTCGATCTGCGCGGCCAGGTGGAAGATCACCTCCGGCGCCGCCGCGGCCACCACGTCGTCCACGTGAGGACTGGTCACGTCCAGCTCGATCAGCTCGGCCGCCGCGTGCGCGAGGTTTTCCTTGCGGCCACGGCGAAGGTCGTCGACGACCACCACGTCGTGCCCGTCCCGCTCCAGCCGATCGACGAGGTTCGAGCCGATGAAGCCGGCGCCACCGGTGACCATCACACGCATGGACGGCAGCCTAGAGAAGCTGGTCCACAACTTTCTCGGCAATGTGCTCGGCGATCTGCAGCGAACTGGTCGCGGCCGGCGACGGCGCGTTGAGCACGTGCACCTGCCGCGGGGCCAGCTCGAACAGGAAGTCGTCGACCAGCGAGCCGTCCGGCAGCATCGCCTGCGCCCGGACGCCCGCACCGGCCCGCACGATGTCGTCCGGCTGGATCCGCGGGGCCAGCCGAGCCAGGCTGGCCGCGAACCGGGCCCGCGACAGCGAGCGCAGCACCTCGTCCACGCCGGTGCGGCCGTACTTGCGCGCCAGCTTCCAGGTACCGGGAAACGTTGCCGTGTCGAGGATGTCGGTCAGGGAGACGTCTCGCCAGCGGTAGCCCTCGCGGCGCAGCGCCAGCACCGCGTTGGGGCCGGCGTGCACGGTGCCGTCGATCCCCCGCGTCAGGTGCACGCCCAGGAACGGCAGCGCCGGGTCGGGCACCGGGTAGACCAGCCCGCGCACCAGGCCGCGGGCCTCGGGACGGAGCTCGTAGTACTCGCCGCGGAACGGCACGATCCGAGCCTCGGGCCGGCGGCCGGCCAGCCGGGCCACCCGGTCGGCCTGCAGGCCGGCGCAGTTGACCAGGACCTTGCCCCGAACCACGCCGGTCGGCGTGGCCACCTCGACGCCGGTGGAGGAGTTCCGGATGGCCAGCGCCGGACTGCCGCCGCGCAGCTGCGCGCCGTGGTCGACGAGCCGGTCGGCCAGCACCTGGCAGACCCGGCCGTAGTCGATGATGCCGGTGCTCTCCACCCGCAGCGCCTGCACGCAGGCCACTTCGGGCTCGTACTCGCGGGCCTGTGCGGCGTCGATCATGCGGGCCGGCACGCCGTTGGCCGCGGCTCGGTCGGCCAGCACCTGGAGCCGGGGCACCTCGTCCGGCGTGATCGCGACGACCAGCTTGCCGCCGATCTCGTGCGGAATGCCGTGCTCACGGGCGAAGCGCACCATCGCGGCGTTGCCGGCCACGCACATCCGGGCCTTGAGGCTGCCCGGCTTGTAGTACAGGCCGGCGTGGATCACGCCGCTGTTGTGGCCGGTCTGGTGGGCCGCCCAGGTGGTCTCCTTCTCCAGCACGGTCACCGACCGGCCCCGGTTGACCGCCAGCTCGTGCGCGGTCGCCAGACCCACGATGCCGCCGCCGATCACCACCACGTCCGATTCGCGCACGGCTGCGCAGCCTAGTCGCCGGGCTGCCCAGAACCAGCGTTTCAGAACCAGCGTTCCAGGACGAGGGCCACGCCGTCCTCGCCGTTGGGCCCGGTCACCTCGTCGGCCGCCGCGATCGCCTCCGGGTGCGCGTTGGCCATCGCCACCCCGTGCCCGGCCCAGGACAGCATGGACACGTCGTTGGGCATGTCGCCGAAGGCGACCACGTCGGCCGCGGCCACGCCGAGCCGCTGCGCCACCCCGGCCAGGCCGGTCGCCTTGGTCACGCCGGCGGCGGCGATCTCGATCAGCCCGTTGCTGCTGGAGTACGTCACGGCGACCTCGTCGCCCAGCACCGCCTCGGCCGCCACGGCCATCTGCCCGCTGGTCATGTCCGGGTGCCGGGCCAGCAGCTTGATCGCCGCCTTGCCCAGCACCTGGCCGAGCGGGGCGGCCGCCGAGTCGGGGTTGGGCCAGGGATGCGTGTAGCCGGGCTCGGCCAGGAACTGATCGTCGGCCCCGTCCATCGACGACGTGCCCACCCGCTCGGCCGCCAGCTTGCAGCCGGGCATGGCCGTCGCCAGTGCACGTGCATATTCATGGAGCGCCACCGGCTCGAGTTCGGTCTTGTCGATCACACGATCGGCTCCGATGTCATAGAGCACCGCGCCGTTCGCGCACACCGCGTAGCCGGTCACGCCGGCCAGCTCGGCCACCCGCGGCACCCACCGCGGCGGACGGCCGGTGACCAGCACGAACGGCACCCCGTCGGCCAGCACGCGGGCGATCACGGCCTCCGTTCGGGGGCTCACGTCCTCGGCCGGGGTGAGCAAGGTGCCGTCCACGTCGGAGGCGACAAGTCGGGGCTTCTGCACCCCACCATCGTGCCTTGCCTGCGGCCGCGGATGCGCCCCGTTACTGTCCGAAGGGTGCGCGTTGGCATTGTGATCCTCCCCGAACACCGCTGGTGGGTGGCCGAGCCGAAGTGGCGGACGGCCGAGGAGTACGGGTTCGACCACGCCTGGACCTACGACCACCTCGGCTGGCGGTCGCTGGTGGACGGGCCGTGGTTCGGGGCCGTCCCCGCCCTGACCGCGGCCGCCATGGTGACGTCCCGGATCCGGCTGGGCATGATGGTCGCCTCCCCCAACTTCCGGCACCCGGTGTCCTTCGCCCGCGACCTGACCACCCTGGACGACGTGTCCGACGGGCGGTTCACGCTGGGCGTCGGCGCGGGCGGACTGGGCGGCTACGACTCCGAGGTGCTGGGCCAGCAGCCGCTGACCGCCGGCCAGCGGGCCGGCCGGTTCGAGGAGTTCGTGGAGCTGTTGGACAAGCAGCTGACCACGCCGCGGACCACGTGGGCCGGCGAGTGGTACGAGGCGGTGGAGGCGCGGTCCGCGCCCGGCTGCGTGCAGCTGCCGCGGGTGCCGTTCGTGGTCGCGGCCAACGGGCCGCGGACCATGCGGCTGGCCGCCCGCTTCGGCAACGGCTGGGTCACCACCGGCACCGACAAGCGGGACGACGTGGACCAGTGGTGGCGGGGCGTGGCCGAGGCGTCGGGCCGAATGGACGACACCCTGGCGGCCAGCGACCGCCGTCTCGGCAAGCTGGATCGATACCTCCAGGCCGACGCCTGCCCGACCTTCGTGCTGTCCAGCCGCGGCCTGTACGAGGACACGCTGGGCCGGGCGGCCGAGCTGGGCTTCACCGACGTGGTCGCGCCCTGGCCCCGGCACGACGGCGTCTACGCCGGCGCGGAGGCCGTGCTGGAGGAGGTCGCAGCCGAGGTGCTGCCCAAGCTTGTCACCTGATCGGGTGACACCTGGAACGGTCCCGGCCCGCGCCGCGTCGTAGTGAGTGCAGACCGGGGCGAGGGGACACCGGGACCTCCGTGCCACGTCGTTTCGGGGCGACAGGTGACGCAGAGGACGCCGAATACCACCGATGGCCCGTACCTGATCTCGGGGACCAGGTACGGGCCATCGGTGTCTTCGCCGTCGGCTACGGCTTGAGCACCTCGACGCCGCCGACGTACGGACGCAACGCCTCGGGCACCCGCACCGAGCCGTCGGCCTGCTGGTGGTTCTCCATGATCGCGACGATCCACCGGGTCGTCGCCAGCGTGCCGTTGAGCGTGGCCACCGTCTGCGGCTTGCCGTCCGCGTCCCGGTAGCGGATGTTCAGCCGCCGCGCCTGGAAGGTGGTGCAGTTCGAGGTGGAGGTCACCTCGCGGTAGGTCTGCTGGGTCGGGACCCAGGCCTCGCAGTCGTACTTGCGGGCGGCCGAGGCGCCCAGGTCGCCGCTGGCGGTGTCGATCACCCGGTAGGGCAGCTCGACCTTGGCCAGCATCTCCTCTTCCCAGGCCAGCAGCCGCTGGTGTTCCTGCGCGGCCAGCTCGGGCGGGCAGTAGGAGAACATCTCGACCTTGTCGAACTGGTGCACCCGGATGATGCCGCGGGTGTCCTTGCCGTACGAGCCGGCCTCCCGCCGGTAGCAGGACGACCAGCCGGCATAGCGCTTCGGGCCGCCTGACAGGTCCAGGATCTCGTCGCTGTGGTAGCCGGCCAGCGGCACCTCGGAGGTGCCGACCAGGAACAGGTCGTCGTCGCGCAGCCGGTACACCTCGCTGGCGTGCGCGCCGAGGAAGCCGGTGCCCTCCATGATCTCCGGGCGGACCAACGACGGCGTGATCATCGGCGTGAAGCCGGCCGCCACCGCCTGCTGCACGGCCATGCTGAGCAGGCCGATCTGGAGCTGGGCGCCGATGCCGGTGAGGAAGTAGAAGCGCGAGCCGGAGACCTTCGCGCCGCGCTCCATGTCGAGCGCGCCGAGCGACTCCATCAGCTCCACGTGGTCGCGCGGGGTGAAGTCGAACTCCCGCGGCGTGCCCACGTGCTTGAGCACCACGTAGTCGTCCTCGCCGCCCTCGGGCACGCCCGGCTCGACGATGTTCTGGATCCGCTTCTGGGCGTCGACCAGCGCGGCGTCGGCCTCGGACTGCTCGGCCTCGGCCGCCTTGACCTCGGCCGCCAGCTCCTTGCCCTTGGCCAGCAGCGCCGCGCGCTCGTCACCCTGGGCCTTGCCGACCTGCTTGCCGAGCGTCTTCTGCTCGCCCCGCAGCGCGTCGGCCCGGGACACCGCGGAGCGGCGCCGCTCGTCGGCGGACAGCAACGCGTCCACCAGCGACGGGTCCTCGCCCCGCGCGCGCTGGGACGCACGGACCGCTTCCGGGTTCTCTCGCAGTGTCCTGAGGTCAATCACCCGGGAAAATCTACAGCGTCGGCCGGGCCGTCCTCGCGGGGATGTCCGCTCAGCTGACCGCGACCGCCACCACGAGGCCGAGCGCCACGTTGGCCGCGGCGACAACGGCGCTGGCCGGGGTGAACTTCTCGGCCGCCAGCATGCCCCCGATGTCCAGCTTCATGGCGAACTCGAAGATCCGCATCACCAGCACCTGGGCGATGATGCCGACCAGCCCGAACACCAGCGAGGTGATCAGTCCGTCGGACAGCTTGGCCGGCGAGTAGTAGATGGCCACCACCACGATGAAGGCCAGGCTGAACAGGCCCGACGCGGTCACCACGGCCGCGTTCGGCCGACCGTCCCGGACCAGCTGCGTCAGCTTGCCCGGGGTGGTCCAGTCGATGACGTAGAAGCCGGCGAGCATCAGGACCAGGCCGATCACCGCGTACGCCGCGATGGCCCCGATGCCGTAGCCGAGAGAAGCGATCGTCATGGCCAGGCAGTATTCACGACTCGACGATGCGGTGCGGCACGAAAGCGGCCCCGTCGTCGGTCACAAGTCCGACACTTTCCCGGATTCCCATGCCGGCGGCCGCCTCGTCGACGATCCACGCGCCCAGCACCGGCCGGTAGCCGCCGAACTCGGGCAGCGGGTCGAACAGCTGGTAGACGTAGCCCTCACGGCCGTAGACGCCGCCGGTCTGGGTCTCGTAGCCCGGGGCCACGATCTTCACGTTGGCCCCTTCGCGGCCCAGCAGCGGCTTGCGCACGTACTCGGTGAGCATGCCCGGCTCGTGCAGGTAGGCCGGCAGCAGATTGGGGTGGCCGGGGTACATCTCCCACAGCACCGCCAGCAGCGCCTTGTTGGACAGCAGCATCTTCCACAGCGGCTCGATCCACAGCGTGCCGGGCAGCGACTCGACGGCGAAGCGGCCGAACTCCTCCTCGGCCACCCACTCCCACGGGTAGAGCTTGACCACGGTGCTCATCGGCGCCTCTTCGAGGTCGACGAACCGCTTGAGCAGCCGGTCCCAGCCGATGTCCTCGATGGCCAGGCCGATCGTGTCCAGGCCGGCCTCGGCCGCGGTCTCCTGCAGGTAGGCCACGGTCACGTGGTCCTCGCCCGACGCGTCGCCGCCGGACCAGGTGAAGTGCAGCTCGTTGGACGGCAGCAGGTCCTTGACCGCGCCCCAGCGCTCGACCAGCTTCTCGTGGATCGAGTTCCACTGGTCGTCGTCCGGGTGCAGGTCGGTCTTCCAGTTCCACTGGATGATCGACGCCTCGACCAGCGAGGTCGGCGTGTCGGCGTTGTACTCCAGCAGCTTGGCCGGCCCGGTGGCGTCGTAGCGCAGGTCGAAACGCCCGTAGACGTGCGGATCCCGCCGCTTCCACGACTCGGCCACCGCCGGCCAGATCCACTCCGGCAGCGCGAAGTCCTTGTACCGCTCGGTCGTCACCACGTTGTCCACGGCCGCCAGGCACATGGAGTGCAGCAGCTCGACGTCGGCCTCGAGGGACAGGATCTCGTCCATCTCGAAGACGTAGTGCGCCGACTCGTCCCAGTAGGGCCGCTGCGCGCCGTTGGCCCCGGCCGACGGCGAGCCGAACACCAGGCCCTGCTCCTGGACCAGCGACTGCCAGTTCGGCCGTGGCCGAGAGGTCTCCCGCCGCACTGCTCAGCTGCCCCCGCTCGTGCCCGAACTCCCGTGGCTGGACGACCCGCTGTCGCCGCCGCTGCTGCTGCCTCCGCTGGACCCGCTGGACCCGCTGCTGCCGCTCTTCACGCCGAAGCCGCCGCGGGAGATGGTCGAGCCGCTGGAGGTCTTGACCGTGGTGTTGCCGCTGGGCGCGGAGGTGGTGCCGCCGACGGCCCGCTGGCCGATCCCGCCGCTGCCGCCGTAGTAGTAGTGGTACTGCCGCCCACCAGGGAAGATGAAGAACCCGCCCGGGTTGTAGTAGCCGCCGTTGCCGGCGAAGTAGGCGGAGTTGGTGTTGCAGTACTGGTCGTCGACGACCACGCCGCTGTCGTCGGTGCAGCGCGCCGTGACCTCCTGCGAGGGGCTGGACAGCGCGTAGCCGGCGGCGATGATGCCGACCAGGCCGACCGTGACGCCGCCGCCGATCATCACCCGCTTGCGGATCTTCTTCTTGCGCGCGAGGGCGGCCGCGTCGGCCTCCTCCTGCTCGAGGCGCTCGCGCTCCTCCTCGGCCGCCCGCTGGCGGGCCCTGCGCTCGGCGAGCGTGGGCTCACGCGGCGTGGTGGAACCGTCCTGGAACCGCATCCGGCCCGGTTTCGGTTGCCCAGGTTCCCCCTGGTCAGCCTCGTCGGGCTGTTCTTCGTCCGCCATGTCGCCCTCCTGTTGTGCACGGTACCTACTCCCGGCCCGCCGGTCCGCACGGGCATCATGGTTGTGATGCCTGAACTCGTTGAGTGGTTTCATCCGAAACGGCGGACCGGCCAGACCCGGCTGCTGATGCTGGGCGCCGTGGTCGGCGCCCTGGTCGTGCTGACCTCGAGCACGCTGTTCTCGTGGCCGGTCACGGGCCTGTCCGCGACCGCGGCCGGCGATCCCAACGTGGCCTTCGACGCGCCCGACGGGAGCTGCCTGACCTGGCCGACCGGCAGTCCGGACATCAAGAAGGTGGACTGCTCGGCCAAGCACCTGTTCGAGATCGCCGGCACCGTCGACCTGACCGGCAAGTACCCGGCCGGCGCGCCGTTCCCGGACGGCACGCTGTGGCAGAAGATCGCCCAGGACAACTGCGGGCCGGTGGTGTCGAAGTTCATGAACGGCAAGCTCGACCCGAACGGCAAGTACAGCGCCAACGCGCTCAACCCGACCAACCAGCAGTGGGCCGGCGGCGCGCGCACCATCCGCTGCGGCCTGCAGGCCGCCGGGCCGGCCGGGGCACTGCAGCCGACCACCGGCTCGGCCAGGACGGCCGACCAGTCGCCGATCTACCCGGTCGGGACCTGCCTGGGCATCAAGGACAAGGCGGTCAGCGACCCGGTGCCCTGCACCTCGGAGCACGCGTACGAGATCGTCGGCATCGTGGACCTGAAGTCCCAGTTCCCGGACGGCTACCCGGCCGAGGACAAGCAGCAGACGGCGCTGTCCGCGCGCTGCGTGCAGGCGGCCGACGACTACACCGCCAACTACGACCTGACCAAGAACAAGCTCGGCCTGACCTGGGACAACATCAAGCAGGAGAGCTGGAACCTGGGCTCGACGAAGGTCAACTGCAAGATCGGCCAGAAGCTCGACGACGGCAGCGGGCTGCAGTCCATCACCAACTCGGTGAAGGGGGTCGGCGGCGGCGCGGCCGCGACCAGCACCACCGCGACCAGCTCGGCGCCGGCCGGCGGCTGATGGCCTTCACCATGACCGCCGCCCGCTTCGACGAGCTGGTCGGCGACGCGCTCGACCTCGTCCCGCCCCGGCTGGCCGAGGCGATGGACAACGTGGTCATCCTGGTCGAGGACCGCAACGCCGAGGAGCCGTCGTTGCTCGGCCTCTACCACGGCATCGCGCTGACCGAGCGGACCAGCCACTACGGATTCGCCCTGCCGGATCAGATCTTCATCTACCGGCAGGCAATTCTGGACATCTGCGAGACCGAAGAGGACGTCGTCGACGAAATAGCCGTCACCGTCGTGCACGAGATCGCGCACCATTTCGGCATCGACGACGACACCCTGCACGACCTGGGCTGGGGCTGACCGAAACCCTCGTCGTACTCACGCCCTCATCGATACCTCAAGCGGTGCCGGCTTCGACGGGGACATCGGCCCATTCCAGGCAGCGCCAGCCGGTGGGCGAGCCGGCATCGGCCTCCAGCACCACGCGGCCGCAGTTGTCCAGCAGATGTTGGTCGGCCAGTTCGGCATCGACGTTCGGGGACAGCGCGAACGAGCAGATGCGGATCGCGGCGCCGTGGCTGACCAGCACGGCAACACCGTCCTCGTGCCGGGCCCGGACATCGGCGACCACCGGCAGGAAACGGTCCAGGACCTGCTGGGCCGATTCGCCGCCGGGCATCGGGACGTCCAGGTCGAGCGCCCGGGTCCAGCGGTGGAAGACCTCGAAGAAGGCCCGGATGGAATCCGGGTCGTTGCGGCACTCCAGGTCGCCGACGAACGCCTCGTGAATGCCCTCGACCACCTTGACGTCGAGCCCGTGGGCGGCCGCGATCGGCGCGGCGGTCTCCTGGGCCCGTACGGCGACGCTGGCGTACACGGCGACCACCGGCTGGCCGGCCAGCGACTCGGCCACCGTGGCGGCCTGCTGGCGGCCCAGGTCGGTGAGCGGCGGGCCCGGCGGGCGGGAGTCGAGCGAGCCGATGACGTTGGACGGCGTCTGGCCGTGGCGAACGAGCACCAACCGCAAGGCGCTCACGCTTCCTCCTTCGTCGGCAGCGCGGGCGCGGCTGTGTTCAGTGGTTCGCTCACGCGCTCTCTCCGCGCCGGATCGCGGCCAGCCACTCCGCGGCGGCGTCGAAGTCGGCGTCGGTGGTGGGGCTCTTGACCGCGGTCGGCTCCTTGTCGGTCCGCGGGTACGAGCCCAGGAACCGCACCTCGATGCAGCGCCGGTGCAGCGCGGCCAGCGCGTCGCCGATGCGCTGCTCGGCGATGTGCCCCTCGACGTCGAGGTAGAACCGGTAGGTGCCGAACAGCTCCTTGGTCGGACGGGCCTCCAGCCGGGTCAGGTTGATCTCCCGCAGGGCCAGCTCGTGCAGCACGTTGGACAGCGCGCCGACCTCGTTCGGGGTCACCGCGACCAGGGAGGTGCGGTCGGTGCCGGTGGGCGCCGGCAGCACGCCGGGCTTGGCCACCAACAGGAAGCGGGTCTTCGCGTCCTTCACGTCGCCGAGGCCCTTGACCAGCTCGGCCAGCGGGTAGTGCATGGCCGCCACGGGCGCGCTGACGGCCGCGTCGAACTGGCCGCCCAGCACCTCCTTGGCCGCCGCCGCGGTGGAGCTGGTGGCGATCGCGGTGGCCTTGGGCAGGTTGGTCTCCAGCCAACCCCGGACCTGGGCCAGCGCATGTGGGTGGCTGGCCACGGTGCGGATCTCGTCCAGGCCGATGCCCTCGCGGGCGAGCAGCGTGAACTGCACCGGCAGCACGTGCTCGGCCACGGCCACCACCGGGTCGCCCAGCGCCAGCGCGTCCATGGTGGCCGGCACCGCGCCCTCGACGGAGTTCTCCACCGGCACGCAGCCCCGGTCGACCTCGCCGGCGCGCACGGCGGCCACCACGGCGGGGGTCGTCGGATACGGGACGAACTCGTCGGTCTCCGGATCGGCCAGCTGGCGCACGGCCTGCTCGGTGAACGTGCCCTGCGGTCCGAAATAGCCGATGCGTGCCACCACCCCACCCTACGACCCGGCTTCGAGCCGTTGGCGTTGAGGCAGATATCACCCACTCGGACGGTGGCCTACCCAGTTACGCGGCGTGTCGGTCGCCTGCAATGCTTGGGCTGTGACCGCCGACCCGGAGGGCGACCTGGCCACTCCGCCGCTCGAACTCGTGCTCTGCGCCGTCGAGGCGCCACTGGCGCGAGCCTGGCAGACCGTCGCCGACAACCGCCCGGGCATCCGTGTGCACCCCGGTTCCGTGCTGGACATCGAGGCCCAGGCCGTGGTCAGCCCGGCGAACTCCTTCGGCTGGATGCGCGGCGGCATCGACGCGCTCTACTCGCGGGCCTTCCCGGAGGTGGAGCAGAACGTGCGCAGCGGCGTGCTGGCCTACCACGGCGGCGAGCTCCCCGTGGGTGAAGCCATCATCGTGCCAACGGGTGAGGCAGCACCCGAATGGATGATCAGCGCGCCCACCATGCGTGATGCCGGCGAGCAGCTGCCGGCCGACACCGTGCACCCCTACCTGGCCGCCCGCGCGGTGTTCCGGCTGTGGCTGCACGGCCGCCTGGAAACGGGGATCCCGGTGCGCGACGCGGTCCGCACGATCGCCATGCCCGGCCTCGGCACCGGCGTCGGCGAGGTCGAGCCGATGAGCTGCGCCCGCCAGGTGGCGGCGGCCTGGGACGAGGTCTTCAGCGAGCTCACCACCGCCAGCTGACCCACCCCGGCGAGTCCCGCTCAGCGTCACACCGAAAGCGATTCACACAGTTCGGTGTGACGCATCAGGCGGGACTCGCGGTGGTGAGGTCGCGAAGCAGGTCGAGTTCGTCGTGCAAGGGGATGTCGTAGCGGCCGATCTCGGGGATCTGCGGCTTGAGCCGGCGGGCCTCGTCGGCGGCGCCCGGCCGGACGGTGATCAGGCGGAAGTCCCGGCGCTGGTAGAAGCGCAGCGCGTCCAGGTTGTCGTTGGTGGTGGTGACGATCATGCGGTGCGCCTGGCGGCGGCGGGCCTCGTCGGTCACCGCGGTGATCAGCGCCGAGCCGACGCCGCCGTTGGGCGTCACGGCGTCGATGGAGACGATCTCCAGGGTGTCGCCGCTGACGTCGTAGGTGAGCAGTCCGGCCAGTCGTCCGTCCCGGACCGCGACCAAGCCCGCCAGCTCGGCCGGCCGGAACACGGTGCCGTGCGCGACGACGGTGACCGCTCCCCAGCGGCTGGCGATGAACCGGCCCAGCGCCGGCCGGTCCGTGTTCACGACGGGCTTGATCCGCAGCGTGTTGTCGGCCACCCGTCAACGGTGGCACACGGAATCCACCCGCGGGCTACCTTGTGTGGGTGACGGTCAGCGTGTTGCTCGTCGACGACCACGAGATCGTCCGGCGCGGCCTGCGGGACCTGCTCGACAGCGAGGCCGACATCGACGTGGTGGCCGAGGCCGGCGGCGTCGGCGAGGCCATCGTGCTGGCCCAGGCCCACCGCCCGGACGTGGCGGTCGTCGACATGCGCCTGCCCGACGGCGACGGCGTGACCCTGTGCCGGGACCTGCGCGCGTTGCCCGACGGCCCGCGCTGCCTGGTGTTGACCGCCTTCGACGACGAGGAGGCGCTCGTCAACGCCATCCTCGCCGGGGCGTCGGGCTATCTGCTCAAGCAGGTGCGGGGCCAGGATCTCGTGCAGGCCGTCCGGGAGGTCGCGGCCGGGCGTTCGCTGCTCGATCCCGTGACGACCGCGCACGTGCTGGAGCGCATGCGCCGCCCCGAGCCGACCGACGACCTGGCCGGGCTGACCGAGCAGGAGCGCAAGGTCCTCACGCTGATCGGCGACGGCCTGACCAACCGCCAGATCGCCGAACGCCTGTTCCTGGCCGAGAAGACCGTGAAGAACTACGTCACGGCCGTGCTGGCCAAGCTGGGCATGGAACGCCGCACCCAGGCCGCCGCCTGGGTGGCGAAGCGGTCCAGGCCCTAGAGGGGAACCTCCCAGCGCACCGAGGTTCCGGTGCGGGCGCTGGATTCCACGACGCAGGCGCCGCCGGCGGCCTCGGCCCGTTCCTCCAGGTGCAGCAGGCCGCGGCGGGCGACGCCGGGCGGGATGCCACAGCCGTTGTCCACGACCTTGAGCCGCAGGCCGGTGTCGTCCCGGCACAGCGACACCGTGACGGAGCTGGCCCCGGAGTGGCGGACCACGTTGGACAACGCCTCTCGGAGCGCCGCACGAGTGTGGTCGGCCACCACCGGGGGCACGTCGGCGAAGTCGCCGTGGATCTCGAAGGTCGGTGGGAAGCCCAGCAGTTCGCCGGCGGTGGCGACCTCGGCGCGGGCGGTCTCCAGCAGCGCGGGCGACGGGTAGCGCGGGTCGGTGTTGCGCAGCGACCGGACCGTGGCCCGGACCTCGGCTATGGTCTGGTCGAGCTGGTCCACCGCGTCGGCCAAACGCTTGCCCTCGGTCGGGGAGAGCTTGTTGCCCAGTTGCCGGCTCATCAGGTCCAGCTGCACGCCGGCCCCGTAGAGCCGCTGGATGATCACGTCGTGCAGGTCGCGGGCGATGCGCTCGCGCTCCTGGTAGACGGCGACCCGCTCGCGGGCGGTCGCGCCTTCGGCCAGCACGATCGCCAACCCGGCCTGGGCGGCGAAGGAGTTGAGCACGTCCACGGTGGCCGGCCCGAACGGCTCGTGCCCGCGCCGCCGGTACACGGCCAAAGCGCCGAGCCGCCGTTCGGCGGTGCCGAACGGCACCACCGCGAAGGGCCCGTACAGCCGCAGGATCGGCGGCACGAACGGGGCCGTGCTCGGGTCGGAGGTGAAGTCGGCGACCATCACCGGCTCGCCGCCCCGGGCCACCCGCGCGGCCACCGAGCGGGCGGACAGCACCGTGCCGACCGGGTCCACGCCGCCGTAGGCGGCCTCGACGGTCAGCTTGTCGTCCTCGCCGCGCACCCCGACCAGGCACAGATGGGCGCCGGCGAGGTCGGCCGCGCCCCGAACCACCAGCGGCAGCACGGCATCGGGGTCTTCCCCGGACAGTGCGGCGTTGGTGATCTCGGTGGCGACCTGGAGGGTGCGGCTGGCGAGTGCGGGATCCATGATTCGCATTCGAGCCTAGACCGCCTCTCGCTGGCGCACCCGGACCTTGCCGTCGCTCACCTCGATCAGCAGGTCGGCCTCGGCCGCCTCGTCGGGCCGGTGGGTCACGTGCACGACCGTACGGCCGGCCAGCCGCGTCCGCAGCCGCTGCCGCAGCGCGCGAGCCGTCGGCTCGTCCAGGTGGGCCGTGGGCTCGTCCAGCAGCACCAGGCCGGCGTGGTCGGCCCGCAGCAGCGCCCGGGCCATGGCCAGCCGCTGCGCCTCGCCGCCGGACACCGCCGCACCGCCGGCGCCGACGACCACGTCCAACCGATCGGTCCAGGTGCCGAGCTGGGCATCCCGCAGCGCCTCGCGCAGCCGGTCGTCGTCGGCCCCGGGATCGCCCAGCCGCAGGTTCTCGCGGACGGTCGTGGACACCAGCTGCGGCTCCTGCGGGCACCACGACACCACTGCCGGCACCTCGGCCACGCCACGATCGGCGGCCAGGAAACCCAGCAGCAGCGCCATCAACGTGGACTTGCCGGCCCCCGACGGTCCGACAACGGCCACGTGACTGCCGGCCGGCACCTCCAGGTCGACGCCGCGCAGCGCCGGCCGCTCGGCCCCGGGCCAGCGGATGTCGACGCCGGCCAACCGAACGTCCTTCCCGGCCACGACTTCCCGCTCCGTGGCGGTGTTGCGGGGAGAAGGGCTCTCCCGACGAGTCGAGCCCCCCTCCCCGCAAGTCCCCGTCAGCTCAGTGACCCGCTGATGGGCGGACCTGAGGGCACCCCACTGCTGAGCTGCCGGGGGGATGGCCGCGACCGCTTCGGTCGTGGCCAACGGCACCAGTGCCAACAGCGGCACCAGCACCGGGTCGAGCCCGGCGGCCGAGGCGGCCAGCCAGGCACAGATCAGGGTCGCCAGGCCGATCGACGCCGTGACGAGAGCGTTTGCGGCCCCTGCGCCGAGCGCCTGTCGGCGGGCGGTCGCGGCCAGTTCGGCGTCCGCGGCGGCGAGCTCGGTCCGACGGCGGCGCACCGCGCCGAAGGCGATCAGGTCGGGGGCGGCGTCGAACAGCGTGAGCACCTTGGCCGCCACCTCCCGGCGGCCGGTGGCCAGCGCCGAGGTGGCCCGTCGCTCCACCAGCAGCGCGATGAGCGGCCCGCCGACACCGGCCACCACCAGCGCGATCGCCAGCACCACGCCGGCGGCCGGCAGCACGGCGGCCTCCAGGATCACCGCGCCGAGCGCCACCAGCAGGCCGACCAGCGGCGGCACCAGCACGCGGGGCACCAGGTCCCGCACGGTGTCGGTGTCGTCGACCAGCCGCTGCACGCCGTCGGTGCGGCGCAGCGTGGTCGTGCGGGCCGGGCCGATGCGGACCAGGGCCGCCCAGAGCTCGGTCCGCAGGCGGCCGCCGAGCCGGAAGGCGGCGTCGTGCGTGACGAGTCGTTCCACGTAGCGCAGCGCGCCCTTGCTCAGCCCGAACGCCCGCACCGCGACCACGGCGACCGCGAGCGCGGCCTCCGGCGGTTGCTGGGACGCGCGGGCGATCAGCCAGGCTGCGGTGGCGGTCAGCGCGATGCCACTGCCCACGGCCAGCACACCGAGCAGAACGCCGATCATGGACCGGCGGTTCAGCAGATCGGCGATGCGGGCCTTGGGCGCCACCAGATCCGATGTGGTTGCGCGAGACGCCACGTCGGCGACAACGGCCGCGTCCTCGGCGGCAGCGATCCGGTGCGTGGCCAGCAGCACGCCCACGCCGTTGGCGGCGGCGTCCTCGATGGCCACCATGACCAGGCCGGCGGTCGCCGGGTCGAGGTGCGCGGTCGGCTCGTCCAGCAACAGCCAGCGCGCGCCCTGCTCCACCCGCAGCAGCGCCCGGGCGATGGCCACCCGCTGCCGCTCGCCCGTGGACAGCTCCACGATCGGCCGCTCCAGCAGGTGCGCCGCACCCACCCGCTCGGCCACGCCGACCAGGTCCCCGCCGACCAGGGCCAGCTCGTCCGCGACGATCTCGGCGCTGAACGCCGGGCGCTGCGGCACCCAGGCCACCTGCCGTCGCCAAGTCGACCAATCCACTGTAGACAGATCGACACCGCCGACCGTGATCCGGCCCCGCGTCGGCCGCACGAAGCCGAGCAGCACGGCCAGCGTGGTCGATTTCCCCGCGCCACTGGGCGAGTCCAGCCGCGTGATGTGTCCCGATCGGACGGTGAACGAGGCCCCGTCGGGCGCGAGCTCGCCGCGCCGCTGCACCGACAGCCGGTCCACGATGATCTCGCCGTCGGCCGGCTGCCCGCCGCTGTGCTCGACCGATCCGATCTCGGCGACGCGGCGCACCGCCTCCAGCCCGTCCTCGCTGGCGTGGAAGGCCGCGCCGGCGGCTCGCAGCGGCAGGTAGCACTCGGGCGTAAGCACCAGCACGAGCAGCCCGGTGGCCAGCCCGAGCGTGCCGCCGACCAGCCGCAGGCCGATGTCCACGGCCACCAGCGCGACCGACAGCGTGGCAATGGTCTCCAGCGCGAACGCCGACAGGAAGGCCACCCGTAGCGTGCTTCCGGTGGCCTTGCGGTGCTGGTCCCCGACCCGGCGCACCGCCTCGGCCTGCGCCTCGGCCCGGCCGAACGCGGTCAGCACGGGCAGCGCGCGCACCAGCTCCAGCAGGTGCCCGGACAGCCGCGCGGTGGCGTCGGCCGACCTGGCCGTGCGCTGCTCGGTGTACCGGCCGATGAGAATGGCGAACAGCGGGATCAGCGGGATCGTGATGGCGATCAACACCGCCGACTGCACGTCCGTGATGAGGATGGCCATGCCGACCAGCAACGGCACCACCGCCGCGGTCACCAACGCCGGCAGGTAGCGGGTGAAGTACGCGTCCAGCGCGTCCAAACCCTTGGTGGCCACCACGGTCAGCTCGGCCGGCCCGTGCGTGGCGATCCACTCCGGACCGTGGGCCATGGCCCGGTCCAGCGCCCGCGCCCGCAGCTCTTCCTTGGCCCCGGCGGCGGCCCGCGCCGACATCGTGTCCAGCGCCCAGACCAGCACCGACCGGGCGATGACCGCGCCGGCCAGCAGCGCGAACGGCCGATC
>DASWRQ010000356.1:0-14473 GCA_036403095.1 Kutzneria sp. | reverse complement strand
ATGTCCGCACACAGCGCCGCCACATCGTCCTTGTCCCCTGCCGTTGCGCCCCAGCAGCTCCTCGATCACTTCCAGGCTCTCGAGGTAGATCCTCCTGCGCTCCCTCTCCCCTCGGCGCAAGACGTCGTACAGCTCCTCCTTTTCGAGGTGCCACAGGGGAGTCTCCCCAATGATCGCTGTCATACCCCCATTCTACTCCCGCTGTTTCCCCTATTTCCCTTGTGGCACAAGGGCTACCCATGTGGTGACATCCGGAAAGCGCTTTCCATCTCAGCGTGACGCACGGGCGAAGTTGTTGCCACGTAAGGCTTTTGTTGCGGCAGCCTCTTGTGACCCCCGACTCCGTGCTGCCCCCGTTCATACGGATCGATAGCGAGCAGGCACCCCCTCCCCTTCCAAAGCCGCAGTAGACGTAACCGCCCAACAAACCGCCGGCGAGCCACCTAGCGCGACCACCCACCTGACTCAGGTCCCGAATCCCGTGGAAGGCGCAGATCTCGCAGGCCTGATCGCCGCCCAGCCTGCGCGGGGTATGGGTTTCGCGCGCGGGGGTGGGCGGGTGGGTCCGGAAGGCACACGCGCCCAACCGCTCGCCGACAGGAACGAGTTGGACGCCGTGATCCTGGCCCAGCGCCATACCGACCCATCGCCGTCTCAAACGGAGTTCCGGTACATGAATCATGCTCGAAAGTGTGAATTGACCAACCTGCCGAATGGGTATACGTACGATGTGGACAGTATTCCCTCGGCAGCTGGGGGTGCGGCCGGCGACCACCGGCTGCTGCGCGCCGACGGTTCCGCCCACCCCATGACCTTCGCCGTCCGGCCGTGCGTCGTCGGGTTCCGCACGCCGACCAGCGACGGTCCCGCCGAGCTGGATTTCTCCAAGCAGAGCGACTCCGTCGCCAGGGCTGCGCTGGCCGGTCTGGCGACGTGACGGCGGTGGCCGGGCCAACGGCGTCCCGGCCACCGCTGCCCAGTCGTGCCTGAGCACGAAGTCATAGCCCGCCACCAGCCGGGCAGAGCGCTGCCCAGGCACCCGTCGAAAACCTGGCCGTAGCACTTGGCGCAGTAGCGCCAGCTGGTCCCGTACGCAGCCGATGCCATGCCAGCCAGCGCCGCCCCCGCGGCCAACCCCGTGACGATCTTCAGAAGGCCCGACGGCCGGCGGTGCCGGTCACGGTCGCAACCGTCGATGATGGCCGTTCCCGGCAACTGAGGCGGATGCACGCACAGCCGGGAACCTTTCCCAGTTGTTCGCCGGTCGGGGCGACGCGGTCCAGCTCACCGGCGCGCTGTCCGCGGACGACCTGCGCCGGACGTTCCCCGCCTGCCAGCGACTATGTTGGTGCCATGAGCAGTCGAGCCGCCCAGACCATCGCCGCGCTGCGCCGCGGCCACGACGACCTCGTCGGCCGGCTGGCCGCGCTGGGGCCGGACGACGTCGTGCGCACCTCCGGTGGCGCCAAGGACTGGACCGTCGCCCAGGTCGTCAGCCACCTCGGCAGTGGGGCCGTGATCAGCAAGGCCTCCCTGGACGCAGCGGTCGCCGGCGAGGCCAACCCGGGCATGGAGTTCAACAAGGAGGTGTGGGCCCGCTGGGACGGCATGACGCCGGCCGAGCAGGTCGCCGCCTTCCCGGCGGCGAACGAGGAGCTGGTCGCCGCCTACGAGGCGCTGGACGGCCGGGCGCTGGAGGAGCTGCGGATCGACGTCGGCTTCATGCCGCAGCCGCTGGACGCCGCGGCCTTCATGGGCATGCGGCTCACCGAGTTCGCCCTGCACAGCTGGGACGTCGCCGTCACTTTCGACCCGGCCGCCGCCGTGGCCCGCGACGCCGCCGTGCTGCTGCTCGACACGCTCGGCCCGCTGTTGCGCTTCGCCGGCAAGGCCGACCAGGTCGACGGCGCGGTCACCGTGGCCGTGCGGGCCACCGTGCCGGACCGCGACCTCGGCCTGGTGATCGACGACGTGGTGGAGCTGACCGACCTGCCCGGCAGTGCCGAGGCGAAGATCATCGCGCCGACCGAGTACCTGGTCCGGCTGTTCTCCGGCCGGCACGCCGCCGAGCACACCCCGGACTCCGTGAAGGTCACCGGCTCGCTGACCCTGGACGACCTGCGGCGCGTCTTCCCCGGCTACTAGACGCAGGCGACTTTCGGGCGGCGGAGCGGGCCACCCGCATACCTCACGCCAGCGAGGCCAGCGCGTCCATCACCGCGGTGACGGCCGGACGGTCACGGGAGCCGGCGCCGCGCAGCTGGACCTCATCCGCGAGGCGCTACGGTAGGTTCGAGCAACTCAAGGGTCCGCTGCCGTGCGTCGAGGGCGACGCGGATACCGACCGGCATCGGCAGGTTCGCGCCGGCGTGTCCGAACTCGACATTGCCCAGCACCGGGATGTCCCGGTCGCCGAGGACGTCGAGGACGATCTCCACGAGGGGGACGGCGTCGAGTCCGTCGATCTCGTGCGGAATGCCCACGACCATGCCGGCAATGCGGTCGAGGATGCCGGCATGCCGCATGACGTGCAGATAGCTCCACACGTACGCCGCCAGCCCGCCCATCTCCTCCCAGAACAGCACCGCGCCGTCGAACCGGTCCAGCGGCAGCGCGTACGGCGTCGCCTGGTTCAACACGATGCGATTGATCACCCCGCCGATCAGCCGGCCCTCGGCCCGCCCGGGACGCCAGCATTCCCACGACGGGCTCGAAGGCAGCGCGCCGAGCGGCTCCGGGTCGGTGAGCAGCCGCCGGTAGAGCTGTGAGAGTTCCACTTGGCGTGCCGGGGAAGCAGCTTGCCAGTGCCCGCCGAGTCCCGGCGTGGCCAGATCGGTGTGGAACCCGACCAGACCCGTCCGCTCGTAGAGCACCAGATGCAGCAGGGAAATATCGCTCAAACCGAGGATCGGCTTGGGATCGGCGGTGACCGCGTCGAAGTCGATCAGGTCCAGGTAGCCGAGCGCGGTCTGGCCGCCGTCGTGGGCGATGATCGCGCGCACCTCGGGATCACGCAGCAGGGCGTTGAATTCCCGGGCGATCTCGGCCGGCGTCGCCGCGCTCCACCAGTGGCTCCGCCCGGCTTCGAGCAGCGGCGACCGACGCACGCGGAAGCCCATCCGCTCGAGCACGACCACCGCCCGCTCGAGGTCGGGCTCGTACTCGGCCCGCAGTGGCCCCGACAAGGCCGCGATGACGACAAGATCTCCGGGCTTGAGCGCACGAGGTCGAAGGATCACCGACGCAGTGTTCGCGAGACCTGCGACGGCACGCCACGCAATTACCACTCCCAGCGGATTCCGTGCACCCCGGGCTGGGCGTCCAAAGTGACCGTGTGCACCGACTCTCCGCCCGTCAGTGCCAACGCCGCCTCCGCGGCCCCTCGATAGCCCCAGCACCGCGCCGGCACGGCCGCCGGATGGAACCGGACCTGGAGCACCAGATCCCACGCCGGCGCGACCAGCACCTGCTCCCAGCGGTCGGCCGGGCCCCGGCTCACCTCGTACTCGACGATGCAGGTCTCGCCGTTGGCCAACGGATGGTCCAGCAACAGCACCCCGCCGCTGCCGACGCGACAGTTGCGGGTGTGGAGGAACCGGGCGCCGTCCTCGACGCCGGCCCAGAACCGGTCCACGTCGTCCCGGCAGGCGCGGAGCACGGCTCGGGTGCGGGCGGTCTGCCGCGGGGCATGGACGACGGTGTGCAGGGAAACGATGAAGGTGTCGGCCGTGACCAGCGGGTCGCGGGTGGATCTGGGGGCGGGAATCGTCGGCACGGTACTCCCAAGAGCGGCGGTCGTCCGGTGTCGATTGTCCGCCGTCCCACCGGCCCGGCGACGGCGTTAACTCTTGCGCCGCCGCCTTAACCGTTGACGATCCGGCGGGACGAACATCACCACGTAGGTACTAGGATAGGGTCACCTAAGTTAGGGTTACCTGACCGGGGCGGACAGAGGGAGCGACATGAGTGCTGAGGCCGGCGAGCAGATCCCGATCTACGACGTCGTAGGGGTGGGCTTCGGACCGTCGAACCTGGCGCTGGCGATCGCCCTCGCCGAGCACAACGCGGTCACGGCGGAGCCGGTCACGGCCCACTTCCTCGAACGCCAGCAGCGCTTCGGCTGGCACCGGGGCATGCTGATCGACACGGCCACCATGCAGGTGTCCTTCCTCAAGGACCTGGTCACGATGCGCAATCCGACCAGCGACTTCACCTTCGTCAACTACCTGCACTCGGTCGGCCGGCTGGTCGACTTCATCAACCACAAGAACCTGTTCCCGCTGCGCGTCGAGTTCCACGACTACTTCGAATGGGCGGCGGCCAAGGTCGACGACGTGGTCTCCTACGGCGTCGAAGTGGTCGACGTGCGGCCGGTCGAGGAGGACGGGGAAATCGCTTTCCTCGACGTGCTGACCTCGGACGGGGCGACGCTGCGGGCCCGGAACCTGGTGATGGGCACGGGTCTGCGGCCGCAGCTGCCGCCGGGGGTCGAGGTCGGGCCCCGGACCTGGCACAACAGCGAGCTGCTGCACCGCATCCCGGCGATCAGGGACGCCGATCCCAAGCGGTTCGTGGTCGTGGGCGCGGGGCAGAGCGCGGCCGAGGTCGCGGCGCTGCTGCACGACGAGTTCCCCCGGGCCGAGATCTGCGCGGTGTTCGCCCGCTACGGCTACAGCCCGGCCGACGACAGCTCCTTCGCCAACCGGATCTTCGACCCCGAGGCGGTCGACCAGTTCTATCGGGCCGGCGAACCGGTCAAGGACCGCCTGATGCGCTACCACGGCTCCACCAACTACTCGGCGGTGGACGTCGACCTGATCGACGAGCTGTACCGGCGGGTCTACCGGGAGAAGGTCCTCGGCACGCAGCGCCTGCGCCTGTTCAACGTGTCCCGGCCGGTCGAGGTCCTCGACACGGGCACGGTGGTGGTGGAGTCCCTGACCACGGGCGAGCGCACGATCCTCGACGCCGACGCGGTCATCTACGCCACCGGCTACCGGCCGGCCGACCCCACGCCGCTGCTGGGCGAGCTCGGCGCGCAGTGCACCCGTGACGACGAGGGCCGCCTGCGAGTCGAGCGCGACTACCGCGTCACCACGGAAGCCGTTGTGCGAGGCGGCATCTACCTGCAGGGTGGCACCGAGCACACGCACGGCATCACGTCGTCGCTGCTGTCCAACACGGCGGTGCGCGTCGGCGAGATCCTGGCGTCCATTGTGGACCGACGCGCCGCCGTCGCGCCGGCCGGGGAGTACGCGGTCAGCGTCAGCTGACCCGCTGGTGGTGCCGGCTGATCGGGATCACCAGCGGCGTGCCGCTGACCGGGTCCGGCGTGACCTGGCAGCGCACGCCGAACACGGTGTCCACCAGCTCCTCGGTGATGACCTCGGACGGCCGGCCGGACGCGACGATCCGGCCGGCCTTCATGGCGATCAGATGGTCGGCGTAGCGGCAGGCCTGCGGCAGGTCGTGCAGGACCATCACCACGGTCCGGCCCTCGTCCCGGTTCAGGTCGACAACGAGATCCAGCACGTCGATCTGGTGCGCCAGATCCAGATATGTGGTCGGCTCGTCCAGCAGCAGCACGGGCGTGCCCTGGGCGACAGCCATGGCGATCCACGCCCGCTGTCGCTGCCCGCCGGACAGCTCGTCCACCCGCCGGTCGGCCAGATCCGTCATCTCGGTGGCGGCCAACGCATCCCGCACGGCGCTTTCGTCCGAAGTGGACCATTGCCGCCACCACGTCTGGTGCGGCGCCCGGCCCCGGCCGACCAGGTCCGACACCGTCATGCCCTCGGGGGAGACGGGGGACTGCGGCAGAATCCCCAGGCACTGAGCCACCTGTCTGGTCGGCAGGTCGTGAATGGACCGGCCGTCCAGGCACACCGTGCCGGCCTTGGGGGTCAGCAGCCGAGCCATGGTACGGAGCAACGTCGACTTGCCACACGCGTTCGGGCCGACGACGGCGGTGATCTGCCCGGCAGGGATGTCCAGGTCCAGGCCGTCGATGACGATCCGGTCGTCGTAGGCGACGCGCAGGCCCTGCACCCGCAGCGAGGGCGTGTCGGATGTCATCGGTCAGCCTCCATAGCCGGAACGATTGGCCCTGACCAGCAGCCAGAGCAGGACGGGGGCGCCGAGCGCGCCGGTCACGATGCCGACCGGCAACCCCGTCGGGGTGATCACCCGGGCCAGGATGTCGCTGCCCAGCACCAGAACCCCGCCGCCGAGAGCGGACGTGACGACCGGCGGCGACGACACCCGGGCCAGGCGCTGCGCGATCTGCGGGGCGGTCAGGGCGACAAAGGCGATGGGGCCGGCGGATGCCGTCGCGAAGGCGACCAGACCCGCGCCGGCCAACAAGAGGCCGAGGCGCGCGGGCTGCACCGGCGTGCCGAGCCCGGCGGCCACGTCGTCGCCGAGCTGGAGCGTGCCCATCCACCGGGAAAGCCCCAGCACCAACGGAAAGAGGATGACACAGGCCGCGGACAGCGGCACCACGTTCTCCCAGCCGCGGTTGGCCAGGTTGCCGACGAGCCAGCCCATGGACGCCTGCGCCTCGGTGATCTGCGCCTTGCTGAGCAGATAGTCGGTCAGACTCGTGCACATCGCCGAGATTCCGATGCCCACCAACAGGATCCGGTACCCGGTGGTGCCGCGACGCCACGCCAGCACGTACACGATCAGCCCCGACAGCAACCCGCCGAGCAGGCCCAACGTGGTCGTGCCGAGCCCGTCGCCGAAGCCGAAGGCGATGCCGGCGACCACCGCGGTCGCCGCGCCGGCGTTGATGCCGATCATGTCCGGGCTGGCCAGCGGGTTGCGGGTGATGGTCTGGAACACCGCCCCCGAGGCGCCGAAGGCCAGCCCGGCCAGCAGTCCGGTCAGCGCCCGTGGCAACCGCAGCTCCTGCACGATGTAGCCGTTGCCGGTGTCGCCGCGGTTGAACAGCCCGGACAGCACGTCGGACAGCGCCATCGGCACGTCGCCGATGGTCATTCCCAGGCACAGCAGCAGAAACGTGGCCACCAGCAGCCCGAGGGCGACGGTGACAACGCGCGACCGCACTCGAACCGAGACAGCGCCGAGCCGGATGGTCACGGGCAGGCTCACGTCAGGACTCCAGCTGCTTGCGCCGGCGGACCAGGTGGATGAACACCGGCGCGCCGAGGAACGCGACGATCACGCCGGCCCGGATCTCGCTGGGGCGGGCCATGATCCGGCCGAGGATGTCGGCGGCGAGCAGCAGACACGGGGCCAGCACGGCGGAGTAGGGCAGCAGCCAGCGCTGGTCGGGGCCGATGACGAAGCGCACGGCGTGCGGGATGATCAGGCCGAGGAACACGATCGGCCCGGCGACGGCGACGGCCGCGCCGGTGAGCAGCGTGATGGCCAGCGCGCCGCGCAGCCGCAACGGCCCGAGCCGCCGGCCGAGCGCCACGGCCACATCGTCACCGAGGGCCAGGCTGTTCAGGGCCGGCCCGCTTGCGATCGCCAGCACCGCCCCGACCAGCAGAAACGGCAGGACCTGGAGCAGCTGGCCGCTGTCCGCGCCGGTCAGCGAGCCGGCCGACCAGAACCGGAAGCGGTTGAGCGCGACCGGGTCCTGCAACACCATCGCGCTGGTGAACGAGCCCAGCAGCGCGGTGACCGCGGCCCCGGCCAGCGTGAGTTTCACCGGGCTGGAGCCGGCGTTGCCGCGCGTGCCGAGGAAGTAGACGACGGCGGTGGCGGTCAGCGCGCCGGCGAAGGCGAACCAGATGTAGCCGTACAGCGAGCTCACGCCGAGCACGGTGATCGAGAACACGATGGCGAACGCGGCGCCGGCGCTGACGCCGAGCAGGCCCGGATCGGCCAGCGGGTTGCGGGTCAGCGCCTGCATCACGGTGCCGGCCAGGCCGAGCCCGGCCCCGACCAGCACGGCCAGCGCGGTCCTCGGCAGTCGGACACTGTGGATGATCACGGCATCGGCCGAGCCGTCGTTGTGCAGCAGCACCCGCCAGACGTCGGAATACGAGATCTCCTTCGACCCCAGCCAGATGCTCAGCAGGCAGAGCAGCGCCAACCCGGCGACGGCGGCCAGGAGCCCGAGCGCCCGGGCCGCTTGTCGCGGACGTCCGGTGCGGGGGTCTGGCCGCATCACGCCTCCGATGAGTACGAATTAGGTGAGGCTAACTATACAGACCGCTCTTTTGTTAGGGTCGGCTAAGTTCGTGCCCGGCTGGGGCACCCTGAGCAGCGGAGGCTGGTCTACCGGTGAGCAACGGTGACGCTGTGCAGCAGGTGGTGGACCTCGAGTTCTGGCTCGATCGCCTGGCCGCCGCGCCGAAGGAGCTGCCGCTGCCGGTGGACCGGCCGCATCCGGCCGAGCCCGTGCCGCCCCGTGGCCGCGCCACCCGACAGCTGCCGGCGTTCGACCGGGCGGCGTTCGACCGGGCGACCGTGATGGCCGGCTTCGCGGTCCTGCTGCACCGCTACGCCGGCACGGCCGACATCGTCTTCGGCACGGGATCTTTGGTGCCGGTTCGGGTCGATCTCGGCGGTTCGCCGACCTTTGCCGAAGCGGAGTCGCGGGTCCGTGCCGCTCACGCGGAGTCGCTGGCCCACGAGGTCCCGTTCGACGAGCTGGTCGGCGAGGTGCAGCCGGAGCGTGGGCGCGGCGGGTCCGTGCTGGTCAACGTGGGTTTCGACGCGGAGACCGAGCTGCCGCTCGACCTCGTCGTGTCCCTCGACAACTCCGTGCTCACCGCACGCTACCGCGAGGATGTGCTCGACCGGACCACCGTGGACCGCATGCTGGCGCACCTGGAGCGGCTTCTGGTCGACGCCCTCGACCGTCCGGAGTGTCCGATCGGCGCGCTGGAGCTGTTGTCGGCGAGCGAACTCCGGCAGCTGCTGGTGGACTGGAACGACACCGATCTCAGCACCGAGCTGTCGACGCTGCCGGCGCTGTTCGCCGCCCGCATGCAGGCCGCACCCGACGCGATTGCCTTGGTGTTCAAGGACATTCGAGTTAGTTACGCCGAACTGGACGCCTGGGCCAACCGGCTCGCGCACGTGCTGATCGAGCACGGGGCCGGCCCGGAGCGGGTGGTCGCGCTGGCCGTGCCGCGGTCGGCCGAGATGATCGTGGCCGAGCTGGCCGTGCTCAAGGCCGGCGCCGCCTACCTGCCGCTGGACCAGGACTATCCGGCCGAACGCATCGCCTTCATGCTGTCCGACGCGCGGCCGGTGTGCGTGGTGACGACCCGTGAGCTGGCCGACCGCTTCGACGGCGATGTGGTGCTACTGGACGAGCTGGACCTCGACGCGGCCCCGGCGACCGATCCGGCGGCCGTGATCGTGCCGGTCAACGCGGCCTACGTGATCTACACCTCGGGGTCGACCGGCCGTCCCAAGGGCGTCGTGGTGTCCCACGCCGGTGTCGCCAAGCTGGTGGCCACGCAGGTGGACCGGTTCGGGGTGGGGCCGCGGAGCGTGGTGTTGCAGTTCGCGTCGCCGAGTTTCGACGTGGCGTTCTGGGACCTGTGCCTGGGCTTGTTGTCCGGCGGCCGGCTTGTGGTCGTGCCGTCCGAGCTGCGCTTCCCGGGCCCAGGTCTGGTGGAGTACGCCCACGCCAACGAAGTGAATTTCATGATCTTGCCGCCCGCGTTGCTGGCCGAGCTGCCCGAGGACCTGGACCTGCCGCGCGACAGCGTGCTTCTTGCCGGCACCGAGCGCGTGTCGCCGGAGCTGGTGCGGCGCTGGGCTCCGGGCCGGCGGATGTTCAACGCCTACGGGCCGACCGAGGCGACGACGAACTCCACGTTGGGGCTGTGCGATCCCGGGAGCCCGATCGTGCCGATCGGCGTCCCGGACCCGGGCACGCGGGCGTATGTGCTGGACGCTTCACTGCGCCCGGTGCCGCCGGGCGTGGTCGGCGAGCTTTACCTATCGGGCTCCGGTCTGGCGCGCGGGTATCTGGGGCGGGCGGCGCTGACCTCGGAGCGGTTCGTGGCGAACCCCTTCGGTGCCGGGGATCGGCTGTACCGCACCGGTGATCTCGTCCGGTGGCTGGCCGATGGCCGGCTGGTGTTCGTCGGTCGGGCCGACGACCAGGTGAAGATCCGCGGCTATCGGATCGAGCTGGGCGAGATCGAGTCGGTGCTGATGGAGCACCGGCGGGTGGCGCAGTCGGTGGTGATCGCCCAGGACAACCGCCTGATCGCCTACGCCGTGCCGGCCGCCGGCCGCGACGGCGAGTCCGAGCTCGAGCACGTCGACGAGTGGCACGAGCTGCACGAGGACGTGTTCGCCGACGCGGCGGCCGGTGGCCTCGAGGAGAACTTCGCCGGCTGGAACTCCAGCTACGACGGCACTTCCATCCCGCTGGACGAGATGCGGGAGTGGCACGCGGCGACCATCGAGCGCATCTTGTCGCTACGGCCGCGGCGGGTGTTGGAGATCGGCGTCGGCAGCGGCCTGATCGTGTCGCGGGTCGCGCCGCACGCCGAGAAGTACTGGGCCGTCGACCTTTCCGAGCAGGCGATCGCCAATCTGCGGCGGGCACTGCCGGCCGAGTGGGCGCACAAGGTCCACCTGGCGGCACGCCCGGCGCACGACCTCGGCGAGCTGCCCGAGGTCGACATGGTGATCGTCAACTCGGTCGCGCAGTACTTCCCGAGCGCGGACTACCTGACCGACGTGATCATCACCGCCGCCGGCAAGCTGGCCCCGGGCGGCGTGCTCTTCTTCGGCGATATCCGGAACCTGCGTTCCCTCAAGGCTTTCCGCACGGCAACCGAGCTGCGGCACGGCCGCCACACGATGGCCGCGGTCGAGCAGGCCATCGCCCGCGAGGGTGAGCTCGTGCTCGACCCGGACTTCTTCACCGGCTTTGCCGATTTCGGCGAGGTCGAGGTGCTGGTGAAGCGCGGCGCGGCGCACAACGAGCTGACCCGCCACCGCTACGACGTGATCATGCGCAAGGCGCCGCGCCGGGTGGTCGACGAGCAGGTGATCAAGTTCGGCGATCTCGTTGCCGTGGAACGACTCCTGGTCACCGACCGGCCGGCGCGGCTGCGCGTGGTCGGGATACCGGACGCGCGCCTGTCCGGCGAACTGGGCGCGGTCCGCGCGCTGTATGAGGTGAACCCCGGTTGGGGTCTTACTGCGCTCGAAGGTAGGGCTGGGATCGACCCGGAAGACCTGTACCGGCTCGGGGAACGAGTGGGTGTGCACGTGGCCGTCACGGTGACGGCCGAGGCCGGTTGGCTGGAGGCCGTCTTCGCGAAGGAGGAGGACGGCCCCGCCTACCGGCCGACCCACGCCCAGATCCGGGCCAACAACCCGGCGGCACGGCGGGGGACCGCCGGTCTGGTGTCGGCACTGCGGGCGCACGTGCGGGACCGCTTGCCGCAGTACATGGTGCCGTCGGCGTTCGTGGTGCTGGACCATCTGCCGGTGCTGGCCTCGGGCAAGCTGGACCGCAACGCCCTGCCTCGGCCGGAGCTGCCCGCGGCCGGTCCGGGCCGCGCCGCCCGCAACCCGGTCGAGCAGCTGCTGTGCGAGCTGTTCGCCGACGTGCTCGACGTGCCACGGGTCGGCCCGGACGACGATTTCTTCGAGCTGGGTGGGCATTCGTTGACCGCGACCCGGCTGATCCAGCGCATCCGTGCCGCGGTCGGGGCCGAGCTGCCGGTGCGGGCCGTGTTCGACGCGCCGACCGCGGCCGCGTTGTCGGAACAGCTCGTGGTTTCCGACACTGTGCGGCCGTCACTGGTTCGCGTCGAGGACCGGCCCGAGCTGAGTCCGTTGTCGTTCGCCCAGCAGCGACTGTGGTTCCTGCACCGCCTTGAAGGCGGATCGGCGACCTACAACGTGCCGTTCGTGCTGCACCTGACCGGTGAGCTGGACGTCGACGCGCTGCGGGCGGCGCTGGCCGACGTGCTCGACCGGCACGAGACGCTGCGCACGGTGTTCCCGACCGCGGATGGCTCGCCGTACCAGCATGTGTTGGCCGCCGCACCGGTCTCGTTGTCCGTTCGACCGGTCGTAGAGTCCGAAGTGGACTCTGTCGTCGACGACATCGTGCGCACGGTGTTCGACCTGGAGTCCGGCCCGATCGTGCGGGCCGAGCTGCTGGCGGTCGACCAGCGACGACACGTGTTCGTGCTGGTTGTGCACCACATCGCCGCCGACGGCTGGTCCATCGCCCCGCTGTGGCGTGACATCGCCTCCGCCTACTCGGCCCGCCGCCGTGGCGGAGCTCCACAGTGGACTCCCTTGCCGGTGCAGTACGTGGACTACACGTTGTGGCAGCGAAATCTGCTGGCCGCTGAGGAAGCCGGACAGCTGGCCTACTGGCGCAAGACGCTCGACGGCCTGCCGGAGCGCATCGCGCTGCCGCTGGATCGGCCGCACCCGACGGTGTCGTCCTACCGCGGCGGGCACTTCACCTTCCGTTGGGACGAGGACCTGCTGACCGGTCTGGCCGATCTCGCCCGGGCCTGTGGCGCGAGCATGTTCATGGTCGTGCACGCCGGTTTGACCGCCCTGCTGTCTCGATTGGGCGGCGGGACGGACATTCCCATCGGCACGCCGATCGCCGGCCGGACCGATCAGGCGTTGGACGATCTGGTCGGGTTCTTCGTGAACACGTTGGTGCTGCGGGTGAACACCGGCGGCGACCCGTCGTTCCGTGATCTGGTCGCGAGGGTTCGTGAGCGCAGCCTGGATGCGTACGCGCATCAGGACGTGCCGTTCGAGCGGCTGGTGGAGGCGCTGAACCCGGCGCGGTCGCTGGCCTATCACCCGTTGTTCCAGACCATGCTGGCCTGGCAGAACTCGCCGGCCGCCACCGTCGCCCTGCCTGTGGTGAGCGCGCAGGAGCAGCATGTCGGCACCGGCACGGCCAAGTTCGACCTGTGGATCTCGCTGACCGAGCTGGCCGACGGCATCCACGGCGAGACCGAGTTCAACGCCGAGGTGTTCGACCGGGCCACGGTGCACGCGTTGCTGGGCCGGCTGGTGGTGCTGCTGCGCGAGGCTGTCGCGGACCCGGACCGTCGGCTCAGCGCGCTGGACGTGGTGACCGTTGATGAGCGAGCCCGGCTGGAGACGGTGTGGTCCGGGGACACCGTCGATGTTCCGGCGGCCACCGTGCCGGAGCTGTTCGCGGCGCAGGCTTTGCGCACTCCTGATCGTCCGGCGTTGTGGTTCGAGGGGGAGGAGCTCAGCTACGCCGAGCTGGACGCCGCATCCGATCGGCTGGCTCACGCGCTGATCGCGCGAGGTGTCGGGCCGGAGCGGGTGGTGGCGCTGGCGCTGCCGCGCTCGGTGCATCTGGTGGTGTCGATCCTGGCCGTGCTCAAGGCCGGGGCGGCGTATCTGCCGTTGGACCCGGGATATCCGGCCGAGCGGATCGAGTTCATGCTGGCCGACGCCGCGCCCACGCTGGTCGTGACAACATCTGTTGTCGAGCTGCCCGGCGCGCTGGTGCTGGACGACCCGGCCACGATCGACGAACTCGCCGGCCTGCCGGCCACGCCGGTCTCAGCCGTGGTCAGGCCGGAGAATCCGGCCTACGTGATCTACACTTCGGGCTCCACGGGCCGGCCCAAGGGCGTGGTCGTGCCGCACGCCGGCATCGTCAACCGCCTGCTGTGGATGCAGCACGAGTACGGGTTGCGGGCCGATGACCGGGTGTTGCAGAAGACGCCGTCCAGCTTCGACGTCTCGGTGTGGGAGTTCCTGTGGCCGCTGGTCGTCGGCGCGACCGAGGTCGTGGCCCGGCCGGAGGGGCACAAGGATCCGGCTTACCTGGCCCGGCTGATCCGTGACCAGCGGGTCACTACCGTCCACTTCGTGCCGTCGATGTTGCAGGTGTTCTTGCAGGAGCCTGCGGCGGCCGAGTGCGTGACCCTGCGGCGGGTGGTGTGCTCCGGCGAGGCATTGCCGCCGGAGGCGGTGGCGCTGTTCCACCGGACGTCGACCGCGGAGCTGCACAACCTTTACGGCCCAACCGAAGCCTCGATCGACGTGACCGCCTGGCACCTGGCCACCGCGGAGCCGGCCGTCCCCATTGGACGGCCGGTCTGGAACACCCGGACCTATGTCCTGGACGCGGCGCTGCGCCCGGTGCCGCCGGGCACTCCCGGTGAGCTGTACCTGGCCGGCGTGCAGCTGGCCCGTGGTTATCTCGATCGGCCGGCGTTGACGTCCGAGCGGTTCGTCGCGGATCCCCATGGCGCACCGGGTTCTCGCATGTACCGCACGGGCGACCTGGCCCGGTTCCGTGCGGACGGTGTGCTGGAGTTCCTCGGACGGGACGACGAACAGGTCAAGGTCCGTGGCTTCCGCATCGAACCGGGGGAGATCGCCGCCACGCTGGCCAGCCACGAAGGCGTTGCCCACGCGGTGGTCGTGCCGCGCGAGGACCGGCCCGGCGACGTCCGCCTGGTCGGCTACGTCGTGCCGGCGGCCGAGGACGCGG
>DASWRQ010000355.1:0-19645 GCA_036403095.1 Kutzneria sp. | reverse complement strand
GGCGTCAGCCTCAAGGAGTTGGACGCGGTCGCGGCCGAGGTGCTGGCCCGCAGCGGCGCCCGCTCCTCCTTCCTGAACTACCACCCGCGCTTCGCGCCGACGCCTTATCCGGCGGTGCTGTGCACGAGCGTCAACGACGCGGTCGTGCACGGCGTGCCGAACGACTACAAGCTGCTCGACGGCGATGTGCTGAGCATCGACTTCGGAGCCGAGCTGGACGGCTGGCACGGCGACGCGGCCATCACCTTCCTGATCGGCGAGCAGGACCCGGAGGACGTGGCGCTGGTCGAGGCCACGGAGCGGGCGCTGCGGGCGGCGATCGAGGTCTGTCGCCCGGGCAACACGCTCGGCGACATCGGCCACGCGATCGGCCCCATCGCCCGCAACGCCGGCTACGGCATCCTCGCCGACCACGGTGGCCACGGCGTCGGCCGCGCCATGCACGAGCTGCCGCACGTGCCCAACGAGGGCGAGCCGGGCAAGGGCATGACGCTGCACCCGGGCCTGGTGATCGCGATCGAGCCGATGTTCACGCTCGGCGGCCAGGACACCTACTGGACCGGCCATGACGGCTGGACATTGCTCACCGAGGACGGCAGTCGGGCGGCGCACTTCGAGCACACGATCGCCATCACCGAGGGCGACCCGATCGTGCTGACGGCCCCGTGATGCTGCTCGCGGACGCCAGGCGGCAAGTCGTCGAGACGTGCCGGCGCGCGGTCGAGGACCGGCTGGTCATCGGCACTGCCGGCAACGTCAGCATCCGCGTGGGTGACCTCGTCGCCGTCACGCCGAGCGGCCTGGACTACGGCGACCTGACGCCGGAGCTGGTCGGCGTGCACAATCTGGACGGCTCGGCCGTCGAGGCGCCGCTGAAACCGACGAGTGAGCTGCCGATGCACCTCGCGGTGTATGCCTCGACCGGTGCCAGGGCCGTCGTGCACACCCATTCCGCCGCGGCCGCCGCGTTGTCGGTTGTCGTCGACGAGGTGCCTCCCGTGCACTACTACCTCGCGCTGCTGGGCGGCCGCGTGCTCGTGGCGCCGTATCGACCGTTCGGTTCACCCGAGCTGGCTGCTGCCCTGATCGACGCCCTGGGCGACCGGCACGCCTGCCTGCTGGGCAACCACGGTGCCGTGACCACGGGGGATGACTTGGCGCAGGCCTATCAGCGGGCCGGTTTCCTGGAATGGGTCTGCGAGGTGGCGCTGAAGGTGATCGGCACCGGGCAGTCGCCCAAGCTGCTCACCGAGCAGCAGATAACCGAGGCCACCGAGAACTTCGTCGGCTACGGCCAGTCAGCCGGCGATGGACTCCAGGTCGGGGTCCTCGTCGACGACGACGGTCCGACGCCGCTGGGCCCGTAGGAACATGCTGGCCGGCAGGCTGAGCACGGCCGCGATGCCGAGCGACACGGCCAGGGCCAGCGGGATGTCGTCGCTGGCCAGCGAACCGCCGAGGTAGCCGAGCAGCGTCGCGTACAGGCACCAGAGCGTGCAGCCGATCATCGACGCCAGCGCGAACCGACGGAGCGGGAAGCGCAGCGAACCGCAGAGCACGGCGCCGATGGTGCCGCCGCCGGGCAGCCAGCGTCCGGCGATCAAGATCGGCTCCGCGTTGCGGGCCAGCCGTTCCTTGATCCACTCCAGCACGGCCGCGGGCGTGCGACGATGGGCGAACCTGGCGATGGCCGGCTCCCCGATCCGCCGGCCGATGCCATAGTTGACGAGGTCGGCCAGCACACACGAGGCGATGGCCGTCAGGATCACCCATTGCAGCGGGAGCTTGCCGGACGCGGCCAGCACCCCGCAGGAGATGAGCACCGGCTCCGTGGGCAGCAGCGGCACGAAGCCGACGAGGAACACCAGCCCCAACGCCGCTGCGACACTGTCCGGAACGCCCATGTCCATAGTCAACATCCTGACCGCCCGTGTGATGCCGGATCACATGGACTCCTCAGGAAGTCGACAGCGGCCCGACAGTTCCCGTTTCTTCGGGCACACTGGACACAACGTACGGACAGGGGAAGGACCGAACGGCCTTGCACATCGACCAGTGGATCGCGGCCATTCCACCGCTTGCGGTGTACGTCACGATCGGCCTGATCGTGATGATCGAGAGCCTCGGCATCCCGATTCCAGGAGAGATCGCCCTGGTCAGCGCCACTTTGCTGACCATCCACCCGAGCTCGGCGGTGCAGTGGGAGTACATCGCCGTCGCGGCATCGGCCGGCGCGATCATCGGCGACTCGATCGGTTACTCGATCGGCCGCAAGGGCGGCAAACCGCTGTTCGAGTGGCTGGGACGCAAGTTCCCGAAGCACTTCGGGCCCAGTCACGTGGCCACCGCGGAGCGGGCGTTCCAGAAGTGGGGCATGTGGACCGTCTTCTTCGGCCGCTTCATCGCCCTGCTGCGCATCTTCGCCGGCCCGCTGGCCGGCGCGCTGCACATGCGCTACCCCAAGTTCCTGATCGCCAACGCGCTCGGCGGCATCGTGTGGGCGACCGGCACGACCGCGTTGATCCACTACGTCGGCGAGGTGGCGGAGAAGTGGCTGAGCGGCTTCGCCTGGGTCGGCCTTGGCGTCGCGCTGCTGGCCGGCGTGGGCGTCTCGCTGTACATCAAGCACCGCGCCGGCAAGGCCATGGCCGCCCCGGCCACCGACGAGGAGCCGGCCGAGCTGCACTGACGTGATGTTGTTTGGAAAGGACCATTCCTGACGTCCAACGTCAGAAATGGTCCTTTCGCGCACGTCAGCGGGCGGTGCGGTTGACCGCGGAGACCACGGCACGCAGCGATGCGGCGACGATGGAGCTGTCGACGGCGACGCCCCACAGCACGGTGTCGCCGACGGCGCATTCGACGTAGGAGGCGGCGCGGGCGTCGTCGCCGGCGGTGAGAGCGTGCTCGACGTAGTCCATGACCCGTACGTCGAAGCCGACCGTGCTCAGGGCGTCGACGAACGCGGCGAGGGGGCCGTTGCCGATGCCGCTGATCTCGTGCTGCTCGCCCTCGACCCGAACCTGCGCGGTGATTCGGTAGTGGCCTTCCTCGTCGTCGTCGACGCGGTGCCGGACCAGCTCCAGCGGGGTCACCCGGTCCAGGTACTCGCCGGCGAAGGCGTCCCACATCTGGCGCGGTGTCACCTCGCCGCCCTCGGCGTCGGTGAGGCCCTGCACGACCTTGGAGAACTCGATCTGCAGCCGGCGCGGCAGGTCGAGCTGGTGCTCGGTCTTCATCACGTAGGCCACGCCGCCCTTGCCGGACTGCGAGTTGACCCGGATCACGGCCTCGTAGCTGCGACCGACGTCCTTGGGGTCGATCGGCAGGTACGGGACCTCCCACTGGAAGTCCTCGACCGGCACGCCGGCCCGGTCCGCCGCGGACTTCAGCGCGTCCAGGCCCTTGTTGATCGCGTCCTGGTGGCTGCCCGAGAACGCGGTGAACACCAGGTCGCCGCCGTACGGGTGGCGCTCGGGCACCGGCAGCTGGTTGCAGTACTCGACCGTGCGCCGGATCTCGTCGATGTCGGACAGGTCCAGCTGCGGGTCGATGCCCTGGCTGAACAGGTTCATGGCCAGCGTGACCAGGCAGACGTTGCCGGTGCGCTCGCCGTTGCCGAACAGGCAGCCCTCGATGCGGTCGGCGCCGGCCTGGTAGCCCAGCTCGGCGGCGGCGACGCCGGTGCCGCGGTCGTTGTGCGGGTGCAGCGACAGGATCACCGAGTCGCGGCGGGCCAGGTTGCGGTGCATCCACTCGATGGAGTCGGCGTACACGTTGGGCGTGGCCATCTCGACGGTGGCCGGCAGGTTGATGATCACCGGCCGTTTCGGGGTGGCGCCCAGGATCTCGGTGACCGCGTTGCACACCTCGACCGCGTAGGACAGCTCGGTGCCGGTGTAGGACTCGGGCGAGTACTCGAAGCGGAAGTCGGTGTCGGGCTGCTTGGCCGCCAGCTCGACGACGTACTCGGCGGCGGCGGTGGCGATCTTCTTGATGCCCTCGCGCTCCTCGCGGAAGACCACGCGGCGCTGCAGGATCGAGGTCGAGTTGTAGATGTGCACGATGGCCCGCCGCGCCCCGCGCAGCGCCTCGAAGGTGCGTTCCAGCAGCTCGGGGCGGCACTGGGAGAGCACCTGGATGGTGACGTCGTCCGGGATCGCGCCGTCGGTGATGATCTCGCGCACGAAGTCGAAGTCGGTCTGGCTGGCCGCGGGGAAGCCGACCTCGATCTCCTTGAAGCCCATTCGGACCAGCAGGTCGAACATCTTGCGCTTGCGGGCCGGCGACATCGGGTCGATCAGCGCTTGGTTGCCGTCACGCAGGTCAACCGCGCACCACAGGGGCGCGGCGGTGATGCGTTTGTCGGGCCAGGTGCGGTCGGGTACCGAGACCTCTTCGACCAGCTCGTGGAACGGCCGGTAGCGGTGGACCGGCATGGAGCTGCCGCGCTGCGTGTTCCAGGCCGGCTGATTGGTCGGCGCGGGACGGGACGGCGTGCGGATCTTGCTGGACTCGTTCATCGGAACTCCTGCTGACCGGGATGACAACTCGACCGGCGGCAGCGCTGAACTCCGCGACGGGGGGCCGGTCTGGATCAGACCCCGTCACGGCAGCGAAGCAGGAGGGCGTGGAAACGCACGGGCGGAGCGTAACCGCTATCGCCGGATCGTGAAACCCGGCACCCACATGCTGGGCACGATCGGGTGCGCGGGGCCTGTGGTTAGGTGGACGCATGGCGTCAGGGGGCAAGAAGAAGTCGGGCGTGCTGTCCACGGTGATCAACCTGTTCGGCGTGCTGACGGCCCTGGTCATGATCATTCGCATGCTGCTGGTGCTGTCCGGGTCGACCGGCGACAACCCATTGTTCTCCGTGATCAAGGTTTGGTCGGACCTGCTGGTCCTGTGGTGGGGCAATATCGTCCAGCCGCCCGGCGCGCCGGCCAGTGTGATCATCACGTACGCGCTGGCGGCGGTGTTCTGGCTGCTCGTGACCCGCATCGTGGCCCGGGTCCTACGCTGACCGTGTAGCGATCACCTTGTGTGGGTATTCACGGCTCGACGCCACCCGATCGGGTGGCGACCTGTATCGAGCGAGGTGAGGTCGGTCATGGCTACCTACGTTCGTGGCGGTCGTGCGACGGCGGGAACGGTGGTCCGCGTCATCGGCACGATCATCGCGGTCATCCTGGTCGCGCACATCCTGTTCGCGCTGCTGGGCGCCAACCCGGGCAACCCGCTCGTGGTCTGGATCGCGCAGTGGGCCGGCGCGCTGGCGCTGTGGTTCGTCAACCTGTTCGCCACCGGTAGCGAGGCGCTCAACGTGATCTTGAATTACGGCCTCGCGGCGGTGTTCTGGCTGGTGGTCACGGGTCTGATCGCCCGTGTTCTCTACCGCGCCGGCTGATCGACGACGGCCGTCGGGGCGTGGCAGACTGCCCCGTATGGCCGAACAAACGGAGACGCACGCGCGCGGCAGGGTGATCGCCATCGTCGCCGCCGTCCTGCGCTGGGTCGGCACGATCATCGCCGTCATCCTCGTCGCGCACGTGCTGCTCACCGTCTTCGGCGCCAACCCGGACAACCCCATCACCACGTTCGTCCGGTCCTGGGCCGACCCGCTGGCGCTGGCCTTCCGTGACCTGTTCACGCCGGCCGACGCCAAGCTCCGCGTGCTGGCCGACTACGGCCTGGCCGCGATCTTCTGGCTCATCGTCACCAGCATCGTCGTCCGCCTGGTGCGCCGTCTCGGCTGAGTTGTCCACGGGCCCCGAGTTGTCCACAGGCGGGGCTCGTTTCAAGATCATCCGGGCGGTTGCGGCGGTAGACTGGGTGCGGACGGTGGCCCCCGGGGAAGGGCGGGCCGCGCCTGGAAGGCCCGCGGCTAGAAGGCCGCGGTGCCCCAAGTCTTCGTGAAAACGAGCTCTGACAAGGGTTTCCTGACTCGGGGGGCGACTTCGCGGGCGGCGAGGTCGTGGGGGGGGAGCGAGGGGGAGCCCAACACTCCGACGGCGATGACCACGACGGCGCGGGCGATGGGCGGCAGCCCGAAGGACGCGGCGATGTGCTCGGGGGAGAAGCCACCCATCTGGTGGGCGACGAGGCCCTCGGCGACGGCCTGGAGCACGAGGTTCTGGCCGGCGAGGCCGAGCACGTAGTCGGGCTTGGGCAAGGGCCGGCCGGTCTCGTCCTCGGTGACGACGCAGCCGACGATCAAGGCCGAGGCGGCGCCGGCCCAGGACTGGTTGCCGGGGCGCAGGGCGGCGAAGATCTGCTGGAAGGCGGCGTCGCCGCGGCGGCCGACGAGCCAGCGGGCGGGCTGGGTGTTGCCGGAGGAGGCGGCCCAGCGCGCGGCCTCGAACAGGGACTCGAGCTGAGCGTCGGTGATCTTGGCGGCGGGGTCGAGGGCCCGCGGGCTCCACCGCTCGCTGATGAGGGGATGCACCTCAAATAGCGTAGGGCCACGCGGTGATGGAGTAGGCGCCGAACCAGGCGCTCATCACCGCGATGGTGATCAAAGTCAGCCACTGGGTGCTGCCGAGCCGCCGGACCAGGGCCATGCCGAGCGGAATGAGCAGCACGAAAGCGGGCAGCATGAGCCGGGCCTTGGAGTTCATCAGCCCGTTGGAGCCGAGGTCCATGACCAGCACGGCGACGCCGTACGCGATCAGGGGCCACGGCACGCGCCGCCGGATGCACAGCACGACCAGACCGATGGCGGCGACGCAGAGCCCGACGGTGAGGACCTCGAGCACGGAACGGCCGGAGGCGAGGGCGTCGAGGGCGAACTTGAACGTGGCGAAACCGCCGTCGAACTGGGAGCCCCACCCCCGCTGCTGCACCTCGAACCAGCCGGCCCAACTGCCGGTGCGAACCCCGACCCAGGCCAAGTAGCCGACGAGGCCGACGGGCGCCACCAGAGCGCCGACCCACGGGCGCCAGCCGTCCTCGCGGCGCACGATGGCGATCACGGAGGCGATGCCGACGGCGACGATCACGGCGGCGGCAGTGGGTCGGACCAGCCCGGACAGGGCGCAGAAGACGCCGGCCCACACCCATCGGCGCGCCAGCAGGAAGGTCAGCGACCAGATGGCGAAGGCACAGAACAGGGCCTCGGAGTAGGTCATCGACAGCACGACGGCCATCGGCGAGGCGGCGAACAGGGCGGCCAGCACGAGCCCGAGCCGCCGGGAGCCGCCGGGCAGCAGCTCGCCGAGCCGGACGAGGCCGTACGAGCAGGCCAGCCCGGCCATCACGGTCACGGCGAAGGCGGCGTCGACCAGGGTCACCCCGGGCACATGGGCGATCAGACTGGTCAGGGCCGGATAGCCGGGGAAGAAGGCCAGCAGGTTGCTCTGGTCGTGCTGGAAGTGGGCGTCCACGAGATCGCCGCCGGCCGCGGCGTAGCCGCCCTGCGCGAGCCCGAGGTACCAGTGCCCGTCCCACGATGTGAGAGCAGTGGTGATGGATCGGCCGTTGCGAGCGGCCATCCAGGCGAGCACGACCAGGCCGACCGCACGCACACCGAGGAACACCAATGCGGGCGCGGTCAGGTACGCGACCTGCCGCGACGTTGCGGAACTGGCCTCGGGCCGGGCCGTCGTGATGGCTGACACCCCGATCCCTTCGTCTGGCCACCGGGTCCGAAGGCGAGGGTACGCTGCGTCCGGACACGCTCTGGCCCGGTCTGCGAGGAGGTTCGATCAGTGGCTCTGGTCGTGCAGAAGTACGGCGGCTCCTCACTGGAAAGTGCCGAGCGGATCAAACGCGTGGCCGAGCGCATCGCCGCCACCAAGCGCGCCGGCAACGACGTGGTCGTGGCCGTCTCGGCGATGGGCGACTCCACCGACGAGCTGCTGGACCTGGCCTCCCAGGTGGCCCCGGTGCCGCCGGCCCGCGAGCTGGACATGCTGCTCACCGCGGGCGAGCGGATCTCCATGTCGCTGGTGGCGATGGCCATCCACTCCTTGGGATTCGAGGCGCGCTCGTACACCGGCTCGCAGGCCGGCGTGATCACCACCGCGGTCCACGGCAACGCGCGCATCATCGACGTCACGCCGGGCCGCATCCAGGACGCGCTGGCCGACGGCGCGATCTGCATCGTGGCCGGCTTCCAGGGCGTCAGCCAGGACAGCAAGGAGATCACCACGATCGGCCGCGGCGGCACGGACACCACGGCCGTCGCGCTGGCCGCGGCGCTCAAGGCCGACGTCTGCGAGATCTACACCGACGTGGACGGTGTGTTCAGCGCCGACCCCCGCATCGTGCGCGACGCCAAGCACCTGCCCCAGATCACCTACGAGGAGATGCTGGAGATGGCCGCGGCCGGCGCGAAGGTGCTGCACCTGCGCTCGGTCGAGTACGCCCGCCGGTACAACGTGCCGCTGCGGGTCCGTTCGTCGTTCAACAACAAGACCGGCACGCTGGTGGCCGGGTCGATGGAGGACCTTCCCGTGGAGCAGGCGATCATCACCGGCGTCGCGCACGACCGGTCGGAGGCCAAGGTCACCGTGACGGCGGTGCCGGACCACCCGGGCATCGCGGCCCGCGTCTTCCGCGTGGTCGCCGACGCCGAGGTCGACATCGACATGGTCGTGCAGAACGTCTCCCAGGTCGCCACCGGCCGCACCGACATCACCTTCACGCTGCCCAAGACCGACGGCCCGCGGGCGGTGGCCGCGCTGGAGAAGGCCAAGCCGGAGATCGGCCACAGCGGCGTGCTCTACGACGACCACGTGGGCAAGGTGTCGCTGATCGGCGCGGGTATGCGCTCGCACCCGGGCGTCACGGCCAGCTTCTGCGAGGCGCTGTCCAACGCCGGCGTCAACATCGAGATCATCTCCACCTCGGAGATCCGGATCTCGGTCATCTGCCGGGATACTCAGTTGGATGACGCGGTCCGTGCCCTGCACGATGCGTTCGAACTCGGCGGCGACGAAGAGGCCGTCGTCTACGCGGGGAGCGGTCGATGAGCAGTTCCGAGTCCTCTCGGGGCCCTGTGTTGGCTCTGGTCGGCGCGACCGGCGCCGTGGGCAGCGTGATGATCGAGATCATCAACGCCCGGGAGACGGTGCCGTGGCGCGAGATCCGGCTGATCGCCTCGGCCCGCTCGGCCGGCCGCACGCTGACCGTGCGCGGCGAGGAGATCACCGTCCAGGCGCTCGCGCCCGAGGTGTTCGACGGCGTGGACATCGCGATGTTCGACGTGCCGGACGAGATCTCGGCCCAGTGGGCCCCGATCGCCGCCGAGCGCGGCGCGATCGCGGTCGACAACTCCGGCGCGTTCCGGATGGACGACGACGTGCCGCTGGTGGTGCCGGAGGTGAACGCGCACAAGGCGACCGAACGCCCGCGCGGCATCATCGCCAACCCCAACTGCACGACGCTGTCCATGATGGCGGCGCTGGGCGCCCTGCACCGCGAGTTCGGCCTCAAGGAGCTCGTTGTCGCCTCCTACCAGGCGGTTTCCGGCGCCGGTGCGCCCGGAATCGACCGCCTGTACGAGGAGCTGTCGGTCGTGGCCGGCAAGAAGCTCGGCGTCAAGGCCGGCGACGTCCGCGAGGCGCTGCTGGCCGCCGGGCTGGACTTCGAGACCTCGCCGTTCCCGGCCCCGCTGGCGCTGAACGTGGTGCCCTGGGCCGGTTCCCACAAGGGTGACGGCTGGACCTCGGAGGAGCTCAAGGTCCGCAACGAGTCCCGCAAGATCCTCGGCATCCCGGACCTGAAGGTCTCCGCGACCTGCGTGCGGGTCCCGGTCATCACCACGCACTCGCTCGCCGTGCACGCGACGTTCGAGCGCGAGGTCACGGTGGAGCAGGCGCACAAGGTGTTCGCCGCGCAGCCGACGATCGTGCTGGTGGACGAGCCGGAGCAGAAGAAGTTCCCGACGCCGGCGGACGTGGTCGGCGAGGACCCGACCTACGTCGGCCGGGTGCGCCAGGCGCTGGACTTCCCGAACACGCTGGACTTCTTCGTGTGCGGCGACAACCTGCGCAAGGGCGCCGCCCTCAACACCTACGAGATCGCCGAGACGCTGGCTCCCGAGTTCGGCTGAGGCGGTCATGGCCACCGAGGTCGTGTTGGGTGTCGACCTCGGCACCACGGCGACGAAGGTGGTCGCCACCCGGCTGGACGGCCGGGTGGTGGCCACCGCCGAGCAGGGCTATGCCCTGGAGACCGGCGAGCACGGCCAGGCCGTGCAGGATCCGCAGACCGTGCTGGCGGCGGCCACGAAGGCGTTGACCGAGTGCGTCGAGCGGGTCGACGGCGAGGTCAGGGCGCTCTCGTTCAGCTCGGCCATGCACACGCTGCTGGCCCTCGACGGTGACGGCGAGCCGCTGACGCCGGCCCTGAGCTGGGCCGATCACCGCGCCGCCGACATCGCCAAACGTTTGCGGGCCGACGGGGACCTCGCGCTGGAGTTGCACGCGGCGACCGGCGCACCGGTGCATCCCTCGTTCCCGCTGACCAAGCTGGCCTGGTTTGCCGAGCACGAGCCGGAGCTGTGCCAGCGGGCGGTGAAGTGGGTCGGTCTCAAGGATTACGTGCTGGCCAAGTTCACCGGACAGCTGGTCACCGAGCACTCCAACGCGTCCGGCACCGGCATGCTCGACATGCGTCGGCTGGCCTGGCACGAGCCGGCGCTGGCCATCGCCGGCGTAAGCCCGGAGCAACTGCCGCGCCTGGTCGAGCCGACCAAGGCACTGGGGCTGGCCGACGGTATCGCCGGCCTACGCCAAGGCTTGCCGGTGATCGCCGGCGGCGGCGACGGGCCGCTGGCCAACCTTGGCGTCGGCGCGGTGCGGCCGGGCATGGCGGCGCTGTCGCTGGGCACCAGTGGTGCGCTCAGGGTCGTCCGCGACCGGCCCGGTGTCGACGAGCGTGGTCGCGTCTTCTGCTACGCCCTGGCCGACGGCCTCTGGGTGCTCGGCGGCGCGGTGAGCAACGGCGGCGTGGTCGCCCAGTGGGCGTCCGAGGTGTTCGGCGTGCCGGTGCCGGAGTTGTTGGCGGAGGCCGAATCGGAGCCGCCGGGCGCGGCCGGGCTGTTGGCGTTGCCGTATCTGCTGGGCGAGCGGGCGCCGTGGTGGGATCCGGACCCGCGGGCCGTGTTGGTCGGGCTGCGCCGCGAGCACGGCCGGGCCGTGATCACGCGCGCCATGATCGAGGGCGTTGGCCAGCAGCTGGCCCTGGTGCTCGACGCCGTTCGGGACGCCGGCGCGAGCGTGCACGAGATCCGAGCCACCGGCGGCGCCTTCCGTGGTCCACTGTGGAGCTCGGTGGTCGCGGCGGCCTTCGGCCAAGAACTGTCCTTTGTGGAGGGAAACGAGGGATCCGGTGTGGGGGCGGCACTTCTGGGCTGGCGCGCGCTCGGCGAGCTGCCGTCCCTTGACGCGGCCGCGGACCTGGTGAAGCCGGTCGGCACGGTCGCGCCCGAGGAGATCGACAGCCGCCGGATGGCCCGCAGCCGCCCCGCGCTGGAACGGATCTACGAAGCGCTCAGGGAGCTCGACAGCTGAGGCCGGCCGAGCCGGCGACCGCCAAGGGCGACCGCCAGCGCGACGCCGACCAGCCCGACCCCGCCGGCCGCGACGAAACCCCACAGCGGCATGGAGTTGTCCATCACGAAGCCGATCAGCGGCGCGCCGATGGCCGCCCCGATGGTGTACGCCGAGCTGTAGACGCCCATCACCGTGCCGCGCACCGACTCCGGCGCCAGCCGCGTCACCGCGTCCGAGGTGGACGAGAAGGTGGGCGCGCACAGCAGGCCGTTGGGCACCAGGGCCAGCGCGAGCAACCACCATTGGCCGGCCAGCAGGCCGACCGGCACCATCGTCACGCCGACCAGCGTCATCAGCACCACCAACGGCAGCGGCCGCCGCATCGCGCCGTGCACGATGCCGCCGACCACCGAGGCCAGGCACCACACCGCGATCACCAGCCCGGACCAGCCCACCTGCCCGGTCACCCGCAGCGCCGCGACGATCGCCACCTCGGCGCCGGCCATGATCAGCACCATCGCGCCGGCGAGCACCAGCACCGCGATCAACGGCCCGCGCAGCCACGACAGCAGCGGCACGTGCTCGCTGTGCTCCTCCTCGCCGGCCTTCACCGGCGGATCCAGCACGTACAGCCAGACGCCGGACAGCACCGTGGCCACGCCGACGGACAGCATCGCCGTGGTCGACGAGAACGCGGTGGTCAGGAACACGCCGGCGGACGGGCCGACCATGTACGAGAGCTCGGTGAGCACCGAGTCCAGCGAGAAGGCCGGCCGGCGGTAGCTGTCGTCCGCCGGCAGCAGCGCGACCATCGCCTGGCGGGCGATGGACATCACCGGCAGGGCCAGCACGCCGCCGACGAAGGACAGCACGATCAGCCCCCAGTACGGCAGCCACGGCGCGACGGCCCAGAACACCCCGGCGGCGATCGTGCTCAGCAGCAGCACCCGGCGCAGGCCGCGACGGTCGAGCAGCCGGCCGAGCAGCGGGCCGCCCAGCGCCATGCCGATCGTGGTGGCGGCGGCCACCGCGCCCGCCTCGCCGTAGCCCATGCCCAGGCCGAGCACGACGTGCAGGGTGATGGTCACGCCGGCGGCGGCCAGCGGGATGCGGGCCAGCCCGGTGACCACGAACAACATGCGCACACCGGGCAGCGCCGTCACCCGGCCGTAGGACGTCAGGACCACCCGCCGATGTCACTAGGTACACAGCTGTCCGCGCAACCGATTTCTTGTCTGACTCCAGAAAACATGCTGAGCTGGTCTAGACATGGCTACTGACGGAGCGATCGTGGAGGCCCTGCGGCGCCAACTGCGCGCCGCCGGGCTGCGGGTGACCGCGCCGCGGCTGGCCGTGCTGGAGTGGCTTTCCGATCATCCTCACACCACTGCCGACCAGGTCGCGGGCGGGGTTCGCGACCACATCGGCTCGGTGTCGACGCAGGCCGTGTACGACGTGCTCAACGCCTGCGTCCGGGCCGACCTGGTGCGTCGGATCGAGCCCGCCGGCTCACCGGCCCGGTTCGAGACGCGCACCGGTGACAACCATCACCACCTGGTCTGCCGCGGCTGCGGCCGGACCGAGGACGTGGACTGCGTGGTCGGGCCGGCACCCTGCCTGGAGCCGTCCGACTCGATGGGCTTCGACCTGGTCGAGGCCGAGGTCGTGTTCTGGGGCTACTGCCCGGACTGCAAGGCTGCTCAGGCCAGCCAACTGCCGACCGGATAGCCGTTCAGCTCGTCGGCGTTGACCGCCTTGCGCCGCGGCCGGCCGTTGCGGCCGATGGCCAGTCCCGTACGCAGGGCGCTGGCCGCCTCCAGAGTGGCTTCCTTGAACGTGCGCCCGATGCCCGTCATGCTCGCGAAGCCGTGGAACAGGCCCTCGTGCCGCCGCAGCACGACCGGCACGCCGGCCTCCGCGACGCGGCGGGCGAACAGCTCGCCCTCGTCCCGCAACGGGTCGAAGCCGGCCGTCGCGATGTACGTCGGCGGCAGCGTGCTCAGGTCCTCGGCCAGCAGCGGCGACACCCGCGGGTCGGTACGGGTCGCCGGATCCGGGACGTAGCGCTCCATGAACCAGTCCATGCCGGTGTCGGTCAGGAAGTAGCCGTTGCCGAAGAGCTCCCGCGAACGCCGCCGGACCGTCGCGTCCACGGTCGGGTAGAGCAGCAGCAGGAACACCGGGCGCGGGTTGCCCGACCCGGCCTGAAGTGCCGTCACGACTGCGAGGTTGCCGCCCGCGCTGTCGCCGCCGATGGCGATGAGCTTCGGGTCCGCACCCAGCGACGTCGCCTCGGCCGCGGCCCACTTGAACGCCGTCAGGCAGTCGTCGACCGCGGCCGGGAACGGGTCCTCCGGGGCGAGCCGGTAGCCGACGGACAGCACCCGGACGCCGGCGTTGCGCGCGAGGAAGCGGCACAGGTGGTCGTGGCTGTCGATGTCGCCGATGACAAAACCGCCGCCGTGGAAGAAAAGCAACAGCGGTGAGCCCTCCGGCAGATCGCCCGGCCGGTACAGCCGGGCCGGAATGTCATTGGGCAGCAGGAGGTCCTTGGTCGTGACGGGTTCGATCGCCGCGCCGCCGACCAGTTCGCGGCCGGCTAGGATCGCCGCGCGGGCCTGGCGCACGTCGGTGCCGTGCAGCTCGGAGCCGGACAGCTGCTGCATCCTCAGCAGCAGCTGCGCGTCCAGGTCGAGGGTCTGGCCGTCGAGGCGGATCGGCTTGCCGGCCAGCAGCCGTCGCACGGGCGTGGGCAGCGCGAACAGCGCCTGCAATACCCTGGCCTGCCACCTGACCGGAACGGATTGCGCGAGGCTCGCCATGAGCCAGGACACTACCGGTCGGTAGGTACCCAGGCGAGGGATCTTGACCTCAAGCCCGCTGTAACTCGTACGGTGGACCCATGACGGTGACGGTGGTGGGGATCGGCGGCTCGTTGCGGGCCGACTCGCAGTCCGAGCGCGCGCTGCACGTGGCGCTGTCGGGTGCGGAGGAGGCGGGCGCGAAGACGATCGCTGTCACCGGCACCGAACTCGTGCTGCCGTTCTACGACCCGGCCGTGCGCGAGCGCCCCGAATCGGCGCGGCGGCTGATCGAGCTGCTGCGCGAGGCCGACGGCGTGGTCCTCGTCTCGCCCGGTTACCACGGCTCGCTGTCCGGGCTCGTCAAGAACGCCCTCGACTACGTCCAGGACCTCAGTGGCGACCCGCACCCGTTCCTGGACGGCCGCGCCGTCGGCTGCGTGACCAGCGCGATGGGCTGGCAGGCGGCCGTCAGCACGCTGACCGCGCTGCGCTCGATCGTGCATGCCCTGCGCGGCTGGCCCACACCGCTGGGCGTCCCGCTGAACACCGCCGAGGTGCGCTTCGAGGCCGACGGCACGTGTTCCGACCAGCGCGCCTACGAATCGCTACGGCTGGTGGGACGCCAGGTCGCCGAGTTCGCCCTCGGTGAGGTCGGTCACCACCGGCTACATTGAGCCGGGTCGATGCGTTGTACCCGTCAGTAACTTCGTAGGCGAGGAGAAGACGATGGCAGCGCTGTACACCGCCGAGGCGATCGCGATCGGCGAGGGCCGCAACGGAGAGGTCCGTTCGTCGGACGGCGTGATCGACGAGATCCTGGCCGTGCCGAAGGAGATGGGCGGCCCGGGCGGCGACAAGACCAACCCGGAGCAGCTGTTCGCCGCCGGCTACGCGGCCTGCTTCCACAGCGCGCTGCAGGCGGTCGCGCGTCGACAGAAGATCACCCTGCCGGAGACCTCCGTCACCGCCAAGGTGGGCGTGTACTCGCTGGACAACGGCGGCTTCACCCTCGGCGTCGAGCTGGCCGCGCACGTGCCCGGCTTCGAGCAGGGCGCAGCCGACCAGCTGGTCACCGCCGCGCACCAGGTGTGCCCGTACTCCAACGCCACCCGCGGCAACATCGAGGTGACGGTCACCGCGACCGTGTGACTTTTAGCCGCTGCCTCCTCGGGTACTCGATTCGCACGAGATCCCCGAGGAGGCAGTCATGGGCAAGGCCCCGATCACCAGCCCGCTCGGCGAGAAGGCGCGAGACGAGACCGGACGGGTGCTCCAGGAGGCGCTGGTCGACCTGATCGACCTGTCGCTGGTGGCCAAGCAGGCCCACTGGAACGTGGTCGGCCGCAATTTCCGCAGCGTGCACCTGCAGCTCGACGAGCTGGTCGCCGCCGCCCGTGAGTACACCGACCAGGTCGCGGAGCGTGCCTCGGCGATCGGCGTGTCCCCGGACGGCCGGGCCGCGACCGTCGCCAAGGACTCCGGTGTGCCCGACTTCGCCACCGGCTGGCGTGACGACGAGGCCGTGGCGCAGGCCATCACCACCACGCTGGGCGAGGTCGTGCAGCGGATGCGGGCCCGGATCAGGACCACCGACGACACCGACCTGGTCACCCAGGACCTGATCATCGAGCTCACCGCCAAGCTGGAGGAGGCCCACTGGATGTGGCAGGCCCAGCTGGCGTAAAGCGTTGCGGGGTGGGACTTTCAGCCCCACCCCGCGTGGTCAGAGCCCCAGCGCGCGGCGGGTGAAATCCACCTCGATGGCCGTCTGCTTGATCGTCTCGGCCACCACCAGCGAGCCGTGGCCGGCCTCGTACCTGTACACCTCGTACGGCGCCTTGCGCTCGGCCAGCCGGTCCAGGTAGTTGTCGATCTGCCGGATCGGGCAGCGTGGGTCGTTCTCGCCGGCCAGCACGATCACCGGGGCCGCGACCTCGTCCACGTAGGTCAGCGGCGAGCACTCCCGGTACAGGTCGGGCAGGTCCTCCGGCGAGCCGCCGAACAGCGCCCGGTCGAAGGCCCGCAGCGGCTCCATCTCGTCTTCGTAGGCGGCGACGTAGTCCGCCACCGGCACGCCCGCGACGCCGGCCGCCCAGCGCTTGGGCTGCACGCCCAGCGCCAGCAGGGTCAGGTAGCCGCCCCAGGACGCGCCGTTGATCACGCACTTGGCCGGGTCGGCCAGGCCGGACTCGACCGCCCAGTCGTGCACCGCGGCGATGTCCTCCAGCTCGGTCAGGCCCGGCCGGCCCTCGATGGCGTCGCGCCAGGCCGAGCCGTAGCCCGTCGAGCCGCGGTAGTTGACCTGCACCACCACGAACCCGGCGTCCAGCCACACCGCGCGGTAGGCCGAGAAGCGGTCCTCGTCGTTGGCGTGCGGACCGCCGTGGATGGCGAAAACCGTTGGCAGTGGGCCATTTCCGGCATTCACGGGCTTGGAGATCAGCGCGTGCACGTCGCCGACGAACACGTCCTCCATGGGCTGCGACGACGGCGCCTTGTCGCCCGGCGGCTGCAGCAGCACGCGGTCGCCCTCGGCCGTCAGCACACGCACCGCGGACGGGTGCTCCGCCGAGGACCATGAGTACTCCACCGACCCGTCCGGCCGCGCCCCCGCACCGCCGATCGTCCCCTTCGGAGTGTCCAGTGTGGACAATCCCCCGCTGGCAATGTCATAGCGGTGCAACGTGGTCCGCGACCGGTAGCTGTGCACCACCAGCAACGCCTGGCCGTCCTGGTACCAGTCGGCGGCCAGCTCACCCGGCAGGTCGATGCGGATCTCCGTCTCGGTGTCCGCCTCGACGTCCCAGATCAGCAGCTCTTCCTTGCCGCGCCGCTCGTGCAGCACCAGCAGCCGCGGGTCCCCGCTCACCGGGCTGAACGAGATCCCGTCCAGCCCCTTGCCCTTCCCGTCCCACTTCTCCGCGACCACCGCACCGTCGTCCGCGTTCAACACCCGCAATGCCGGATGCCTGCTGTCGCCGTGCTCCGAGTGCGAGATCGCCAGCAGCCGCTCGTCCCGCGACAGGCTGGCCACTCCACCGTCGTTCTCGTTGACGTAGATCACCTCGGGCCGGCCACCCCGGGTCACCCAGATCGTCGTGCCGTCATCCGTGGACGCCCCCACCACGATCCTGGTGCTGCCCACCTCAAGGCCCGCCGGGTACCCGTCGTGCACCCCTTCGAGCGCCGGCTTCTTCTCGCCGCCCTCGTACGGTTCGACCACCCAGCTACCGAACTCGTCGCCGTCGGTGTCGTTGAACCACCAGATCTGCTCCCCGTCCGGGCTCAGCGTCGAGTGCATGGTGCCGTTCGGCCGATCCGTCACCTGCCGGTGCTCATCCGTCTCCCGGTTCCAGGCGTACACCTCCCACACCCCGCTGGCGTTGGAGACGTACAGCGACCGTTCCGGCGCGTCCACCGCCCAGTCCGGCAGCGACACCCGCCGCGCCTCAAACCTGGCCCGCCAGCGGCGCTCCGCCTCAGCGTCCTCGAACAGCCTCTCCGGCACCCGCGCAACAGGATGATTCGTCACCCCTCGATCCTGTCACGAGCAGCCGCCTCTTTACGCGGCCGTTCCGCCCGTGGCGCGGACCGGCCCGGTGGCGGCCGGCCCCGATCCGCACTCCCCAGCCTGCCAGCCCCCGCCCCCGGTGTAAACGTTTTCTCTACCTGACTGCCGCCGTCCCCCCAGCTCCAATCCCAAAGAGAAGCAGAGCTGAGTTGGACAGGAGCGAGTTGGGCAGGAGAACGGCAGAGAAACACCCAGCAGAAGAGCGCCAAGCGGCTGTGAGGAGAGGGAGAACCGCATGACGTGAGCACAGCGGCAGCCGAAGGTAGGGCCCCGGAACAGAACGGCCGAGCCCCACAGAACCGGCGAGCGAAGCGAAGCCTCCCCCCAGCACGATGGCGCAGCCGAGGCTGTGGGGGGTGCAGGGGGCGAAGCCCGCCCTGCCTTGGGGTCTGGGGCGAGAGCCCCAGAAAACAAAACGGGAGAGCCTTGCTTGCCGAAATTGGCAAGCAAGGCTCTCCCAGATCTCCCGTCGGGGTGACAGGATTTGAACCTGCGACCTCTTCGTCCCGAACGAAGCGCGCTACCAAACTGCGCCACACCCCGGTTGATCGAACGAGGAGAAGTCTAGCTGATGTCGGCTCCAGCTCCGAATCGGGTCCTGCTTTGGCGGCCGGACCCGTCTTGACCTGCGCCGTTGCTGCGGGGGACGAGGGTGAGCAGGCTGGCTTCTGGCGGGCAGGCGAAGCGGACCGGCGCATAAGGCGAGGTCCCGAGGCCTGCGGACACGTTGAGCCAGGTGTGGGCGCCCCAGCGGGAGACGCCGCGGGCGCGGGTGCGATCCAGCTCACAGTTCGTGACGAGGGCGCCGTAGCCGGGGACGCGGAGTTGTCCGCCGTGGGTGTGGCCGGCCATGACGAGGTCGTAGCCGTCGGCGGCGAACAGGTCGAGCACGCGGGGTTCGGGGGAGTGGGTGACGCCGAGACGCAATGCGGCGGTGGGGTCGGGCTGGCCGGCGATGTCCTCGTAGCGGTCGCGCTTGAGGTGGGGGTCGTCGAGTCCGGCGGCGACGATGGCCTGGCCGGCGACGGTGATGGTCTGCCGGTTGTGGGTGAGGTCGTGCCAGCCGTGTTCAACGAACGCGGCGCGCAGGTCGCGCCAGGGCAGGGGGATGCCGTGGATACGCTTCTTGCGGGCCTTGGGCAGCAGGTAGCGCACGGGGTTCTTGGGCTTGGGCGCGTAGTAGTCGTTGCTGCCGAACACGAACACGCCGGGCAGGTCGAGCAGCGGGCCGAGGGCGCGGACGACGCCGGGCACGGCGTGTCGGTGGGCGAGGTTGTCGCCGGTGTTGACGACGAGGTCGGGCGCGAGCTGGGCGAGTTCGGCGACCCAGCGCTGCTTGGACCGTTGGCCGGGCATCATGTGCAGGTCGGAGATGTGCAGCACGCGCAGCGGCGCGGCGCCTTCGGCCAGCACCGGCACGGTGGCTTCGCGCAGTGTCCACCTGGTCCGCTCGATGGCGGCGGCGTAGCCGACCGTGGCTGCTCCGATGGCGGCCGTGCCCAGGACTATCCGACCGAACGTCTTCACGCCTCCAGGGTACGGCGGTTTACTCGGTCGGGGTCGGGGTGGCTGTCGGAGTAGCGTTTGCCCTCATGGCGGAGTTGAAGGAGAAGCTGCGGTCGGATCTGACCGCGGCGATGAAGGGCCGGCAGACCACTGTGGTCGCGACCCTGCGGATGGCCTTGGCCGCGGTGACCACCGAGGAGGTGGCCGGCAAGGTGGCGCGGGAGCTGTCCGACGAGGAAGTCCTCAAGGTGCTGACCCGCGAGGTG
>DASWRQ010000354.1:0-3607 GCA_036403095.1 Kutzneria sp. | reverse complement strand
AAGAAGGTCACCAACGCCGCTACCGGCACGGTGATCACCGTCCGCTTCCAGGGGGACGACGAGACCGAGAAGTTCCTGCTCGGGTCGCGGGAGATCGCCGGCAGCACCGGCCTGACCGTGTACTCCCCCGAGTCGGCCCTGGGCGCGGCGATCGTCGGCGCCAAGCCCGGCGCGACGGTGACCTACCAGGCCCCCAACGGCAAGGACATCACCGTCGAGGTCGTGGGCATCGAGCCGTTCGTCCCCTGACCGGCCGGTGAGCGGCGGCGAGTTCGGAGGCGGGGTCCGCTCCCGGCGGGCGGAGAACACCGGCTTCGTCTGCGGGCATTGCGAGACGTCGGTGCCGGCCAGCACTGACGGGCACTACCGCAACCACTGCCCGTACTGCCTGTGGTCGCTGCACGTCGACGACCTGCCGGGTGACCGGGCCAGCGAGTGCCGCGCGCTCATGGAGCCGATCGGGCTGGTGGAGAAGTCCGGCAAGGGCTGGCAGGTGGTGCACCGCTGCACGGAGTGCGGCCACCGCCAGCCCAACCGGCTGGTCCGTGACGGCGACGGCCCCGACGACCTCGACCTGGTGCTCCGACTCCCCTGGTTGTGAGCCGCCGCCGGCGCAGAACGGCCCGCGCACCCGTGCTTTGTGGGGTGTTGTGCACGCTTGTCGAGTCGTGCAGGACCCCACGAGCGGGCACAACACCCCTGAAGCACCCAGCCACCCCGGGGAACTGACACGATCAGTGCCTCGGACAGCAGTCGGAGAGGTCAGGCGGCGGGGGCGAGGCCTCGACGGCGGAGAAGGGGCCCGGGATCCGCATCGCGGCCGCGGACGGCGCGGAATGCGGCCAGCGGATCGACCGAGCCGCCCACGGACAGCAGCCGACGCCGGAACATGTCGCCGTTCTCCCGGCGCAGGCCGCCGTTCTCGCGGAACCACTCCACGGTGTCGGCGTCGAGGATCTCCGACCAGATGTAGGAGTAGTACCCGGCCGCGTAGCCGCCGGCGAAGATGTGCTGGAAGTAGGCCGTCCGGTAGCGCGGCGGCACCAGCTCGGAGGAGACCCCCGCTGCCGCGAGGGCGCGCCGCTCGAACTCCTCCGGGTCACCGACCTCGGTCTCGGGGGTGAGCCGGTGCCAGGCCTGGTCGAGCAGGGTGGCGGCCAGATATTCGAGGGTCGCGAAGCCCTCCCCCCACAACCGGGCGGCGTCCAGCGCCGCGGCGACGTCGGCCGGCAGCCGCTCCCCCGTCTCCACGTGCCGGGCGTAGTTGGCCAGCACCTCCGGCCAGAGCGCCCACATCTCGTTGACCTGGCTGGGGAACTCGACGAAGTCCCGCGGGACGCTGGTGCCGGCGAAGCGCGGATAGGTCACCTCGGAGCTGAGCCCGTGCAGCGCGTGACCGAACTCGTGGAAGAGCGTGTTCACCTCATCGAGGGTCAGCAGGGTCGGCTGCCCCTCCGCCGCCCGCGTGACGTTCAGGTTGTTCACCACGACCGGCCGTGAGTCCAGCAGCCGCGACTGGCTGACGAAGGAGTTCATCCAGGCGCCGCCGCGCTTGCCCTCCCGGGCGTAGAAGTCACCCAGGTAGAGGCCGACCGCGGCGCCGTCCGCATCGCTGACCTCCCAGATCCGCACGTCGGGGTGGTACCCGACCAGATCGGGGCGCTCGCTGAACCGGTAGCCGTAGAGCATCTCGGCAGCGTGGAAGACGCCGTCGACCAGCACCCGGTCCAGCTCGAAGTAGGGCCGCAGGGCCGCGGAATCGACGGCGTACCGCTCGTTGCCGACCTGCTCGCTGTAGAAGGCCCAGTCCCACGGGGCGAGCTCGACGCCGTCCCGGGCCGCGGCCTCGGCGAGCACGGCGGCCTCGGCCTCGGCATTGGCCACCGACGCCGGCACCATCGAGGCGAGTACCGCGTCGACTGCCTCGGTGGTGGCCGCGGTCTGGTCGGCGAGCACGACATCGGCGTGGGTGTCGAAGCCGAGCAGCCGGGCACGCTCGGCGCGCAGGCCGGCGATCCGTGCGGCGATGGGACGGTTGTCGTACTCCCCCGTGGACGCCCGGCTGATCGAGGCCTCGAACACGCGGCGTCGCAGCTCGCGGTTGCGCAGCTTGGCCAGCAGCGGCTGACGGGTGGGCAGCAGCAGCGGCAGCAGGTAGCCGTCCACTCCGCGCTCGGCGGCGGCCGCGGCCGCGCCGGCGATCTCCTCGGCGTCGAGCCCGTCCAGCTCGGCCGCGTTGTCGACCCGGATCGCCGCGGCCTCGGACGCCAGCTGCAGGTTCTGCCCGAATGTCGTCGAGAGCGCGGACAGCTCCTGGTTGAGCTCGGTGAGCCGCGTGCGGCCGGCGTCGTCCAGCTGGGCGCCGGCGAGCACGAAGTCCAGGTGGTACCGCTCGACCAACCGCAGCGCCTCGTCGTCCAGGCCGAGCTGGTGACGGGCGGCATGCACGGCGTCGACCCGCGCGAACAGCGCCGGATCGAGGTGCAGCGCGTCGGAGTGCGCGGCGTCCAGAGGGGCGATCTCCCGCTCGACCTCGCGTACCCGCGGCGTCGACACCGACGCGGCGAGGTTCCCGAACACCCGCCAGGCCCGGTTCAGCAGCTGGCCGGCCCGCTCCAGCGCCACGACCGTGTTCTCGAACGTCGGCGGCTCGTCGGAGCCGACGATCTCAGCCACTTCGGCACGGTGTTCGGCCATCCCGGTGAGCAGCGCCTCCCGGCTGTGCTCGACGGTGATGTCAGCGAAGGGCGGCAGGCCGAACGGCAGCTGCGAGGGCGCCGCCAGCGGATTGTCAGCGGACAAGGGGGCAGGGGACTCGGCGGCGCTCATCGCCGTCCATCTTCCGCTCTCCTCCACCGGCGCCCCTCACCGGCCGGCCGTGCGCCGGTAGGCCCGGACCGACAGCGGCACGAACACGGCCAGGATCACCACGACCCAGATCAGGCTGTACAGCACCGGGTTCTGCAGCGACCACACCTCGGGGACCGGGATCGCGGCCGGGGTGTTCCCGAACAGATCACGCGCGGCCTTGGCGACCGCCGACACCGGGTTCCACTCGGCGAAGGTCCGCAGCACCGGGCTGAACGTCTCCAACGGCACGAACGTGTTCGCCACGAACGTCAGCGGGAAGATCACGATGAAGCTGGCGTTGTTCACGACCTCCGGCGTGCGGACCAGCAGCCCGACCAGGGCCATCAGCCAGGAGATGGCGAAGGCGAACAGCAGCAGGATCAGGAAACCGCCGATGGCCTCGGGCACCGACGAGTGGATCCGCCAGCCGACGACCAGCCCCGTCAGCGCCATCACGGCAATCGAGATGCTGTTGGATCCGGCGTCGGCCACCGTCCGGCCGATGAGCACCGCCGACCGCGACATCGGCAGGGATCGGAACCGGTCGATCAGCCCCTTCTGCAGATCCTCGGCGATGCTGTAACCGGTGATGGTGCTGCCGAAGACGACGGTCTGGGCGAAGATGCCCGGCAGCAGGAACTCGGCGTAGCTGACGTCGCCGGGCACCTGGATGGCGCCGCCGAAGACGTAGCGGAACAGCAGCACGAACATGATCGGCGACAGCGTCGCGAACACGAGCAGGTCGGGAACCCGCTTG
>DASWRQ010000353.1:0-3538 GCA_036403095.1 Kutzneria sp. | reverse complement strand
GCGCCGCTGCCGTTGCAGTCCCACAGCTGGACGACGGTGCCGTTGGCAACGCCGCCGCCCGACACGTCCAGGCACTTGCCCAACGCCTGGATCTGGCCGTTGCCGACCACGTTCCACTGCTGGGCGCCGGTGCCGTTGCAGTCGTACAGCTGGACCGCGGTTCCGTTGGCGCTGTTGGCGCCCGCGACATCCACGCATTTGCCGGCGATGCCGGTGATCGAGCCGGTGGCCGCCTGCGCCGGCAGGGCAGGCAGGGCGACCATGGCGACGACGGCGGTGAGACCGGCGAGCAGGGCCGATATTCTTCGAGACATCGTTCTCCTTCGGGTAAGGCCACACAGTGGCCGCAGGGCGCAGGAAGGCATGCGGGGAAAGGAGACACGCGCGCGGAAGCAGGGCTTCGGGCGCGCGGGGATCACCCGATCAAGGGCGGGTGCGGGTCCGGGCAGGGCGGATCGACATGACTGTCACCTCTCGGGCGGGGGCGAGAGTGGGCAGACGGTCACTGGGCAGGGGTGCGACCGCCTGGCGTTCTCCAGTCCGGTACCGGTTCCGGGGGAGAATCTGGTCAGCAGTATGCCTGGTCTAGACCAGTTCGGCAATGGCTGGGCGGAGCCGAAAAAGATCGGGGTGGCGTCCGGCCGACGCCACCCCGATCAGTAGTAGGACACTGTCTACCGCAGTACGACCGTACGGATCTCCCACGGGCCGAGGGCGAGATCCAGCCCGTCCGCGGTCGGGGTCGTGGCGAGCGGCCGACCGAGCAGGTCGACGGTGGTGGCCTCGGTGAACGAGCCGGTGACGCGGGCGGTCGAGCCGGCGTCGGTCATGGCGACCAGGCGCACCTCGGTGCCGTCGGGAACACGACGGATGCTCGACACGAAGATGTCCGCACCGTCGACGCGCACGCCGGTCGCGTCCTCGGGTAGCGACCCGCCGGCCGCAGCGCTGCCGCGAGTAACGAGTACATCGTTACGGAACGCCTCGGCGTGGGCGACGGCCTCGGCGGCCTGCCAGCCGGTCGCCGAGGGCAGGACGGCGAACCGGTTGTCGATGCGGACACCGAGCTCCTGCGCGCCGGGCGCGGGGATCTCCGATGCCGCCGGTTCGTCGCGCAGCGGGTGGATGTTGACGCTGATCGAGCCGATGGCGCGCAGCAGCGTGATCGCGAGCTCGTCGCCGACGACCTCGTACTCGGTGGCGTGGTCGAGCAGCACGGTTGCCGCGCCGGCCGTCACGAACTGGCTGGCGGGGAACGTCGGGATCGGGTACTCGCCCCAACCGCCCTCGGCGGTCAGCCCCCGCTCGGTGACGGCGAACTGACCGGCCGACGCCGACCCGGCGACCGGCTCGGCCAGCGGCACGTGCCAGCGCAGCCGGTGGTCGCCGGACCGGTTGAGGAACGAGGTCGACACGCGCACGAACGGCTCGCCGGCCCGCACCTCGACCAGCGTCTCCACGGGGGTCGGCGCGATCTCGTCACCGCGCACGTCGCGATCGGCCGACAGCGCGGTCGGCCACGGGTAGATCCGGGTGAGCAGTGCCCGCGACCGCAGCGGGCCGGTCTCCAGCACCTCGACGGCGACATCCGTCGGCTGGTCGACGAGCACGTCCCGGGCCGGCGGCCCGTAGTTGTAGCTGTCGCCGCGGTCACCGCCGTCGACCAGCCGGCCGACGCCGCGCAGCACGGTGCCGTCCGCCCCGGTCACGTCGAACGTGCCGTCGGCATTGACTTCGACGTCGACCAGACCGTTCGACAGCCGTCGCGTCGTCGCGGTCGCCGGAGTGAAAACCTGGTCGCTCGCACCGGGTTCGACCCGGAAGCTGGCCAGCCCCGACGCGGGGACATCGACCGGCACCAGCACCGTCGCGCGGGCCTCGGCCAGGGTCAGCACCGTCCACTCCCCCGGGTGCGAAGCCGCCGCCTCGGCCACTTCGCGACGCAGGATCATCAGGTCGAACGGTCCGCTGGTCGGGATCTCGGCGAGATGGAAGACAAGCGATCCCGGCGTGAGCTCGTAACGGTCGATCTGCCGGCCGAACAGCTCGCGGCGATGGATGCGGCGCAGCACGCGTTCGAGCTGCGAGGCGTCCACACGCTCGTCGCCGAGCACGGTCGGCGCCAACGACGTCAGCTGCACCGGCCGGGTCGAGCCGTCGGCGGCGGTCACCACCAATGTCGTTTTGTCCTGCGGCGTAAGGACATCCACCTCGACGAGCGTCGTGCGCGGGGTGGGCAGCGGGTTGGCCACCAGGTAGCCGTCGCTGGGCACCAGTGCGGCGCGCTCGGCCAGGGCCGTGTCCCGAACTGCCCGCGCGATGTGCGCGGCCTCGGCCAGCCGCCCTTCGACCTGGTCCGCCGTCTCGTCCGTGCCGGAGCCCACCACCGAGTCGTGGGCCGTCGATTCGATAATCTTGTGCCAGGCCAACGAAAGGAACCGTGACTCGTCCCGCGCCGACCACTGCGCGTTCACCCGCTCGGCGTGGTCGATCGTGCGCTCGGCGACGGCCATCCGTTGTTTGAGCGGGCGTCGCACGGACAGCACACCCGGCAGGATGTTGCCTCGCACGTGGCTGCGCAGCTCGCCGGTGACGACCGTGGTCACCTCGTCGCGGGCGTGCTGCTGGACGTACTCGGCCAGGGTGGCGATGGTGATCGGGCGTTCCGCGGTGGAGTCGCGCCGCAGCCAGCCGGCCAGCCGCGGGTCGGGCGCGATGTGGTCGGTGCCGGCCATCGCCAACACCGGGTCCGCGCCCCACCGCTGCGCCGTCATCGCCGCGTACTCGTCGAGCGCGCGGCCGATCTCGTCCGGCACCAGCAGCACGTCCAGGCCGTTGTCGTAGCCGTCGAACAGGAACTCGGTCCGCACCTCGGAGCCGTCCGGGCTGCGCCAGCGGAAAGCGTGGCCGTGCACCGAACTCGGCACACCGCGCCACAGCGCCGCGTGCTCGATGCCGGCCCGGGCCAGGATCTGCGGGATCTGCGCGACGTGCCCGAACATGTCCGGCAGATAGCCGATCGGCATCGCCCCACCGAGTTTCGCCGCCGCGGCCCAGCCCAGCTGGAGGTTGCGCACGATGGTCTCGCCGGAGCACAGGAACTCGTCGAGCAGGATGAGCCACGGCCCGATCGCCAGCTGGCCGCGGGCGACCAGCGCCGCGACCCGGTCCCGGTTCTCCGGCCGCATCTCGAGATAGTCCTCGACCGCGGCCAGCTGACCGTCCACGGTGAACCGGAAGTCGGGATCGGCTTCGGCCGTCTCGAGCACCGTGTCCAACGCGCGGACGAGCCGGTGGCGGAATACCTGGAACGGCTCGTACCACTCCCGGTCCCAGTGGAAATGGGGCACGAAGACAGCGTTTTTCGGCATCGCAGCGACTTTCTCCCCAGAGGAACGGCTACTTGACGGACCCCACGGCCAGTCCGGACCGCCAGAACCGTTGCAGCAGCACAAAAACGATGATCACCGGGACGACCGAGACCAGCGCGCCGGTGATCACCGACTCCTGCAGGTCGGGAATGTGCACGGTCTGGCCG
>DASWRQ010000352.1:0-4588 GCA_036403095.1 Kutzneria sp. | reverse complement strand
TGGTCCTCGTCCGACAAATGGGGGTCGTGGTCGAACGGCGGATACACGATCTCCAACGACGTCTGGGGCAGCGGCGCCGGCCCGCAGACGATCTGGGCCAACTCGTACAGCAACTGGGGAGTGTCCTCGAACCAGCCGAACACCGGCGGGGTGAAGTCCTATCCGCATTCGGGTCGCAACATCAACCGGACGCTGAGCAGCTTGGGCAGTGTGAGCAGTTCATTCAACGTCTCGGTGCCGGGCAGCGGCGCCTATGAGACGGCGTACGACATCTGGGCGAACAACAACGCCTACGAGATCATGCTGTGGATGAACAAGACGGGCGCGGTCGGCCCGCTCGGCAGCCTGCAGACCACGGTGTCGGTCGGCGGCCACACCTGGGACGTCTACAAGGGATCCAACGGGTCCAACGCCGTGTTCTCGTTCCTGCGGCACGGCAACACCAACGCGGGATCGGTGGACATCAAGGCCGTGCTCAACTGGATCAAGTCGAAGGGCTGGTTCGGCGACGTGACGCTGGGCGATGTCCAGTTCGGCTTCGAGATCACCTCGACCGGCAGCTCGCTGAACTTCACGTCGAACAGTTTCTCGGTGTCCTCCTCGTGACTAGGGGTCGGCGGGGAGCACCCGCTCCCCGCCGACATCTGTCGACACGGCGCGACGACCGCGTTGTGGTCGTCGCCCCGTGAACGGCCGCTTTCACGCGGCTCGGTCAGCGGTATCGGGCGGAGACGACGTTGGCCTGCACCGCGTTCTCGGTGCTGTCGGACGGATAGCCGGACGTCATGACGCCCTCGTAGAAGGTGCCGGCGGAGCTGTTGCTGTTGTCGCCGCCGATGCCGAGGATGATCGCGCCCTGCTTGCGCATCGGGTTGTAGCCCGAGACGTTGGGGCGCTTGCCGTTGTAGAACGTCGACACGCCGCCGGACTGCGCATTGCCGCCGCGGATGGCCCACTTGTTCGCGCCGCCCTTGACGACGGCGGTCAGGTAGCGGTGGCTGATCGTCGGGTCGTTGGCGTTGTAGTGCTGGTTCACCCCGGAGAACAGGCCGTTCTCCAGGTCGGCCATGATCCACGGGCCGTTGCCGGCGCCGTAGCCCCAGGCCTTGATCTTCCCGAAGTAGATCGCCTCCATGGTGCCGTTGCCGTCGTCACGGGAGTTCGTCTCGGCGTTGCCGTAGTCGAAGCAGCAGCCGCCGTTGGAGTGCGTGCCGTCGAGGACGGCGTACATGCCCTCCGGCTGGTCACCGGTGGCGATGCCGGTGGTGTGGTTGTTGCGGTAGCCGGTGCCCGCGGCGACGAACACGCCGTACGCCTTGTGACCGCCGACCGTGGTCGGCGCCGCGGTGGCGTTCGCGAGGTTGTCGTAGCCGCCCGCCGCCGGACCGTTGAAGCCGCCGGGAGGGGCCTGCGTGAGGTTGTTGCCCTTGCCGGACTGGTCATATATCACGGTGATCACGCAGGTCGTGTTGGCGCAGAAGGAATCCTGCGTGGCCGCCTTGGCGAAGCCGCCGGGCGAGAGCAGGCCGACGTTCGTGGTGTGACCGTCCGAGCTGCGTCGGACCTGGTAGAGCGGGCCGTTGTAGGCCGAGTAGAGGGCCCTGGTGGTGCTGTGCGCGGCCACGCACGGCGTGCCGCCGGCCGCGTAGATGTCGCACGGGCCGCTGCCGGCCGCGGACGCTGTCTGCGTGCCCACCACGCCTACGCCGGTGATGGCGAGGCCGACGGCCGCGGAGGCGACTGCGAGCCTTCCGAACTTCCGCACGGATGTGCTCCCTTCTGTGTTGTGATGTCCGGCCGGCCGCGTAGAGGTCGCGGGGCGGACTGGTGGCGGCCGACGCGCCCAGAGTCCCGGCGACGACGGTCCCGGCAACGCCCAACGTCCACCTTGGTGCTTCGCAGGGGTTCCAGGGCAATGTTAGCGCTAACATTGGGCAGCCGGCAGGGTTGGCGGGGGTTGCCGTGGTGTGGACTAGCGGCCGCCGGTCGCGTCGTCGTCCGACGGCGGGCAGGGGGGAACGGGTCGGCGGGGCCGATGCCCGAATTCCTGGGGACACCGAGACTTGGTCACGTTCGCACGTCCTTGGGCGAGTGTGGGCGGGGCCGGTGTGCTTGTCACGGTCCGCGACTGCGCTGATACTCGGACCGCATGCCGATGCTGGGACCTGGCTGTCGCCGATGTCAACAGGTTGACCGAATTTCACCGCAGGATCCCCACGCGGTCGTCGAATCGACGTCGAACATCGTCGGGCGTGCCTGAGGCACATCCCTCGATTCTGTTCAACGCTTGTCGTGTCGGCTCGGGTGGGTGTGTGTCCACTGTGGTCGCGGTGCTCCGGTGACGATCACCAGACGTCGATGGTGTGCTCGCTGATGTGGTCGAAGTTCCAGTCGTCGCCGAGACCGGGGGCCGACGGCAGGGTGACGATGCCGTCGGCGTCCATGGCGTCGACGATGGTGTGGCGGTGGGGTGGCGGCTCGTCGAAGTCGACGTGGGGATGCAGCAGACCGCGCTCGTACCAGCGGCCGCTGGTGGTGGCGCCGAGCACGGCGAGGTTGCCGGAGCCGTTGCCGTGGATCTCGCAGTCGATGTTGAACGCCTCGGCGAGGTGCACGGCCTTGAGCGTGGCGCCGATGCCGCCGCAGTCGTCGACGCCGGCCCGAAGGATGTCGCACGCGCCGGCAGTGATCCACTCGGCGCGGGCGAAATGCTTGCCGGCGGCGGTTTCGGGACCGATCACGGGCACCGCGAGCTGCTGCGCGAGCCAGCGGTAGGAGCTGATCGACGCCTCCTCCATCGGCTCCTCGTACCAGGCGAAGCCGAGCCGGCCGAGGGCCCGCCCGAGATCGAGGGCCTCGGTCCGGCGGTACCAGTGGTTGGCGTCCAGCATCAGCGCGATGTCGGGGCCGACGGCCTCGCGGACGGCGGCACAGGTCCGGATGTCCAGCCGGACGTCCGGGGCGAAGGGCACGGGCGGCATCCAGGTGTGCAGCTTGATACCGCGGTAGCCGCGCTTCACCAGCTGTTCGGCGAACGCCGCGTAGTCCTCGGGGGAGCCCAGGCCGCCGGGGATCTCGTCGCCGCACATCGTGCTCGCGTAGGCCGGCACGCGGTCGCGGGCGCCGCCGAGCAGCTTCCACACCGGCAGTCCGGCGCGACGGCCGAGCAGATCCCACAGCGCTTGGTCGACATAACCCAGTGCCCGGTCGGTGAGGCCGCCATGGGCGCCGCGCTGCCGACGGGACAGCGCCTGCCACAGGCGTTCCCGCTGCCAGGGGTCACGGCCGATCAGCGTCGGCCGGATGTGGCCGGCCAGCACGGGTTCCCGCAGATGGTCGGGCTGCACCTGGCAGTAGCCGGTGTGGCCGTCCCGGTCGGTGATCTCCAGCAGCGCGGTGGTGACCTCGTGCTCCGGCGCGGGATGGCGGTGCCCGGCCTCGTCGACGGCGGTGTGCGCGAGTGTGGTGAAGACCCGGACGGCCACGGCATCGATCAGCATCGACGATTGCTCCTATCCGTTGTGCGAACGCCGTTCCCGCTCGGCGGCGGTCAACTCGTCGGCCACCTTCCGCAGGAAGTCGTCCGGGGACATGGTGCCCAGCAACACCTTCTGGTACAGCGGCTCGCTGTCGGCCTTGGTGATGGCCGAGAACTGCGGCAGCGCGAACGGCGCCGCGGCCCGCACGGTGTCCTTGGCCCGGAGCACGCCGAGCGCCATCTCCACCGGCTGGTCGGCCCGCAGCCAACTGTCCCCGTACACGTCGGTGTTGGCCGGGATCTGGCCGACGTGCTGGTTCCAGTAGCTGTTGCTCTCCTTGGACAGTAGGAACTGCACGAACCTCCAGGCCGCGTCCTGGTGCTCGCCGGCCTTGAAGACACCGAAGCCGTCGGTCGGGTTGGGCACGACGGTGCGCCGGCCGGACGGGCCGACGGGCAGGGGGATCGCGCCGACCTTGTCCGGTCCCAGCGCCTTCATCACGTCGCCGGCCGAGCCGAGGTTGTGGTGCATCATCGCCACCGTGCCGCCGGTGAACTCGGCGACCATCTGCGTGTAGCCGTTGTTGACGTCGGCGGTCGGCGTCGCCTTGCCGTACAGCGCGGCGACCTTGCGCACCAGGTCGACGTTGCCGGGATCGGCGGTGGTGCTGGCGCCGGCGGAGGTGAAGAAGGTGGGCACACCTGAGTACGCGTACGCCTCGCTGAGCAGCTGGAACACCGAGCCGGCCCCGCCACGCAGGGTGTAGCCGTAGCGGTTGGCTGATTTGTCGGTCAGCCTGGCCGCGTCGGCCAGCAGCTCGTCCCATGTGGACGGTGGTGTCAGCCCGGCCTGGGCGAACCAGTCCTTGCGGTACCAGATGACGTCCAGGTTGGCCGAGGACGGCAGCTCGTAGAGCTTGTGGTCGCCGGTGGCCTGCCGGACGTCGTCGACGAGGTCGGGCGACAGCTTGTCGTGCAGGGGACTGGCCGACAGCCGGTCGTCGAGCGGCGCCAGCGCGTCCTGGCCGACCAGGTCCGACAGATAGGAGGTGGTGATGCCGCCGACGTCCGGCGTGGCGCCACCGGCGATGGCGGTGTCGTACTTCTGCT
>DASWRQ010000351.1:0-52162 GCA_036403095.1 Kutzneria sp. | reverse complement strand
TTCACCGAGGCGATCGTCTGACCGCCGTAGGTGATGTACGCCGTCGACCCGATCTGCACCGTGCTCGAGCAACCCGGCGGCGTCTCGGCCTGCGCCACACCGGCCCCAAGACCGGCCACGGTCAGCGCGGCCGCAACGGCCGCGACTCCGAGGAACTTCAGCATCGCGTGTCCGTCCAGGCCGGGTAGTTGTCGTACTGGTAAAGGGAGATCAGGCCGTAGCCCGCGGTGCAGTCCGACAGCGTGTCGGTGCCCCCGGACCACAGCTCGACCGGGTCGTCCAGCTTGTCCTTGCCGCCCTTGTACGTGGCGTTCGGACCGGGATTCACCTCGACCGCGGCGGTGAGCAGATAGTGCAGGCCCCGCTGGCGGAAGCTCTCCCACACGTAGATGTACGCCCAGTTCTTCCCGCAGCCCTTGAACTGCTTCACCGAGGCGATGTCCTGCCCCTGGAACTTGGCGTACGCGGTCGATCCGATTTGGACGGTGCTGGCGCAACCCGGCGCGGACTCCGCCTGCGCCGTGCCTGCCCCGAGACCGCCCGTCATCAGCGCCACCGACAAGGCGGCGGCCAGCGCGAACTTCACGGTTTCCCCTCTCAGCAACGCCATCCGGTTTTCGCGCCGACGGTCTCGTCGCTGCCGAACTGGATGTAGCCCGAGGCCGCCGTGCACGTGTCCAACGTGTTGGTGCCCTGCGACCACAGCTCGACCGGACTGCCGGTCTTGTCCACGTCACCCCACGACATTCCGCCGTCCAGCTGCACGTAGACGGAGGCGTGGGCCCGGTAGGCGATGTGCCTGTCCCGAAAGCTCTGCCACACGTAAAGATACGACCAGTTCTTGCCGCAGCCCTTGAACTGCTTCACCGAGATGGCGTCCTGCCCCTGGTACGTGCCGTAGGCGGTCGATCCGATCTGGACGGTGCTCGAACACCCCGGCGCCGGCTCGGCCTGCGCCACACCGGTGCCGAGACCGGCCACCACCAACGCCGCCGACACGACGGCGGCCAACGCGAGCTTCATTGCTTCCCCTCTCAGCAACGCCAGCCCGTCGAGGCCTGGACGACGTTCTCGTTGCCGAAGGCCAACATCCCCGCGGCCTGGGTGCAGACCGTCAGCGTGTCCGTGCCCTTGGACCACAGCTCGACCGGGCTGCCGGACTTGTCGACCTCGCCCTGGGTCAGCTCGGCGTCGTCGTACTGCGCGTTGACGAAGGCGCTGGCCGAGTACGGGATGTGCTTGTCCCGGAAGCTCTGCCAGACGTAGACGTACGACCAGTTCTTGCCGCAGCCCTTGAACTGCTTCACCGAGATGACGTTCTGGCCCTGGTACTGGCCGTAGGCCGTGGCGCCGATCTGCACGGTGCTGGCGCAGCCCGGCGCGGTCTCGGCCTGCGCCGCTCCCGCCCCGAACGTCGCCAGCGCGGCCGCCACGACTCCCATGGCGCACAACAGTTTTGGCATCATGGTCAGCACCTGATCGACGTGTGGTTGTCGGGAGTGCTGTCCACGCCGTCGATGACCACCGCGCCGAAAGCGGCCGTGCAGGTGTTGAGCGTGTCCGTGCCGGACGACCACAGCTCGCGCTGGCCGTGGCGGCCGATCGTGGTCCCGAGGTAGCGGTCGGCCTCCTGCTGGCTGGCGCTGCCGAACGCGCCGATCGCCGTGCGCAGGGCGAAGCCCTTGCCGCTGTCCACGAAACCCTGCCAGGCGTACACGTACGCCCAGTTCTTGCCGCAGCCCTTGAACTGCTTGACCGAGGCGATGTGCTGGCCGCCGTAGTCGACGTACGCCGTCGAGCCGATCTGCACCGTGCCCGAGCAGCCGGGCGCGGACTCGGCCTGCGCCACACCTGCTCCGAAACCGCCCACCACCAGCGCCAACGACGCCGCGGCGGTCAGCAAGATCTTCATCGTTGCCCCTCTCAGCACCTGGTCCTCGAGTGCTCTAATCCGGTGATCAGGAGCCGCAGTGCTCCCAGCCGCTCTCCCAGAGGTCGTCGCGGGACATGCCGCCCCATTTCACGCAGTGCCCCTTGGCCGGGCCGGCGCCCGAGGCGTAGTAGGCGTACTTGCCCTGGTCCTCGTAGACACCGGGCGGGCTGGTCTGCGTGTCGAGCATCGCGGCGATGTCGGTCTTGGTGCCGACGTCGGCCGTCTTGATGGTGACCACGCAGTTCCAGGAACCGTTGTACATCAGGTAAACCGTCGCGCCGGAGAGGGCGTGGTGGTCGATCTCGTGGTAGCTCGACCCGCAGACGCCGGTCGGCGTGTACGGGTTGGTCGCGGCGCTCGCCGGCGCGGCGAACGCGACCGTGGAGGCCAGCGCCGCGGCGATGCCCGCGGTGGCGATGATCTTGTTCATTTCTTTCCCCTCAACGTGTTCAGCCGCAGTGACCCCAGGACGGCGACTCCCAGACGGAGTTGCCCTCCAGGCCGCCCCACTTGATGCAGACGCCCGGCGCCCGCACCTTCGACGCCGCGTAGTAGGCGTAGTAGCCCTCGTCGTCGGCGACCTGCGGCGGATTCGACGCCACTTCCAGGATCGACTCGGTGTCGGTCTTCGTGCCGATGGCGGCGGTCTTGATGGTGACGACGCAGTCCGTGGCGCCGTCGTACATCAGGTAGACCGTGGCGCCGGTCAGGCCGTGGTGGTCCAACTCGTGGTAGCCGGAACCGCAGACCCCGCCCGGGGTGTACGGATTCGTGGCCGCGCTCGCGGGCGCGGCGAGACCGATGCCCGCCACGAGCGCCGCGGCGACGGCCACCGCTCCGGTCAACTTGTTCATGTCGCATCCCCTCTGCTGGCGGCAACCTTTGCCGGTCGCCCTGACTTCGGTCTGACCCGTCGCTGGCGGGTCAGACGCGCGACGCCGGCGGCAGTGACCCAAGTCACCGTGACCCGGTCACGGTCACGCGGCGTGACTCCGCCGTAGTTGAGCGGGAATCGGCTGCTCGCGGCGGCCCGCACGCGCCGCTGACTTTTCGCTGACGTCCCGAGGTACAGTCGCGTCGTTCGAACCCTTTCGAGTTCTGCGCAGTGGGGGCCATGTCGGGGATCGGCTGGGAGTTCGGTGTGCTCGGACCGCTGCAGGCGCGAAGCGACGGCCGAACGGTGCAACTGCGTTCGGCCAAACAGCAGCTGCTGTTGGCGGTGTTGTTGTTGCGCGCCAACGAACCCGTCAGCACGGACGACCTGGTCGACCGGCTGTGGGGCGAGGATCCGCCGGACGGCGCCCGCGCCACGTTGCAGACGCACGTGATGCGGTTGCGCAACACCCTCGGCGACAACTCGCTGGTGCGCACGGTGCCCGGCGGCTACTCGATCCGGATCGAGCCCGACGCCCTCGACCTGACCCGGTTCGAGCGGCTGAGATCGCAGGCCAGGCAGGCGGAACGCAGCGAGGACACGGCCGAGGAGGCCCGCCTGCTGACCGAGGCGCTGGCGCTGTGGCGCGGGTCGGCCTTCACCGGGCATCCGACCGAGTCGCTGCGGCTGGACGAGCGCCGCTGGGACACGGTGGAGCGGCGCAACGAGGTCGAGCTGCGGCTCGGCCGGCACGACGCGATCGTCGACGAGCTGCGCTCGCTGGTAACGCAGCAACCGTTACGCGAACGGTTCTGGGCGCAACTGATCCTCGCGCTGCACCGCGGCGGGCAGCAGGCCCAGGCCCTGGACGCGTACCGGCGCTGCTGCGAGGTGCTGGCCGACGAGCTGGGCGTGGACCCGAACGCCGAGCTGCAGACGCTGCACCAGGCCGTGCTGGCCGGCTCCACCGGGCCGGTCGGCGTGCCGCAACGCCCGGAGCCGGTGTGGGAGCCGCGGTGCGAGCTGCCGCCCGCGGTCGCGAACCTGGCCGGGCGGACCGAAGAGGTCATCCGGCTGACGCACAGCCTGCGCGCGACCCGGGATCCGCGCCGGGTCTGGATGATCACCGGCCCTGGTGGCGTCGGCAAGACCAGCCTCGCCGTGCACGTGGCGCACCTGGTGCGCAGCGCCTACCCGGACGGCCAGCTGTACCTGGATCTCGGCGTGCAGGGACGGCCGGTGGAGCCGGCCGAGGCGCTGGACCGGCTGCTGCGGGGGCTCGGCACCCCCGGCAACGCGATCCCGGCGACGCTGGACCAGCGGGTCGCCCTGTACCGGAATCGGCTGGCGGACCGGCGCATCCTGGTCGTGCTGGACAACGCGGTGAGCGAGGCGCAGGTGCGGCCGCTGCTGCCGGGCACCACCACCTCGGCGGCCCTCATGACGAGCCGATCCGTGTTGGCCGGCTTGGAGATGGCGCAGGTGTTGGCGCTGGAGGTGCTGTCGACCGACGACGCCGTGCAGGTGCTGACCGACGCGCTGGGCCCGGCCCGAGTCAACGCCGAGCCCGAGGCCGCCGAGCAGCTCGCGACCTATTGCGGCCGGCTGCCGCTGGCGCTGCGCGTGGCGGCGGCGCGGCTGGTGGCGCGGCCGCACTGGCGGCTGTCGCAGCTGGTCGCGCGGCTGTCGGACGAGCGCCGGCGACTGGACGAGCTGCGGTTCGGCGACCTGGACGTGCGGGCCAGCCTGACGTTGAGCTATGAGGGGCTGGCGGAGCCGCAGCAGCGCCTGTTCCGGCTGCTGGCGCGGCTGGACACGGCGGACTTCCCGGCGTGGGTGGCCGCTCCCCTGCTCGGCGTCGACCCGGACACGGCCGAGGACCACATGGAGGCGCTGGTCGACGCGCGGCTGGTGGACACCGTCGGCTGGGACGCCCTCGGGCAGACCCGCTACCGGCTGCACGACCTGCTCCGCGTCTTCGGCCGCGACCTGGGCGACGCCGACTACGCACCGCTGCGGGCGCTGGCCGACCAGTGGCTGGCGCTGGCCGAATGCGCCGACCACAAGATGGCGCAACGTGGCCCGCGGCTGGGCTGCGGCGACGGCGGTGTGCTGGCCGAGCGGCTGCTGGCCGATCCGGCCGGTTGGTTCGACGCCGAGTGGCTCACGCTGGGCGGCGTCATCCGCCAGAGCGCCACGCTGGGGCTGGTCGACCAGACGTGTCGGCTGGCGGTCGCCGCCGCCGCGGTCTGCGACCTGCGCGGCCGGTTCGACGACTGGCGGGAGGTCAACCGGCTCGGCCTCGACCTCGCGGCCGGCGCGACACCGGCCGAGGCGGTCCTCATGCAGCAGCGCGGCCTGCTGAACAGCCGGCTGCACCGGTTCGACGACGCGCAGCGCGACTTCACCCGCTCGAAGGACGTCTTCGAGTACCTGGCGGACGCGGACGGCGCCGGCTACGCCTGGCACGGCATCGGCTGGATGCACGAGTGGCTCGGCCGGCAGACCGAGGCCAAGACGTGCCACGAGATGGCCATGCGGCGCTTCGAGACCGCCGGCAACCGGCACGGGCAGGTCGACGTGCTGTGCTCGCTGGGCGCGATCGAGCGACGGGCCGGCCGGTCCGCGTCGGCCGAGGCGTACCTGCGGCGGGCCCGGGACACCGCCGCCGAGCTGGACGACCGGATGGGTGTGCTGTCCGCGGCGCTGGAGCTGGGCCGGGTGTTGCAGGCCCGTGGCGAGCTGGCCGGGGCCGTCGAGCAGATCCAGGCCAGCCTGACCGACGCGCACCGGCTCGGCGACCCCGACCTGGTGGCCAATCTGCGGCTGACACTGGCCGAGACGTACCTGCGGATGGGCGCGAAGGACACCGCGCGCACCGAGGTGCAGCAGGCGCTGGTGTTCTTCGACGAGCACGACGACATGGCCGGCAAGGCGTGGGCGTGGCGGCTGCTGAGCTGGGTCGGGCTGCTGACGAACTCGCCGGAATCCGCGCTGGCGCTGGCCGAGCGGGCCGTCGCGACGACCGAGGGGCTGGGGCTGCCGCAGGAGCACGCCCGGGCGCTGCGGCAGCTCGGGCTGGTGCTGCACGAGGCGGGCAAGCTGGAAGACGCCGGCCTGTGCTGGCGGCAGGCCGAGACCCTGCTCGACAACGCCGGCTTCCACGCCGAGGCGGCCGAGATCCGCGCTCACTCCGGCACTGCGGCCGAGGGCTCCAGCGTGTAGACCCGGTAGGCGGCCTGGATCACCGGCTGGGCGACGTTGCGGACCCGCACGCCGCCGGCGGTGGTGCCGGCCTCGCTGCCGTAGTGCGCGTGCCCGTGCACGGCCAGGTCGACGCCGCTGTCGTCGATGGCCTCGGCCAGCAGGTACGAGCCGAGGAACGGGAAGATCTCCGGCGGCTCGCCGCGCAGCGTGTCGGCCGACGGCGAGTAGTGCGTCAGCGCGATCCGCACGTCGGCGGTCAGCCCCAGCAGCGCCGTCCGCAGCTGCTCGGCGATGTCCTCGCTGTGGTGGATGAACGCCTTCATCTCCCGCTCGCCGAAGGCGTGTCCGCACTTGCCGGCGAAACCGCCGCCGAAGCCCTTGGCGCCGGCGACGCCGACCCGGACATCGTTGATCTCCACCACTGTGCCGCTGCCTTCCAGCACCGTGATGCCGCGGTCGGCCAGCAGGGCGGCGATCTTCTCCTCGGCGTCGGACTGGTGGTCGTGGTTGCCCAGCACCGCGACGACCGGCACGTCCAGACCGGCGAACTCGTCGGCCACCACCTCGCCCTCGGCGACCGTGCCGAGCCGGGTCAGGTCGCCGGCCAGCAGCAGCAGATCGGCTTGCTCGGCGATGCTCTCGTAGGCCGGACGCAGCGTGCCCCTGGTGTCGACGCCGAGGTGCACGTCGCCGACCGCGGCGACCCGGATCATCGCAGGTCCTCCTGTTCGGTCGGCGGCTCGGCCCGGACGATGTGGACCTCGTTGTGCAGCAACAATCCGTCCGCGTGCTCGGCGGCCACCTCGGCCACCGCCGCGCGCCGCTGCTCGCACGCCACGTCGCCGGACAGGAACAGATGGTCGCCGCGGATCCGCACGTGCACGCCCAGCTCCGCGGTCCGCGGATCCTCGGCGAGCGCGCGGCGCAGCGCGGCCACGTCGTACTGCGGCACGTTCACGGCACGACCTCCTCGATGTCCAATCGCTTGAGCAGCAACAGAAACGCCTCCGCGTACGGGGATTCGACGGTCCGGTCCCACACCTGTTTCCAGTCGACCTGCTCGCGCAGCGCCCGCGCGATCGGCAGCACCTCGGTGAAGTCGCAGCGGTGCGGGCCGAACACCTTCAGCTTGTCCACCATCAGGTCCGTCGCGGTGGCGACCGGCATGTCCGCCGGCCCCACCCGCATCCGGACCGCCCGCTTCAGCACCTCGTCCGTAACGGGTTCACCGTTAGGGTGGTGCAGCAGGTCGACCAGCCGGTCGCCGTCGTACACCTTGGACAGCCAGTCCAGCGGCGTGTCGGCCGCCCGCATCCCGGACGCCACCAGGGCGCTCACCGCCCGCGCCACGTCCTGCTCGCGGACCAGCACGTCCACGTCGTGCGTGGTCGGCGGCCCGCCCCTGGCGTACACCGCACAACCGCCGGTCAGCGCGAACGGCACGTCCGCGTCAGTCAGCGTATTCGCCACCTTGGCCAGCGAACGCAGCAGCTCTTTCTGCTCCACGAACATCGAATACCCGCTGCGCCGCACCGCTAATCCGGGCAGCGCACCTCCTCGGGGCGGCGGTCCGGCCGCAGTCCCCGCCAGGAGGAGTGCCGCAGCACACCGTCCACAGTGAACTTTCGGTACTCGACCTCGCCCACCCGCTCCGGCCGCAGCCAGCGCACCCGGCGGGCGCGATCCCTCGGCACCGGGTCGACGAACGGAGGATCCTTCTGCGCCAACGGTTCCAACTCTTGGTGCAGATCCCTCAGCGCCTGGTCGGTGAAGCCCGTGCCCACGTCCCCGATGTACCTCAGGCCGCTGTCGTCGTACGCGCCCAGCAGCAGCGCCCCGATCGTGCCGTCCCGACGGCCCTGGCCCGGCCGCCAGCCGCCCAGCACCACCTCCTGGGTGTGGATGAACGGGTGCTTCAGCCATTCCTGGCTGCGTCTTCCCGGGTGGTAGCGCGAGTCCGTGACCTTGGCGATCAGTCCCTCCAGTCTCGACGCCGCCGCGATCCGCACCAGCTCTTCCGGGTCGATGTCCGCGTGGTCGTAGTACGGCGTGACCGAGAAGCTCGGGCTGCTCGGCGTCAGCTCCGCCAACAGCTCCCGCCGCCGCCGGTACGGCTCGTCCGTCAGGTCACGGTCGCCGATCCGCAGCAGGTCGAAGGCGAAGTACTGCACCTTCACCGCCCGGTTCTGCAGCAGGCTGAAGTCCGGGACCCCGTCCCGGTCCAACGCCACTATCTCCCCGTCCACCACCGCCGCCGTGCCCAGCCCCGGCTCCGTCAGCTCGACGTACCTGGCGGTTAAATCGTTGAGGTTCCGGCTGTTCAGCCGCGTCGTGCCGTCCTCGGCCACGCGCATGACCGCCCGGTAGCCGTCCCACTTGAACTCGTACGACCAGTCCGGCGCGTCCGGCAGCGCTCCCCCGTCGGAGCCGGCCAGCATCGGCTCCACCGGGTCCGGCACCTCCGACCGTCGCCCCACCGGCTCACCGTAACCCGGTCGGAGTAGTCAGGCCACCGGGACGATCTCGGCCCGCGACAACCGGCCGTCCTGCACCGTGAGCAGGCCGATCGTGCCGTGCGGCTGTCGGCGGCGGTCGGTCGGCGAGCCGGGGTTGAAGATCCGCACGCCCGCCTCCGTGAGGTCCATCGGGATGTGCGAGTGGCCGAACACGACGAGGTCGGCGCGGGGAAAGCGGCGTTTCATGCGGGCGGCCCGGCCTTCTTTGGGGCCGCTGTCGTGGATCATCGCCACCCGCAGGCCGTCGATGTCCAGTTCCAGCGTCTCCGGCGCACCCCACGCCGCCACGTCAGGGCCGTCGTTGTTGCCGAGGACGACCTGTACCGGCGCGTACACCGCCAGCTCGTCCAGCACGGACGGCACGCACACGTCGCCGGCGTGCAGGATCAGGTCGGCGTCCCGCAGGTGCTCGGCCACCCTCGGCGGGCACACCTGCCATCGGCGCGGCGCATGTGTGTCGGACAGAACCACCACTCGCACCGCACCAGCATGCCCGCTCGGCGGAACGATCGCCGTTCCGCCGAGCAGGGCAGCACTGCTCACCAGCCGACGGCGACCTCCAGCCACTGGGGGTTGCCGTGCGAGATGAACGAGGACTGGCCGGCCACGTCGTCGTACGGGAAGCCGTAGGCGAGGTGGTTGATGGCGTGGTCGTGCCAGAACTTGGCGTAGTAGTTCGCCGGCGCGGCCTTGTAGAACTGCGACGGGTCCTGCTGCTGGGACGACGGCAGCTGGGCGGTGTGGCGGTTCAGGGCGGCGCACATGTTCGGGTTGGACGCCATGGAGTTGGCGCAGCCGAAGATGAACTGCGTCGTCTCGTTGACGCCGACGGACTGGGCGTAGCTGGTGAAGTAGTTGGCGTACTGGCCGCCCGGTTGGAAGGCCGGCGAGCTGCCGGGGGCGGGGATCCGGTACGGCGACTGGATCTGGGCCAGCTGCTTGAACTCGGTCGGCACCTCGTTGGTGAACTTCTGGAAGGTCGCGGTCCGGTCCTCCAGGAAGGTCTGGTAGTCCTCGCCGACCTGCACGTCGTAGCCGTCGTGGGCGTGCAGGCGCATGGCCAGCTTGAGCCCGAACGCGTCGACCCGGGTGGTGTTGCCGTTGAACACCGAGGCGCCGACGGTGAACTCGATGAAGTCGTAGTACTGGCTGTTGGGCGCGCCGAGGTAGAAGTACATGCGGCCGGCGGAGTTCGCGGGCATGTCCAGGTAGGGCTGCTCGGCGATGGAGTGGGTCTGCCCGTTGAAGCTCCAGTACACCTGGCTGTCGGGGTACTTGCCGTTGGTCCGGTTGAGGATCTTCACCTCGACCACGTTGTGCGCGGCCGGAATCGTGCTGGTGTCGCCCCAGAACGAGTCGGGCGGCGCGCCGGTGCCGCCGCCGGGGTTGGACCCGCCGCCGGTGCCGTAGACCTGGAACTCGAACAGCGAGTAGCCGTACGGGGTGGCACGCTGCGTGCCGTACATGCGCACGTAGCGTCCGGATCCGGTCACGTTGAGCGTCTGCACGCCGCCCGCGCCGGTGGTGGTGCTGTAGATGGAGGTCCAGGTGGCGTTGTCGTTGGACACCTGGATCTGGAACGCCTTGGCGTAGGCGGCTTCCCAGGTCAGCACGACCTGGCTGACGGTGGCCGCGCCGCCGAGGTCGACCTCGAGCCACTGCGGGTCGCTGAAGGCCGACGACCAGCGGGTTCCGGTGTTGCCGTCGACGGCGTTGAACGCGCCGAAACTGGCGTTCTCTGTGGACGATGCGGTGGCGGGCTTGCCCTGCGATATCAGGGTTCCCGCAGCGTGTGCGGGCGCGATGCCGAGAAACGTGGCCGTCATGGCGACGACGGCCAGCAGGGCGGCGCGAAGCCGCCGCCGCGACGGTGCGGTGATGGACATGGTCCCTCTCCAGAGCCGGCAGGGGGGCAGGGGGGAGAGCGCTCTCAATGGGCAGGCTCATACGATTACGGCCAGATGTCAAGGATGTTGACGCGTCTGGCGGCCACCCCTTGACGTCAACGGAATCGAGGGAGATGCTTCCCTGTGAGAGCGCTCTCCCCTGCTCCCCTGTTACCTCACTTTGGTGACGCCTCCCGCCAGATGCGGTCGCCCTGCCCGCCCGCAAGGAGTGCCCATGTCGATCAGGGACAAGTGCGCGCGCCTGGTCCGCTCGCCCGGACGGCTCGCCACCGGCCTGCTCGCGTTGACCCTGACAGCAGCCAGCGCGATCGGAATGACCGCGCCGACAACCGTGCAGGCTGCCGTCGTGCAGCCCGCCGCCGTGCCCGCGCCGCCCGCGGGCTTCACCACCACCTGGAGCGACGACTTCACCGGCGCCGCGAACACCGGCCTGGACACCGGAACCTGGCGCTACGACGCCGGTCCCGGATCCAGCTTCGGCACCGGCGAGATCGAGACGACCACCACCAGCACCGACAACGTCTACCACGACGGCGCCGGCCACCTCGTGCTCAAGGCGCTGCATTCCGGCAGTGACCCGAATTCCGGCTGGACGTCCGGACGGGTCGAGACCCAGGGCGACGGCTTCGGCGCCCAGCCCGGCGGCGTGGTGCGGATCCAGGCGTCCATCCAGCAGCCCAACCTGTCCACGGCCAACGGCGCCGGCTACTGGCCGGCGTTCTGGATGCTGGGCGCGCCGCTGCGGATCGGCAAGGTGTGGCCCGGATCCGGCGAGGTCGACATCCTCGAGGACATCAACGGCCGCAGCTCCGTGTTCGGCACGCTGCACTGCGGCGTGAGCCCGGGCGGCCCGTGCAACGAGAGCACCGGCATCGGCAGCGGCGAACGCGCCTGCGGCGGCTGCCAGACCGGATACCACACCTACGCCGTCGAAATCGACCGCTCCACCTCGCCCGAGCAGATCCGCTGGTACCTCGACGGCGCGCAGTACTTCTCGTTGAGCTCCAACCAGGTCGACGCCACTACCTGGGCCAACGCCGTCGACCACAGCTTCTTCATCATCTTCGACCTGGCCATCGGCGGCGCCTTCCCGGCCGCGTTCGGCGGCGGTCCCAACGCCGCCACCGCGTCCGGCGGGTCCCTGAACGTCGACTACGTGGCCGTGTACAACAAGAACCCCAACTACGGCACGAACATCGCGCAGGGCAAGCCGACCACCGCGTCGTCGGCCGAGAGCGCGCAGTTCCCCGCCTCCAACGCCACCGACGGCGACATCACCACCCGCTGGTCCTCCACCTTCAGCGATCCGCAGTGGCTCCAGGTCGACCTCGGGCAGAACTACAACCTCAACCACGCCACCCTGACCTGGGAGGCCGCCACCGCGTCGGCGTACCAGCTACAGACCTCCGCCGACGGCGCCAACTGGTCGACCGTGTACACCAACAACAACTCCCCACAGGACATCCAGTCCACCGCGCTGTCGGCCACCGCTCGCTACGTACGGGTCTACGCCACCGGCCGAGCCTCACAGTGGGGCGATTCCCTTTACGAGCTGGCGCTTTACGGCTCGCCGACCTCCGGCGGCGGCGGCACTGGATCCCTGCTGTCACAGGGAAAGACCGCCACCTCCTCGTCGTCGGAGAACGCCAGCTTCGCCGCCGGCAACGCGGTTGACGGCAACACCGGCACCCGCTGGTCGTCCGCGTTCAGCGATCCCCAGTGGCTCCAGGTCGACCTCGGCGCCACCCACACCATCAGCCGTGTGGACCTGAACTGGGAAGCCGCCTACGCCACCGGCTTCCAGATCCAGACGTCCAACGACGGCAGCAACTGGTCGAACATCTACAGCACCACCGCCGGCACCGGCGGCAACCAGTCCCTGGCCGTCTCCGGCTCTGGCCGATACGTCCGCATGAACGGCGCGCAGCGCGCCACCCAGTACGGCTACTCGCTGTGGGAGTTCCAGGTCTACGGCAGCTGAACGCCGATGGTTCACGTCAACGGGTGGTGTGCGCACCCCCGTTGACGTGGACCGTCTGCCCCGTGATGTGCCGCGCCCCCGGCGACGCCAGGAACTCCACGGTTGCCGCGACGTCGTCGGGGATGCCGGCGCGGCCCGTGTGCGTGGCGGCGATCAGGGCCTCCCGGCGCTGGTCGGTGAGGCGGCCCTGGAAGAACTCGGTGGCCTCGATGTAGCCGGGCGACACCAGGTTGGCGGTCAGTCCCCGGGGACCGACGGTCGCCGACAGGCCCGCCGTCCATGCCTGCAACGCCGCTTTCGCCGCGCCGTAGCCACTGCCGGCGTACTCCGCCCCGATCGAGCCGACGTTGATCACCGTGCCGCCCGGGCGCAGCTTGTCGAGCACCGCCGTGGTCGTGAGCACGGCGCTGAGCAGGTTGGCGTCCAGATTCGCCCGCCACGACGCCGCCACCTCGTCCAGGTTCGACGCCGCCGGCCGGCCGAAGTCCGTGTTGCCGCCGGCCATGTTGACCACCACGTCCAACTCCGGCCCGATCGCGTCGGCCAGCGCCTGGACCTGTCCCGGCTCGGCCGCGTCACAGACGATCGGCTCCGCATCGATCTCCTTCGCGGTCGCCGCCAGCCGCGCCTCGTCCCGACCGGTGATCACCACCGTGTCGCCGGCCGCGCGGAACCTCGCCGCCACCGCCTGGCCGATACCGCTGCTACCGCCCGTGACCAGCACCTTGCGCGCCATCATCCACCCCTGCCTGATACGTTTAGCGCTAAACGTAACCGGAAGGCGGCGCCGATGTCCAACTATCCGCTCGACGACCCGCGGTCGTCCTGGCCCGTCGCGGACATCGCCGACGCGTGGACGCGGGAGCTGCCGGGCGCCGACACCGACTCCATCGCCGTGATCACGCCGCTGTGGCGCACCGCGAAGGCGCTGGCCGACGACCGGCGGCGGACACTGTCCGCACTCGGCATCGATCCGTCGACGTTGGATCTGCTCAGTGTGATCCGGCGCGCCGGCCCGCCGTACGAGCTGACCACGCGGGAGATCACCACCCGCACCCTCGTCACCGCCGGCGCCATCTCGCAGCGCATCGCCCGCGCCGAGGAGGCCGGCCTGGTCGAGCGCGCGCCCTCGAACGCGTCGCGCCGCGCGGTCGCTGTGCGCCTCACCGACGCCGGCCACCGCCTGATCGAACAGACCGTCCAGCAACTGCTGGCCCACGAGTCCCGCGTGGTCGCCTCCCTCACGGCGGCGGAGCGGACCGTGCTCGCCACCTGCCTGGCCAAGATTGATGCCGCTCTGGCGTGACATGTGCGCTATACATGGGGCTGTCCGAATTCTGAGGGGAATCCATGGACGGCCTGTCGGCGCGGGACTATGAGCGCATGTTGGACCTGGCGGCCGCGGTGATGGACACGGCGGCGCCGGAGTCGCCGTGGCCGCTGGTGGCCGACGAGCTGGCACGGGCGCTGGGCGGGACGATGGTGCTGCTGACGGACGTGAACGGCCCGGCGGCCACCGTGGAGGCGTGGGCGCCGGAGTGGATCGGCTCGCTTCCGCTGAACAAGTTGCTACGTAAGGGACTTGACGGCGGCCACCCGTTGCCGGAGCACTATGCGCGCACGGGCGACCAGCGCCCGCTGGCGGTGACGGACGTGGCGGAGATGAGCGCGTGGCGGCGCACCGAGGCGTATGCCATGCTGCGCGAGACGGTCGGCGTGGTGCGACACATCGCGATTCCGTTGCCGACAAGGGAGATCGGCCGGTTTCGGACGTTCGTGGTGCACCGCGACGGCGGTGATTTCGACGACCGGGAGCGGAGTTACGTGCAGCGGCTGCAGCCGTTGCTGGTGAGCGTGGACCGGTTCGTGCGCCAACTGGCGGAGTGGGTGGAATCGGTGCGCGAGGGGGAAAAGCCGCAGGAATGCGCGGCGGAGGCGGGGCTGACGCCACGGGAGGTCGCGGTGCTGAGCCTGCTGGCGGACGGCATGACGGCGGAGGCGATCGGGCGGCGGCTGGGCATCTCCAACCGGACCGTCCACAAGCACACCGAGAACCTGTACCGGAAGCTGTCCGCGACCGACCGACTGATGGCCGTGCTGCGGGCTCAGTCGCTGGGCCTGCTGCCGACCGCTACGGCCGGCCCGGCGAGGTGATCCGGTCCGTGCGGTCACGGTCGGCGGCGTACGCGACGCCGCGGGCCCGGGGCACGGTCGGCAGGTTGCCGATCGGGTAGTCGAGGGCGCGGACCACGTCGTCGGGCAGCGACTCGGCCGGCACGCCGACGCGGAGCAGCAGCTCGCGCACCTGGACCGCGCTGGAACGGGTGAGAATGTCGAAGACGCCGGCCCGCAGCAGGGTCAGCCGCCGCATGAAGCGCTGGATGTCGACCGGGCGGCCGCCGCGCAGGTCACGCCACTCGGCCTGGTGCTTGCGGGCCATCTCGGTCAGGCGCACGTAGTCGAGCAGGCTGCTGCCCGAGCCGGAGCGGGCCACGTCGGTGAACTCGGAGCCGTCGATCACCGGCTGCGGCCACTGGCGGTGGTAGTCCGCCGCCGACGCGGTCAGATAGGCCCACAGGAATACACCGTCGCCGTCGGTTGTTTGCAGGATCAGCGAGGTCGGCGGCAGCCCGTAGGCCTTGGCGATCTGCTCGACCGCAGCCATCGCGAGCTGCGACTTCGTCCCGGTGATCTGACCGCACCAACCGTGCGGCGTCGGTATCGCGTCGAGCGTGCTCCCCGGCAGCGGTCCCGTCTCGGACGCGATCTCGCGCGCCCACACCGCCACGATCTCCCCACGCTCCATGGGAGAACGATAGTGCCCCCGCGAGTCCCGCTGCCCACCAGCCATGAACCTGTTTCATGGCTGCCCCAGCGCGGGACTCGCGGAACAAGGCACTTGCGCGGCCGGCGTCGAGTGCCCTACCATCCGAACTGTCTACCTCATGTGGGTGCGGAGCACTCCCCCACCAGAGGAACTCATCACCGAGATCCGTTGTGATCTCTGTCCGCGGCCTGTCCGCCGCATCCATCGAAGCAAGGAAACACCCATGAACACCAATGAAAACACCGCGTTCGAGGATGTCGGCGGCATCCTCGACATCGTCGGAAACCGAGCATACCTCAGGGTCGACGGCTACCTGCCCGGCCCGGACGACGTGCAGGTGAGCCAGACGCAGATCCGTGAGCACGGGCTGCGCCGCGGCGACACCGTGCACGGAAAGTCGACCGCCGAAGGGAAACTGACCCAGGTCGAGACCGTGAACGGACAGCGTCCGGGGCACCGTCGGCCGCGGTTCGAGGACCTGACTCCGTTGTACCCCAACGAGAGGCTTCGCCTGGAGACCGAGCCGCACCTGCTCACCACCCGGGTCGCCGACCTGGTGATGCCGGTCGGCAAGGGCCAGCGGGCCCTGATCGTCGCCCCGCCGAAGGCGGGCAAAACCTCTGTGCTGCAAGCGATCGCGCACGGCATCAGCAAGAACCACCCGGAGTGCCACCTGATGCTGGTGCTGGTCGGCGAGCGGCCGGAGGAGGTCACGGACCTGGCCCGGTCGGTGCCGGGCGAGGTGATCGCGGCGACCTTCGACCAACACCCGAAGGAGCACACGGCCATCGCCGAGCTGGCCATCGAGCGGGCCAAGCGCCTGGTCGAGATGGGCCGGGACGTGGTGGTGCTGCTGGATTCCCTGACCCGGCTGGGCCGCGCCTACAACCTGGCGGCGCCGAACTCGGGCCGCATCCTGTCCGGCGGCGTCGACGCCGGCGCGCTGGCCCCGCCGAAGAAGTTCCTGGCCGCGGCCCGCAACATCGAGGACGGCGGCTCGCTGACCATCTTCGCCACGGCGCTGGTCGACACCGGCTCGCTGGGCGACAACCTGATCTTCGAGGAGTTCAAGGCCACCGGCAACGCCGAGCTGCGGCTGGACCGCAAGGTCGCGGCCAAGCGGGTGTTCCCGGCCGTGGACGTGACCGGCTCCGGCACCCGCCACGAGGAGCTGCTGATGACTCCCGCCGAGCTGGCCGCCACCCGCCGCCTGCGCCGCGCCGTGGACGGCCGCGACGTGGACGTGCTGCTCGACGGCCTGCGCAAGACCAGCACCAACGCCGATTTCCTCACGCAGATCATGCAGACCACGCCGCCGACGCGCTGAACGTAAGCTGGATGTGTGCGGACTCGACCGACCCTGACCTGGACAGATCCCGGTGCGGAGCTGCCACGGACCACCAGCCTGGCCGAGGTCGTCGACGTGGTCGGGCGCGGCCGGGTCGCCGTGCTCAGCGGCGCCGGCATCTCCACCGAGTCGGGCATCCCCGACTACCGCGGCGACGGCGGCAGCCTGCGCCGGCACACCCCGATGACCTATGACGACTTCGTGGCCAGCGAGCACGGTCGGCGGCGGTACTGGGCCCGCAGCCACGTCGGCTGGCGCACCATCGCCCGCGCGGCCCCCAACGACGGCCACCGCGCCGTGGCCGAGCTGCAGAAACGCGGCCTGCTGACCGGGGTCATCACGCAGAACGTGGACGGCCTGCACCAGGCCGGCGGGGCCACCGACGTGATCGAGCTGCACGGCAGCCTGGACCGGGTGGTCTGCCTGAGCTGCCGCGAGACCTCGGCGCGTGACGAGCTGGACCGCCGGCTGCACGCCGCCAACCCCCACTTTGGTGGCGTCGCCACCCGGATCAACCCGGACGGCGACGTCGAGCTGGACGAGCAGGTGGTCGCCGGCTTCGCGCTGGTCGACTGCGTGGGCTGTGACCAGGGCGTGCTCAAGCCGGACGTCGTGTTCTTCGGCGAGAACGTGCCGCGGCCGCGGGTCGAGCAGTGCTACCAGCTGGTCGACGACTCCGACGCGCTGCTGGTGCTCGGCTCTTCGTTGACGGTCATGTCCGGGCTGCGTTTCGTACGCCGCGCGGCTCAGACCGGCAAGCCGGTGCTGATCATCAACAAGGGTCGGACCCGTGGCGACAAGGAGGCCGCGGTTCGGGTCGACCGGCCGCTCGGCCAGGCCCTGACTGAACTCGTCAGTTCAGTCTGAGCCGGAACCACTCGGTCAGGCCGCGGTCCACGACGGCGGCCAGCGGCGACTGCGGCGCGGGCTCGACGCCCGGCTGGTCGGCCAACGGATGCGCGAGACCCGGCACCGACAGCAACTCCACGCCGCGCTCCTCGAACAGCCGCAAGGCATCGGCCCGGAGTCCCGGATGGTCGAGCTCGCCGCTGACGACCAGCAAGGGCACCCTGATCGACGTCGCCTTGGCCACGAAGTCGAGGCTGTCGACGGCGGCCGTGGACTCGGCGTCGTAGACGTAGTCGCCGGGGAACAGGTCGACCACCGAGCGCATGCGGATCGCCGCATTCACCACAGCGCCGGCGAAGACCGGCGTTTCGGTGTCGGCCAGGACGCTCAGGGCGACCGCGCCGCCGAGGGAGCCGCCGACCACGCCGGTCGGACCGTCGCCAACCGGGAACTGCTCGCGCAGGGACGCCAGCGCGGCCGGGAATTCGGCCTTGGCCTGCGTGACGAAAGCGTGCAGGTAGTTCATCAACGGATCCTTCCGCGCCAGCTCCACGATCGCGTCCATGCCTCCGTCGACCATCCGCGCCCCGCACATGGGCATGCCGAGATGCACCCGCCAGGCCGGGACGTCACGCATCGGCAGCGCCGCAGCGAACGCGGCGTTGCTTGCGGGGGCGTCGAGCATGTGCCACGTGACGATCAGCGGCGCGGGGCCGCCGTGGGCGGGTGGCAGGGCGGTGAAGGGCACGCCGGCGGCGGTGCCGGTGATCGTGGAATCCATGGCCTCCACGGTAGATCCCGGCGTCGGCGGGCCAGAGCTGTTTCGCCCCAAGGGGCAGCGGGCCGTCCGGGCGGCTTTTGATGCTGTGCGGCAGGAATGGACCGGTCAGTGCGCGGTGATCGCCGGCGGCGCCGGCAGTTCGTAGCCGGACGCGCCGAGGTTGGCCTGCGCGGCCGCCCGCCAGGCCCCGGTGGTGATCATCTTCTGCAGGGCGGCGTCCACCTTGGCCATGCCGTCCGGGTCGCCCTTGCGCAGTCCGATGCCGTACGCGTCGTTGGTGAACGGCTTGCCGACGATCCGCAGCAGCTCAGGGTTCTGCGCGGCGTAGCCGGCCAGGATGACGTCGCCGGTGGTGACGGCGTCGACGAGGCCGGCCAGCAGCGCGGTGATGCAGTCCGGGTACCGGGGGTACTCGACCAGCGTCGCCTCGTGCGCGAACTTGTCCTTCACCGCCTGGGCCGAGGTGGTGTCGACCACCGTGCACAACCGCTTGCCGTTCAACGACTCCGGCCCGACGATCGAGTGGTCGTCCTGCCGGATCAGCAGGTCCTGGCCGAGCGTGAAGTACGGCCCGGCGAAGTCGACGAGCTTGCGACGCTCGTCGCTGATGGTGTACGCGGCCACCACCAGGTCGACCTTGCCGCCGGTCAGCAGCGTCTCGCGGTTGGCCGGCTGCGCCTCCTTCCAGACGATCCGGTCCGGGCTGACGCCCAGTTCGTTGGCCACGTACTTGGCCACTTCCACGTCGAAACCCTTGAACTCGCCGTTGAGCGTGCGCTCGCCGAGCCCGGGCTGGTCGAACCGGATGCCGACGGTGAGCCGGCCATCGCCGGCGTCCGCGCCCAGCGAGCCGGCGGGCCCGCGTGACCCGCACGCGGCGAGCAACGCCAGCGCCGTTAACACGGTCACTATTCGTAATTTTCCCTGACAGCGCATGGGTCCTGCGTCTCCTCAAGTTCGAATTGCACGGCAAGACAAACTCCAGGCAGGCAGACCTGAACTTTCATCGGACCTTAACTTATGACCCACATCACATGCCATAGCGCATAACCGGACACCGGTGTCCTCAATCCCACCAACCCCAGGTCGAGGCGTTGTTCTCGCGCCACACCCGCGACAGCATCCATTGACGCAAGAACACGCGATGGGTGTCAGCTTCCGGGAGTGACGGCAAAAATTGACACAGTGCCTAAGAATTCGTGCCGACGGCATTGTCAGCGCCCCTTATTGTGGCGGGCGGCGGTCGCCAGTGGCGCGAATCCGTTCACCGCGTGAACGATGGGTCAGCTCAAGACCCGGCAACTGACCGAGCACGGCCGCGAGCTGCTGGCGAAGTGCGCCACCACCACCCGATCCCTGGAGACCGAGGCCCTCGCCGAGCTCGCCGCCGCCGAGCGGAAGGCCCTGCACACGGCCCTGCGGCAGGTGGGCAGCAACCTCGGCTGCGAGCTCAGCGCGGCAAGCGGCCCGGGTGTTCGTGCATGTCGGCCAGCAGGTCGCCGTGTTTGTCCAGGCGGGCCAGGACATCCGGGGCGGTGAAGGTGAGATCGGCCGGCTCGCGGCAGCGTTCCACCTCGCGCCACGTGACGGGGGTGGACACAGTGGGCCGCTCGCGGGCGCGCAGCGAGTAGGGCGCGACAGTGGTCTTGGCCGGGTTGTTCTGGCTCCAGTCGACAAAAACCCGGCCGCTGCGACGGGCCTTGGCCATGACGGCGACGTAGCGGTCGGGGTGCGCGGCGGCGAGGCGCTGCGCGACGGACTTGGCGTACTCGGAGGTGCGCTCCGGATCCCGCACCTGAACCGGCACGTACATTTGGAGGCCCTTGGACCCACTGGTCTTGGGGTAGCCGACCAGGTTGTCCTCGGCCAGGATCGACCGGATCAGCAGCGCCGCCGCACAGCACTCGACCACGGTGGTGTCCGGCCCCGGATCGAGGTCGAAGACGAGCAGGTCGGGCGGCCGCACGCCGCCACGGGGGCCGACTGTCCATTGTGGAATGTGCAGCTCCAGCGCGGCCAGGTTGGCCGCCCACACCAGACCGGACAGGTCGTCGAACATGGCGAAGTCGAGGGTCTCGGCCCCGCGCGAGCTGCCGGGCGTCGGCAAAGTCATGGTGCGCAACCATTCCGGCGCATGCCGGGAGACGTTCTTCTCGAAGAACGACTGCGAGTCCACGCCGTCGGGAAAGCGCTTCAGTGTCACGGGACGATCGGCCAGGTGGGTCAGCAGCACCGGCGCGACCTGCCGGTAGTAGTCGATGACGTGTGCCTTGGTGAAGCCGTCGACCGGGTAGAGGATCTTCTCCAGGTTGGTCAGCTTCAGCCGCCGGCCGTCGACATCGACCGTGGTCGAGGTGTTCACCTGCTTGCCGCGCTTGCGGACCAGCCAGTCCTTGTCCTCCTTGTGAATGAACACATAGCGGCCGTCCAGCTTGGTCCCGTGGAACGACACGTCGACCTCGTAGTCGGTCCACTTGTGCGTCTCGTAGGTGCCACGGTCCCAGATGGACACATGGCCGCCGCCGTACTCCTTCTTCGGGATGTCGCCCTCGAACGAGGCGTACTCCATGGGATGGTCCTCGGTGTGCACGGCCAGCCGCACGGAGCCGGGATTCATCAGCAGCCCCTTGGGCACCGCCCACGACACCAGCACGCCGTCCCGCTCCAGCCGCACGTCGTAGTGCAACCGGGTGGCGTGGTGCTCCTGCACGACAAAAACGTCGTCGTCGCCGGCCGGCAGCGGACCGTCCGCGGGCACCGGCTCCGGAGTGCGACGGGCATCCCGCTTCCGCCGGTACTCGCGTAGATCGGCCATGCGGCCAGGCTACCGCCGATCGTGCGCGTGCACCGATCGCTCGACGTCCGGCCCGATGTAGGTGCCGAGCCGTTCGCCCTGGCAGATCCCGGCCAGCACGCCCGTGCGCTCGATGTCGAACACGTGCATGGGCAGCTTGTGGTCGCGGGCCAGGATGAACGCGGACTGGTCCATCACGCCCAGTTCCTGGTCCAGCACATGGGCGTAGGTCAGCCTGGCGAAGCGCAACGCCTCGGGATGCCGGAGCGGATCGCTGTCGTAGACGCCGTCGACGCCGTGCTTGGCCACCAGCAACGCGTCCGCGCCGAGCTCGATCGCCCGCTGCACGCCGGGATAGTCGGTGGTCAGGAACGGCTGGCCGATCCCGCCGGCCAGGATGACCACGGACCCCTTCTCCAGCTGGTGCACCGCCCGCAGCCGGATGTACGGCTCGGCGACGGTGTCGATCGGCACCGCGGTCATCACCCGCACGTCGTGCTCGCCCAGCGCGGTCAGCCGGCCGCGCAGCAGCAGGCTGTTGATCACCGTGCCGAGCATGCCGATGTTGTCCGCTTCCACCCGGTCGATGCCCCACGACTCGGATCTGTTGCCCCGGAAGACATTGCCGCCGCCGACCACCACCGCCACCTGGACGCCCAGCCGGCGCACCGAGGCCACTTCGGACGCCAGGTGGTCCAGCGCGCCGGCGCTGAACCCGTACTCGTCGGGCCCGGCGATGGCCCGCCCGCTCAGCTTCACCACGATGCGACGCACGACACGGAGCCTAGATCCCGGCAACGCCGGGGCGCGACGCGACGATGTACCGGTCATGGAGCAGCCGGTCGCCACCACCTGGCGTCGCAAGCTGGCCGTGGTCGTCGTGCTGGTGCTGGTGGTGTTCGGCGTGGCGACGGTCCGGCTGTTCGTGGTGCCCGACCTCAGCCCGCTGCCGGCGCACGCGGACGCGATCATCGAGCTGGCCGGTCCGGGCAATCGGGACGCCACCACCATGGAGCTCGTCCGTGCCGGCAAAGCGCCGGTGGTCGCGCAGTCGACCGTGCCGGTCGAGGCCGGCACGCACAAGTGCCTGCCGCCGGTCGACGGCGTCGAGGTGCTGTGCTTCAACCCCGATCCCGGCACCACCCGCGGCGAGGCCCGCTACATCGGCCGGCTGGCGGCGCAGCGGCACTGGCAGTCGGTCATCATCGTCACCACGCCCGATCACGCCCTGCGCGCCCGACTGCGGGTCGGCCGCTGCTTCCCCGGCACGGTCTACGTGGCGACCTCGCCGCTGCCGTGGTGGGACTGGTTCCGGCAGATCCCGTACCAGTGGGCGGCCAGCGGCAAGGCCCTGCTGTTCCAGACCGACTGCTAGGCGCCGCGCGGCGCGGCTCGGACGTGCATACGCTCGCCCTGAGGACCGAACAGGCTGAGGAACTCCACCGGGCGGTCGTCGCCGTTGCCGAACCAGTGCGGCACATGGGTGTCGAACTCGGCCACCTCCCCCGCCTTCAGCACCACGTCGTGCTCGCCCAGGACCAGCCGCAGCCGGCCGCTGAGCACGTACAGCCACTCGTAGCCCTCGTGCGTGCGGGGATCGGGCTTGAGGCGAACGCCGGCCGGGATGATGTGCTTGAACGCGCGGAGGCCGCCGGGCTGGCGGTTGAGCGGGATCATGGTCTCGTCGCCGCGGTGGATCGGCTGCAGGTGCACCCGCGGGTCGCCGGTCGGCGGCGCGCCGACCAGCTCGTCCAGCGGCACCTGATGGGCCTTGGCCAGCGGGAGCAGCAGCTCCAGGCTGGGCCGCCGGCCGCCGGACTCCAGCCGGGACAGCGTGCTCACCGAGATGCCGGTGGCCTTGGACAGCGCCGCCAGCGTGATGTTGCGGCGCTCCCGCAGGGCCCGCAGCCGTGGGCCCACCTCGGTCAGCACCTGCTCAAGGTCGTCAGCCATTGCCCTATTGCAGTTTCAGCAACCCCATTTGTCAATTCGGCACGAAGTCGCCGACGTGGTCGCGGGCCCAGTCGGCGAACGTGCGTGCGGGCCTTCCTGTGACGGGCTGCGAGGTCGGCAGCGACACGGCCGCGGGCGGTTCGTCGGCCGACGGCGCCGCCCCGTCATAGGTCTGGAAGCCCAGGAGGAACTCGGCATTGGCCGCGGCCCAACCGCCCTGGGCCCGGTAATGGGCCAGCGCTTGTTCGGCGGTGACCTCCCTGATGGTGATCGCGTGTCCGATGGCGTCGGCGATGGCGTGCACCTGTTCGCGGTGACTGATCTGCTGCGGTCCGACCACGGTGTGGGCGGTGCCGACGTGACCGTCCGTCAGCAGCGCGGTGACCACGACGTCGGCGATGTCGGCCTCGTGCAGCGGGCAGCCGACCTGCCCCGGATAGGGGTCGAGCACCGCACGATCCGCCCGGATGGACGGCCCCCACATGTGCAGGGCGTTCAGGGCGAACTCGCCGGGCCGCACATGCGTCCATTCCAGCCCGGACTCCTCGACGGCCTGCTCGACGGGCAGATGGAACGTCGTGTCGTAGCCGCTGGTGACCGCGCCCGAGGACAGCACCACGATGCGGCGGATGCCGGCCTCGCGTGCCGCTTTGACGACGTCGCGTGCGGTCTGCGGCACGGGGAACAGGTACAGACGGTCGGCATCGGCCAGCGCGGCCGTGAGTGTGCGTGGCTGCTGAAGATCGCCCCGCACTACCTCCACGCCGTCGGGAAACCGGGCGGTGTCGGGATTTCGGGTCATCGCCCGCACTCGCTCGCCGGCACGCACGAGTTGTTCGACCACCAGCCGGCCCACGTGTCCGGTCGCACCGGTCACCACAGTCGTCATGCGACCAAAGTAGCACCGCCACGCCCCGTCATGGAACATCAGTGTTCCATAACGGGTACACCGTTATCATGTGGACCGTGACAGAAGCGCCTGCCGACACTGCCGCCCGCGGTCGCACGCGTCGGGCCATCCTGGACGCGGCCGTCGCGGCGCTGGCCCGCCACCGCAACGCGACCCTGGCCGACATCGCCGAGGCGGCCGAGGTGGGACGGACGACGCTGCACCGGTACTTTCCCGACCGCGAGACGCTCATCGCCGCCGTGGTCGAGGACTCGTGGCACACCGTCGAGCAGGCCGTGCGCGACGCGGCGGTCGATCAAGGGCCCGCCACGGAAGCGATGCGCCGCCTCGTTTCGGCGCTGGTGGCCACCGGCGACCGGATGCTGTTCCTGTTCGGCGACCCGCAGGCGTCGGACACGGGCCAGGACCCGATACTCGATCTCATTCGACGGGGCCAGGCCGACGGCGCGTTCGACTCGGCCGTCAGTGCCGTATGGATCCGCACCGTGGTCTGGGGGCTGGTCTACGCCGGCTGCGAGGCCGCCCGAGACGGACTGCTGCCACGTCACGGCATCACGGAAACCGTGCTGCGCACCCTCCAGCACGGCATCGCCCCCCACCAGCCCGCCTGACCCGTCAGCCGTGGCGCTCGGAAGGGACCATTCCTCCACTCGGAGTGGAGGAATGGTCCTTTCCTAACTTCACGACGTGGCTGAAGGGTCAGGCGGAGGCGGCGGTGAGGGTGTCGAGCTGCTCCTGGGTGAGGGTCAGGGAGGACGCGGCGAGCAGGGCGGGGAGCTGGTCGAGCTTGCGGGCGCTGGCGATGGGGGCGGCGACCTGCTTGCGGGAGCTGAGCCAGGCCAGGGCGATGGACGCCGGCTCGGCGCCGGTCTGAGCCGCCACGGCGTCCAGGGCGGCGAGCACCTTGCGGCCCCGCTCGGAGCCCACGTACTGGGCGACGCCGCCGCTGCGCATCGAGTCGGCCTCGACGCCGGGGCGGTGCTTGCCGGTGAGGAAGCCCATGGCCAACGAGAAGTACGGGAACACGGCCAGGTCGTACTTCTCGGCGACGGCGGCCAACGGCCCCTCGTAGCTGTCCCGCGACATCAGGCTGTAGTGCGGCTGCAACGCCACATAGGCGGCCTTACCCTCGGCGGTGGAGTACTCCAACGACTCGGTCAGCCGTTCCGGCGACAGGTTGGAGGCGGCGATCTCGCGCACCTTGCCCGCGCGGACCAGCTCGTCCAGGGTGTCGATGATCTCGGGAATGGTCACCGAGGCGTCGTCGTGGTGGGTGTAGAGCAGGTCGATGCGGTCGGTGCGCAGCCGTTGGAGGCAACCGTCGACGGCGGCCCGCATGGTCGCCGGCTTGAGGCCCGCGTTGGTCGGGTCGTCCGGCCAGCCGATCTTGGTCGCGATCACCACGCCGTCGCGCTTGCCCCACTGCCCGATGTAGGTCTCGGACAGGTTGCCGCCGTACAGCGCGGCGGTGTCCACGTGATCGCCGCCGCCGTCGACGAAGGCGTCCAGGATCCGGGCCGCGTCCGCGGCGTCCACGGCGCGGCCGAAGACGTTGGTGCCGAGGCAGTGCGGGCCGACGGTGAGCGAGCCGATCGTTGTGGTCATACAACCAATCCTAGGCCGTGAAGGTCACCGGCGCTCGCGGGGTGTTGTCCACGGTCAGGTGGAAGATGTCGAAGCGGTTGTAGTGGCCGATGATGTCGTGCATCTGCTTGGGCTGGATGCAGCGGGCCAGGTCGATCTCGGCGTAGACGATGCCGTCGGCGTCCACCAGCGGGTCGACCACCGGCCGCCCGTCGGGGCCGAAGACGCCGGACAGGGCGCAGCGCTTGCGGCGCATCCGCTCGGCGATCACGGCGTTGTCGCCGGCGGCGATCTCGATCATCTCCTCGGTGATGGTCGAGCAGGCGACGATGGAGAACAGCTTGCCCTCGAAGCAGTGCGCGGCGGTGCGGATGGCGATGGCCTCGGACATGTCGTAGTCGGCCGGGGCCACCGGCAGCGAGATGTAGCCGGCCACGTGCACCAGTTCGCCCTGGGCCAGCAGCGTGAAACGAGCCAGGGTGTTGGTGTTCTCGCCGCAGGCCAGCGCGCCGAGCGGACCGACCGGGGTCTGGTGCACCCGGAGTGAGCTGGCGTCGCCGTTGGTCCACGTCAGCTTCTCGGCCCAGGTGGGCACGAGTTTCCGGTGCACACCAAGGAGAGTGCCGTCGGGGCCGATGGTCAGGATGGTGTTGTAGAGCACGCCGAGGCTGTGCGGGCCGCGTTCGTTGACGCCGATGACCACCGTGCAGTCAGCCGCTCTGGCGGCGGCGCAGAGGGTTTCGACGTGTGGGCCGGGCACGTCGATCGAGGACCGGTAAAGCCTTTCGTACCAGGGAGATCCGTCGACCGGGTTCATCGTCCAGTTCCAGTACGGATACCCGGGCACGAAGACCTCGGGAAACGCCACGAGCGAAGCGCCGTTGCCGGCGGCCTCGTGGATCAGCGACACGGCCTTGTCCACGGTCGCGGCGGCGTCCAGGTAGACGGGCGCGGCCTGCACCGCGGCGGCGGTGAACCGCGGGAACTCATCCATGGGCCCTCCAGCGTCGGTGCACGAGATCCTCGGTGGGACGCAGGGAAAGCTGCGGGCGTGGGCGGCCGGCGGACCGGGGTGGCCGACTACCGGCGCGGTGCATGGCCGGCCAGTACGCGCCGTCGCCGGCGTAGTCGAGCGCGGCGGCGGCGTGCAGCGGCCAGGACGGGTCGTGCAGCTGGGCCTGGCCGATGGCCACCAGGTCGGCCCGGCCGGCCAGCACGATGGAGTTGGCGTCGTCGTAGGAGGAGATGCCGCCGACGGCGATGGTCGGGGCGCCGACGTCGGCCCGGATCCGTTCGGCGAACGGGGTCTGGTAGCTGCGGCCGTACGCCGGCTGCTCCGCCGGCACCACTTCGCCGCTGGAGACGTCGATCGCCGCCGCACCGGCGTCCACAAAGGACCGAGCGGTCTCGACGGCGTCCTCGATGGTGGTGCCGCCGGGGGCCCAGTCGACGGCCGAGATCCGGACGATCACCGGCAGCTCGCCGAGCATGCTTTCCAACACCCGCAACGGGAATTCCCGGTTGATGCGCGGGCTGGTCAGCGGGGAAAGATGCACCGAGAGCAGGTTGCCGTGTCCGGCCTGGAGTTCGATGACGTCGAAGCCGGCGTCAGCGGCGTTGCGGGCGGCCCGGGCGAAGTCGGCGGCGACCTCCTCGGCCGGCAGGGTCAGATCCCGGGACGCATGGCTGAGCTGCACGCCGATCAGGGACCCGGTGTGCTCGTGCACGAAGTCGGTGATCCGCCGCCACGCCTTGACTTGTTCCGGCGCGTAAGACCCGGTGCAGTTTTGGGTCTTACGACCGGCAGCGCTGACCGCGGTTCGGCCGGTGAGCACGAGGCCGGCGCCGCCGAGGGCCTTGCCGGCCAGGTGCGCGAACTCCGCGTCGCCGGGCACGCCGTCGACCGCGGCGTCGATGGTGATCGGTGCGCTGACGATTCGGTTGCGCAGCCGAGCATTGCCGAGGGCGTAGGGCTGGAAGAGCGGCGGATCGCCGTCGCCGAACCAGGAATCAAGCCTGGCCACGTACTCCGGATCCCGCTGCCGGAGGTTGTCGTAGGTGACGCGGCGACTACGGGTGAGCAGGTTGAACGCGAACTGCTCCGGCGCCTTGCCGACGGCGTGTTCGATCGTCTCGAACCACTCCAGGCTGGCCTGCGCCGCCCGCTGCGTGGACTGCACGACCGGCCGCCGATCGGCCTCGTACCGTGCCAACGCGGTGGGAATGTCGTTGTGGCGCTGGATGTTCGCCGCCAGCGCCAGGGCGTCCTCCATGGCCAGCTTGGTGCCGGAGCCGATGGAGAAGTGCGCGGTGTGCGCGGCGTCGCCCAGCAGCACGATGTTGTCGTGCCGCCAGGTCTTGTTGTGCACGGTGGTGAAGCGCAGCCACCTGGAGTTGTTGGCGATCAGCTTGTGGCCGCCGAGGTGGTCGCCCAGCAGCTCGGCCAGCCGCATCGGTCCGCACTCGTCGGTCCCGCACTCGTCGGTCCCCTGCTCGTCGGTCCCGTGCTCATCAGCGAGGCGAGCGGCCTGCCAGGTGCGCTCGGTCAGCTCGACGATGAACGTGCTGCGGTCGCCGCTGAACGGGTAGGCGTGCACCTGCATCGGTCCGTGCGGCGTCTCGGCGATGATGAACGTGAACGCCTCGAACACCCGGTCGGTGCCCAGCCACATGTACCGGCAGTTGCGAACGTCCAGCGAGGGCTGGAAAACATCGGCGTGGGCGGCCCGCGTCAGCGAGTTCACGCCGTCGGAGGCGACCACCAGGTCGTGGTCGGCCGACAGCTCGGCGGCGGTCGGCGCGACCGACTGGAACCGGACGTCGACACCGAGGTCGATGCACCGCCGCTGCAAGATCTGGAGCAGCCGCATCCGTGCTATGGCCGCGAATCCGTGGCCGCCGGAGGTCTCGACCCGGCCGCGGTAGTGGATGTCGATGTCGCTCCAGCGGGCGAACTCCGACTCCATCGCGGCGAACACGACCGGGTCGGCGGCGGCGATGCCGTCCAGCGTCTCGTCGGAGAACACCACGCCGAAGCCGAAGGTGTCGTCGGGGGCGTTGCGCTCCCACACGGTGATCTCGCGTGTGGGGTCGAGACTCTTGGCCAGGGCGGCGAAGTACAGCCCGGCCGGGCCGCCGCCGATCACCGCGTACCTGCTCACGAGTCGCCTCCCTGATCCGACGCACCGAGGGCCTTGACGACTTCCGCCGGCCACGGCGTGGCCTTGTCCTGGTCGGGTTCGGCGTGCACGACCACGACGGCGCCGGTGGCGGCGATGCCGTTCGATCCGTGCACCTCGAACGCGAAGGTCAGCGAGGTGCGGCCCAGGCTCTCCACCCAGAACCGGGTCCTGCACAGCTCGCCGAACCACAGCCGGGACCGGTAGTCGACCGCGTGCCGGACGCGCGGCGTGCGGCCGAACAGCCAGGCCACGCCGCGCCGGCGCAGCAGCTCCGCCTCGGCGGCCTCGGCCCATCGCAGGATCACCGAGTGGTGCTGGTGGCCGGCCGCGTCGGTGTCGTACCACTCGACGGCGCGCTCGATCGTCACCTCGGGTAGTGCCACATCGGGCATGGGGGGCACCTCCTTGACACCTCCACGGTATAGCGCGACGATGACGACCGTCAAGATAAGGAGATAACGGCATGACCCTCAGCGATGACGTGCTCGGCCGCGCGCGGGTGGTCGACACGGACGATCTCAAGGCGTACTACGCGAAGCTCGGCCAGTTCCAGGCCGGTGCACTGTGGACGGTCGCGAACGACATCGAACCCTGGCACCCGCAGCCGAAGTCGGTTCCCACGCTGTGGTCGTACCGGGAGCTGCGGCCGCTGGTGCTGGAGGCGCTCGGCCTGGTCACCGGTGACGACGCCGGCCGCCGCGTGGTGATGCTGGTCAATCCGGGCCGCAGGGACATCTCCGCCTCCGTCGGCCTGCTCTACAGCGGGCTGCAGGTGATGGGCCCCGGCGAGTCCATGACCGCGCACCGGCACCAGGCCGCCGCGCTGCGCTTCGTGCTGGAGGGCCGGGGCGCGTGGACCGTGGTCGACGGCCAGAAGCTCAAGGTCGGGCCGCGCGACTTCGCCATCACCCCCAACTGGACCTGGCACGAGCACGGCAACGAGGGCTCCGACGAGCCGGTGATCTGGCAGGACGGGCTGGACATCCCGCTGGTCAACGCGCACGACGCCGGCTTCTACGAGGTGCATCCGGACCTGTGCCAGAAACAGGGCGAGGTGGTGAACTCCTCGCTGCTGACCTACGGCCACGGGCAGCTGCGCCCATACGGCTACGAGGCATGGGACAAGCGGTACTCGCCGCTGTTCGCCTATCCGTGGGAGCAGACTTATCAAGCGCTGCTTGACGTTGCCGCGGCCAGCGACGGATCTCCTTACGACGGCATCATCCTGGAGTACAGCAACCCGCTGACCGGTGGCTCGGTGATGCCGACGATGAGCGCGCACCTCCAGATGCTGCGGCCGGGTGAAGCCACCAAGGCCCACCGCCACACCGGTTCCGTGATGTACACCGCGGCCAAGGGCAGCGGGCACTCGGTGATCGCCGGCCGGCGCTACGACTGGCAGGAGGGCGACGTGTTCTGCGTGCCGTCGTGGGCCTGGCACGAGCATGCCAACGGCAGCGTGACCGATGACGCCGTTCTGTTCTCGTACAACGATTTCCCGGTGATGCGCTCGCTCGCGTTCTGGCGCGAGGAGGCCTACCCGGACAACAACGGCCACCAGACCGTCGAATAGGGGCGTTTGCGATGCTGCTTGTCACGTACTCGATCGACGGCGGCCCACGGCGGGTCGGCTCCCTGCGGGACAACGAGATCGTGGAGACCACTGCCGAGTCCATGACCGACGTGATCCACAATGGACTGATCGAGACCGGGGTCCGGCACGCGCTCGGCGCGGTCACGCTGCACGCGCCGCTGCGACCGGGCAAGATCGTCGGCATCGGACTGAACTACACCGAGCACGTCGCCGAGTCGGCCCGAACCCTGGACACCGACAAGGAACTGCCGCAGCGCCCGGTGCTGTTCAGCAAGCCCGCCACCGCCGTCGTCGGGCCGGACGAGCCGATCCAGCACAACGGGAACCTGACCCAGCAGCTGGACTGGGAGTGCGAGCTGGCCGTGGTCATCGGCCGCACCGCGCGCCGGGTGCGGCCCGAGGACGCGCTGTCGCACGTGTTCGGGTACAGCATCATGAACGACATCAGCGCCCGCGACCAGCGCCGCTCCGGGCAGTGGTTCTTCTCCAAGGGCCAGGACTCCTACGCGCCCTTCGGCCCGGCCATACTGGTTGCCGGTGATCTGGCCGCCGACGAGCCGGCCGACCCGCACGACCTCGACCTGTCGCTGCGGGTGAACGGCGAGGTGAAGCAGAAGTCCAACACCCGCTACATGTTGTTCCGCATTCCCGACCTGATCGCCGACATCAGCTCGGGCATGACGCTCGAGCCAGGCGACGTGATCTCCACTGGCTCCCCGGCCGGCGTGGGCGCGAGCTTCACGCCGCAGCAGTTCCTGCGCCCCGGCGACGTCGTCGAGGCGGCAATTGAACGCATCGGTACACTTCGCAATCCCGTTGTGGACGCGCGCTGAGGCCGGTCCGGTTACAGTGCGGCTATGGCGATCACAGCGGCCGGGGAGGCTTTCACCGACGGTGACGCTGGCGCGCGGTCGGCGCAACCGCGCCAGTTCATCGTCACCGTGTACGGCCTGTACGCGCGGGCCGACGGCGGGTGGTTGTCCGTGGCCTCGCTCATCGCGCTGCTCGCCGACCTGGACATCGACGAGCCGGCGGTGCGGTCGTCGATCTCACGCCTGAAGCGGCGCGGGATCCTCGTCGCCGAGCGGCGCGGCGGCGCCGCCGGTTACGCGCTGTCCGACGAGGGCCTGGCCGTGCTGCGTGAGGGCGATGAGCGGATCTTCCGCCGGGACCGCTCCACGCTGGCCGAGGGCTGGCTGCTGGCCGTGTTCTCGGTGCCGGAGTCCGAGCGCAACAAGCGGCACGTGCTGCGCTCCCAGCTGACGCGGCTGGGCTTCGGCACGGCCGCGCCCGGCGTGTGGATCGCGCCCGCGCACCTGCACGAGGCGACCGCGGCCATGCTGCGGCAGCAGGATCTGGACGGCTACGCCGATCTGTTCCGCGCCGATCACCTGGCTTTCGGCGACGTGGCCAAGAAGATGCGGCAGTGGTGGGATCTGGACGAGCTGGAGCGCCAGTACGCCGCGTTCCTCGAGGACCACGAACCCGTCGGGAACCGGTGGCAGCGCCGTTCTTCCGACCGCGGCCAGGGCCGTGAGGCGTTCGTGGACTACGTGCGCGTGCTGACGTCGTGGCGGCGGCTGCCGTACCTGGATCCCGGTCTGCCGGTGGAGCTGTTGCCGGCCGACTGGGTCGGAACCCGCGCCGCGGACCTGTTCTTCGCCTTGCGTGAACGGTTGGAGGAGGGCGCCCGGGCACACGTCGCCGGGGCCATCTCCTGAGCTTTATCGCGTTCTCTTGACTGCCGTCAGGAGCGATGCATACTGGTGGCAACTCCTCAGCGAAGAGGTGCTGTCGATGCCGGTTGTCAGATCAGCGCACGTGGACACCTTCTGCCGCGATCACCTGCCGCCCGCCGACGCCTGGCCGGACCTGGTCTTCGACCTGCCGGAACTGCACTACCCCGACTGGTTGAACTGCGCCGACTCGCTGCTGGACGACACCGTGCGGCGGCTCGGGCCGGACCGGCCGTGCCTGCGCACCGAGACCGGCGCCTGGACCTACGGCGACCTGCTCAGCGCGGCCAACCGGGCCGCGCACGTGCTCACCGACCACTTCGGACTCCGCCCCGGCAACCGCGTTCTGTTGCGGGGCCCCAACAATCCCTGGCTGGTGGCCACCTGGTTCGCCGTGCTCAAGGCCGGCGGCGTCGCCGTCACCACGATGCCGCTGCTGCGGGCCCGGGAGGTCGCGGACCTGGTCGAGCTGACCCAGCCGGACCTGGCCGTGTGTGATCACCGGTTCCTCGAGGAGTTGCGACTGGGCGCGCCTTCGTTGCGTACCATCGCCTACGGCGGCCCCGGCCCCGAGGACCTCACCGCACTGGCCTCGGCTGCCAGCGACACCTTCACCAGCGTCGCCACCGCCGCCGACGACGTGGCCATCCTCGCGCCGACCTCGGGCACCACCGGCAAGCCCAAGGCCACCATGCACTTCCACCGGGACCTGCTGATCTGCGCCGACACCTTCTCCCGCAACATCGTGCGCCCCACCCAGGACGACGTCTTCGCCGGCTCGCCGCCCATCGGCTTCACCTTCGGACTCGGCGGTCTGGTGCTGTTCCCGTTGCGGGCCGGGGCTTCCACACTGCTGCTGGAACGGGCCACGCCGGTGGAGCTGGCCGACGCCGTGGCCAAGCACCGCGTCACCGTGCTGTTCACCGCCCCGACCGCGTATCGCGCGATGTTGGCCGGCGGCAAGGCATCCGCGCTGACCGGCCTGCGCCGCTGCGTCTCGGCCGGCGAGCACCTGCCGCCCGCCACCTGGCGGGACTTCCTGGCGCAGACCGGGATCCGTATCATCAACGGCATCGGCGGCACCGAGATGCTGCACATCTACATCGCCGCCGCCGACGAGGAGATCCGCCCCGGCGCCACCGGCCGGGTGGTGCCCGGCTTCCGGGCCGTGATCCTCGACGAGGACGGCGATCCCGTGCCCGACGGCGTTTCCGGCCGGCTGGCCGTCAAGGGGCCGACGGGGTGCCGGTACCTGGGCGACGAGCGCCAGCGCAGCACCGTCCACAATGGCTGGACGTTGACCGGCGACAGCTACCACCGCGACGCCGACGGCTACTACTGGTTCGAGGCCCGCAACGACGACATGATCGTCTCGGCCGGCTACAACATCGCCGGTCCCGAGGTCGAGGCCGCGCTGCTGGACCATCCCGATGTGTTGGAGGCCGCCGTGATCGGCGCGCCCGACGCCGAGCGCGGGGCCGTGGTCAAGGCGTTCGTCGTGCCGCGGGCCGGGAGTTCCGTCACCGCCGGCGAGTTGCAGGACTTCGTCAAGCAAAGTCTTGCACCCTACAAATACCCGCGGGAGGTCGTGTTCCTGGACAGCCTGCCCCGGACCGCGACCGGCAAGGTGCAGCGCTACCGGCTGCGGTCGATGCCCCCATCCGGTCGACTTTGAGCCGACCCCCGTTGACCGGCGGTAGGCTCCGAACGGATGCCGTATCGAGGGGGAAGCCGGTGACCGTCAACCAGGCCGCGTGGGTGCCCAAGGACGTCAACGTCGCTCTGCCCAGCGCCGCCCGGGTGTACGACTACCTGCTCGGCGGGGCGCACAACTTCGCCGCCGACCGGGCCGTCGGCGAGAAGGTGTTGCAGGTCCTGCCGCACGGGCGGCAGGTCGCCATCTCCAACCGCTCGTTCCTGCGGCGCGCCGTGCGCTACCTGGTCGAGCAGGGCATCACCCAGTTCCTCGACCTCGGCTCCGGCATTCCCACGTCCGGCAACGTGCACGAGATCGCCCCGTCGGCCCGCGTGCTGTACGTGGACCACGACGAGGTCGCCGTCGCGCATAGCGACCTGCTGCTGGCCGACAACCCCGACGCCACCATGCTCGCCGCCGATCTCACCACGCCCTCGGTCGTCCTGGATGCCCCGATCACCCGGGAGTTCCTCGACTTCGGCCGGCCCATCGGGCTGCTCATGGTTGCCGTGCTCCACTTCGTGCCGGACTCATCGGACCCCGCCGGCATCGTCGCCGCGTACCGGGACGCCCTGCCCGCCGGCAGCTTTGTCGCGCTGTCCCACCTCACCGCCGACCATCAGCCCGAGGCCATGGCCGGCGTCGTCGAGGCCATGCGGAACAGCCGCGACCCCATGTACTTCCGTGCCTACGACGAGGTCGTGCCGATGGTCGCCGGTCTGGACCTGGTCTCCCCCGGCCTGGTCAGCGCCCCCTCCTGGCGCCCCGACGCCGGGCTCCGCGACCCCGGCCCCGAGGGCGTCTACGCCGCCGTCGGCCGCAAGCTCGGCTGAGGCTCGATCGGCGCACGCCCTTATTTGATGCTGTCCCTCGAGGTGCTGGCCGTGTCCGTCGGCCGCTTCGCGAGTGCGGAAGACGTCCGCGATGTCACCCGGCCGTCGGTACGGCAGCGGGCGCGAACCTCGTAGACCTTGTCCGATTGCCCCGTTCAGCCACCCATCGCGCTGTTTTGGAGACGCTCGTGTCTCGGTAATCTGATTACGGATGTAGTCGGATTACCACAGCGGAGGTGGCCCGTGATCCCGACCGTCGACCAGGTGGTCTCCGAGGTCGAGAAGCTGGCCGCCGACCTGCCGGCGGTGTGCCGCACCCGCCGGATCGGCACGTCCAGGCTGGGCGAGCCGCTGCGGATGCTGTCGGTGGGGCACGGCCGGCGCAACGCGCTGGTGGTGGGCTGCCCGCACCCGAACGAGCCGATCGGCCTGCGCACGGTGCTGGACCTGGCCGAGCGGGTGGCGACGACGCCGGAACTGCGCGAGGGCATGGACTTCAGCTGGCACTTCGTGCCGTGCATCGACCCGGACGGCACCCGGCTGAACGAGGGCTGGTTCGCCGGGCCGCTGACGATCCGCAGCTACCACGAGCACTTCTACCGCCCGGCCTTCGACGACCAGCCGGAATGGACCTTCCCGGTGCTGGACGAGCGGGCGTTCTTCGACCGCACGCTGCCGGAGACCCAGGCGCTGGCCCGCGTGATCGACGAGCTGCGGCCGAACTTCCAGTACTCCTTGCACAACGCCAACTTCGGTGGCGTGTTCTTCATCCTCAACGGCGGTTTACCGGGCATGGGCGAGGATCTGGGCCAGGTGGCGGCGGAGCAGGGCGTGCCGCTGTCGCTGGGGCCGGTGGACACGCTGGGCTGGGCGACCGCGGCGCCGGCCGTGTACCTGATGCCGCCGGCCTCGGAGTTGATCGAGGCGGCGGCCCGCGGCACGCGGGATTCGGTGCGGCACGGGGGATCCAGCGCGCACTACGCCGAGCGGTACGGCACGACGACGCTGATCACCGAGGTGCCGTTCTGGCACGACGCCCGCGCCGACGACCTGTCCGACTCGGGCCGGTCCTACGCGGACACTCTCCGACACGCGGCGGTCGAACTGCGAGACGATAGGTCGGTGCTGTCCGACTTGTACGAGCAGATACGGCCGCGGCTCGTCGTGCCGTCGCCGATGCGGCGGTCGATCGCCGACACGCTGGCCACCGCCTCCTCGGCGGCCGCGGCCAACGACGCGGTGGCCGAACCCGCGCCGGACCGGCCGGCCACCGTGGCCGAGGCGTTCGCGGCGTCGACCCTGGTGCACATGCTGCGGCTGCGGGCCGGCGGCATGATGCGCCGGCAGTTGGCCGTCGAGCACGCCGCCGGCAACCAGCCGCCCGAGTCCCGCCTGATCAAGCGCCGGGTCGACGAGCTGTTCGACGCCTGGTGCGCCGCCGCCGAGAACGAGCTGTCGCAGGACACCTTTCCGGTGCGGCAGCTCGTTTCCGTGCAGTCCGAGGCGGCGCTGGCGGTGGTCAGAAGGCTGGCGTCATGCGATTGACCCGTTCCCAGTCGCGGCAGCGCAACCGGGACGCGCTGATCGACGCCGCGCTGGTGGAGATGGCCGAGCGCGGCTACCAGCAGGCCCGCCTCGACGACATCGCCGAGCGGGCCGAGCTCACCACCGGCGCGGTGTACTCGATCTTCGGCAGCAAGCGCAACCTGCTGCTGGCCGTCGTCGCCCGCTACGCCGACGAGCTCGACGGCCGGCTGGCCGAGCTGTCCGATCCCCGCCTGTCGCTGTCCGAGGTGCTCACCGGCTGCGCCGACGCCTTCCACCTCGTCGCCACCGCCTCCGACGCCCGCCGCCGCTTCGCCTTCGAGCTCGAACTCGCCGGCCTCATGCTGCGCGACCCCACCGTGCTGTCGCTGACCACCGCCGGCCGCCTCGCGGCCCTGTTCGTCGGCCGGTCCTTCACCGGCGGCGAGGTCACCCCCGAGCAGGCCGAGCAGCTGGCCCCCGCCCTCGGCGCGCTGCTCGGCGGTCTGGTCCGCCGCGCCGTGCTCGAGCCGGGCACGGTGGACCAGGAGTACTTCCGCCGCTCCGCACTGGCCTTGACGTACCTGCTCAGAACGTGAGGACGAGCTTGCCGCGGACGCCGGCGTCGGCGCGGCGGTGGGCCTCGACGGCGTTCTCGGCGGGGACGGCGTCGGCGAGGCGAGACTGGAGCCGGCCGGCGGCGTAGGCGGCGACGAGCGTGTCGAGGGTGTCGCGGTCGGGCTTGACCTGGACGTGGTCGACGCGGATGTCGCGCACGGGCGCGGGCTTGGCGCCGGCATTGACGGCGACGAAGGCGCCGCCTGCGCGGACGGCGTCGATCAGCGCGGGCCCGGCGATGCCGGCGTCGAGCACGGCGTCGAACTGCCCGTCGACCTCGCCGCGGCCGATGACGGCCTTGGCGCCCAGGGACGAGACGTACTCGGCGTCCGAGGCCATGGCGGTGACGTGCACACCGGCGGCGGCGGCCAGCTGCACGGCGAAGCCGCCGACGGCACCGCCGGCCCCGGTGATCAGCAACGACTGCCCGGCCTGCACGCCGAGCAGGTCGAGGGCCTGCTTGGCGGTCTGCCCGGACAGCGGCACGGTGGCGGCGGCGACGGGGTCGACGCCCTCGGACAGCGGGACGAACCAGTCGTGCTGGACCGCGACGAACTCCGCGTTCGTGCCGCGTCGCGCGACGAACCACGGCACCATGCCCACCACCGGACGGCCGTCGACCGTGCCGGCGAAGTCCCAGCCCAGCACCACCGGCGCGGACAGGTTGGGGATCCGCCCGGCGCGGACGGCCCGGTCGACCGGGTTGACGGTGCTGGCCCGCACCCTGACCAGGACCTCGTTCGCCGCGACGGCCGGCTCCGGCCGGTCGACCGGGGCCAGGACCTCGGGGCCGCCGAACTGCCGCACCTCGATGACTCGCATGACTGCCTCCTTGGGGATGTGCTCCCACCATGCGTGGTCGTAGGTACGGTTCGTAAGTAGGTACCTTTTAGTGCCCAGGGGAGCCAGAGGGAGGCAGTCGATGGCCCGCACCGCCGAGCAGCGCCGGTCCGAGGAGAAGGTGGTCTACAACGCGTTCATGGCCACCTGCCCCACCCGGCAGGTGCTGGCCACCATCGCCGAGAAGTGGGCCGCGCTGGTCGTGGCCGCCCTCGCCGACGGTCCTCGCCGGCACGGCGAGCTGATGCAGACCATTCGCGGCGCCAGCCAGAAGATGCTCACCCAGACCCTGCGCAAGCTGGAGCGGGACGGCCTGCTCACCCGCACCGTCACGCCCACCGTTCCGGTGCGCGTCGACTACGAGCTCACCGACCTCGGCCGGACGCTGGTGCCCGTGCTGGTGGCGGTCAAGACCTGGTCGGAGACCCACATCGAGGAGGTCATGGCCGCCCGCGACGCCTTCGAGGCGGAGTGAGTTGTCCGATGTGGACGTCGCTCAGACCGCCGACCCGGCGGGAGGTGATGTCCGGGTCGACCGAGGATCAGTCGCTGGCGCCGCCGACCGGAGCGGTCGTGTTCGCACCGGAGAAGCTGCGCGCGATGATGGCCAGTGCCTCGGTGATGTCGTCACCGTTCAACGCGGTGGTGGGATCGATCAGCCACTGGGCCATGATCCCGGTCAGCAGCGCCTGGTTGAACGCGCCGACCAGCGACGCCTGCCGCCCGTCCGCCTCGGGGTCGATGTTGTTGAAGAGCAGGCCCAGGTCCGGCCGACCCTCGACGTTGCCGGCGGTCAGCACCTGGCGAACGTCCTCGGCGTGCTCGATCTGCGCCAGCACCTCGAACTGCGAGGTCCACAACTGCCGGTTGGCGCCGAGCAGCTCGACGACGCGTCCCCAGATCGCCTCGTACCGTTCGCGCGGGCCCAGGTGGTTCACCTCGGCCTCGATCAGAGTCTTCGCCAGCTGGTCACCCCACTCCCGAACCGACTGGATCAGTGCCTGGTTCAACAGGGCCTCTTTGGATCCGTAGTGGTAACCGATCGACGCCAGATTGGCGCCGGAGGCGGCCACGATGTCACGCGCGGTCGTTCTGGCGTACCCCTTCTCGACGAGGCAGCGCTTGGCGCCGGCCATCAGGTCTTCTCGATGTCCCATGCCGCCATTCAACCATCTGTCCCAGACAAATGTCCTAGACAGGTTCTCGCCGCGACTCAAGGCCATTCCTGACCCCATTCCGGAATTGCCGCCACGGGGTCACTAAATGGTCAAGAGCCGGGATTTGAACGGGATATGAACGCCCTGCCCTAGCGTCAACGTCAGCTGAGGACCTTGGGGGTCAGGACTATGGCGATGAGCAACGTGGCGGCCGCGGGGGCCGTCCTCACGCTGCCGGCGCGGCGGGCGGTCATCGATGCGGTGACGGTCGTCGTGGCCAGCGGCGAACCGGTGGTGAGGCTCGGCCTACGGGTGCTGTGCGGGGACTTCGACATCGTCGGCGAGGCGTCGTGTGCGCGCGACACCGTGCGCGAGGTGCTGCTGCACCGGCCGGACGTGCTGGTGCTCGACCTGGCCGACAGCGCGGCCGTGCTGGCCGAGCTGCGGCGGTCGGCCAGGCACGTCGCCGTGCTGGCGCTGGCGTCGTCGGACGACGACGACTCGCTGCGGGCGGCGCTGCGCTCCGGCGTGCGCGGCTACCTGCACAAGGACGCGGGACGCGAGGAGATCGTGCGGGCGATCGAGGGCGTCGCGGCCGGCGAGATGATCTTCGGGCGGGCCGCCGCTGACCGGCTGCTCGGGCTGGTCGGGCGGCCGCTGAGCGTGGCCAAGACGCCGTTCCCGGGGCTGACCGGGCGCGAGCGGGAAGTGCTGAACCTGGTCGCCGCCGGGCTGTCCAACCAGCTCATCGCCCGGCAGCTGCGGCTGTCGCCGAAGACCGTCAGCAACCACCTGTCGGCGATCTTCGCCAAGCTGCGGACCGGGTCCCGGGCCGAGGCGATCGTGCTGGCCCGGGAGGCCGGATTGGGCACAATGCAGGCGTGATCCGCTCCTACGAGCCGGCCGACCTGCCGGCCCTGTACGACGTCTGCGTCCGCACCGCCGACGCCGGCGGGGACGCCCGGCCGCTCTATCCCGACCAGGACCTGATGCCGACCATCTTCCTCGCCCCGTACGTGGCGCTGGACCCGTCGCTGGCGTTTGTCGTCGACGACGGGTCCCGGGCCGTGGGGTACGTGATCGGGACCGCCGACACCGGCGAGTTCGTGCGGCGGTACCGGCGGGAGTGGCTGCCGACGGTGGCTTCTCGCTACCCGGCGCCGGCCTCTGTCCGGACGCCGACGGATCAGATGGTGGCACTGATGCATCGGCCGGAGCGGATGCTCGTCCCCGAGCTGGCCGCGTACCCGGCGCATCTGCACATCGACCTGCTGCCGGAGTATCAGGGCAAGGGGCTCGGGCGGCAGTTGTTGACGCGGTTGTTCGGCGCGTTGGCCGCACGCGGTGTGCCGGCCGTGCACCTGGGCATGGTGACCGTGAATGTCGGCGCACGGAAGTTCTACGACCGTCTCGGATTCCACGTCATCGACGTGCCCGAGGCCGGTGAGTTGACCTATCTCGGGCGGTCCACGGCCTGAACACCCCGGTATTCGGCCAGCGCTCAGTGTTGGACCGGCCGAGCTACCCGACGCGGCGGCGGGCGAAGCCGTCCAGGACGGAGCGAGGTGCGCCGACGGCGGACTCGACCTCGGCCGGGTCCAGTGCGCCGCAGTCCAAGCCCCGCACGAGGGCGGCGCTCATGGCCTGGGCGGTGGCGGGCTCGTCGAGGAACGTGCCGGAGGTCTTGGCCAGGTAGGCGTTGAGACGGGCGGCGGCCTGCGGGAAAGCGTTGCGGTAGAAGGAAAAGGTCGCCAGATAGCGGGTCGGGAGCTGGTGCGGGTGCAGGTCCCAACCCTGGTAGAGGGCATGTTCCAGGGACCGCGTGACCAGACGGGTGTGCAGACGCCAGCCGGCATGGACGGCTTCGGGGTCGCCGACGGGCAGGATGTTGGTGGAGCCGTCGGAGACGGTGACGCCGGTGCCGGCGGCGGCCAGCAGCATGACGTTCTTGGCGTGGTCGGCGACGGGATGGGCCATGGACTGGTGCGCGGCCGTGACACCACAGGCGGCGCTGTAGTCGTAGGTGCCGTAGTGCAGCGACGTGCAGCGGCCCTCGGCGGCGTGGATCATCCGGGCCACGGTGGCAGCGCCGTCGGGACCGAGCACGGCCTGGGTGGTCTCGATCTGGAGCTCGAAGCGAAGCTCGCCGGGGAAGCGCTCGAGCTGGGTGCAGAGCCACACCATCGACTCGACCTGCTCGACCGACGTCACCTTGGGCAGCGTGACGACGAAGTTGGGCGGCAACGGATCGAGGGCGTCGAGCAGCAGGGCGAGCGTGCGGACGCCGCGGCGGCGGCCGGCGGGCTCGAAGCCCTTGACGCGGACGCCGGAGAACGGGGTGGCGGCGGCGCGGAGGACCTCGGCCGCGGCGAGGACGTGCCGGTCCTCGGTGGCGTCGTCGGGAAAGCCGTAGCCATCCTCGAAATCGATGCGCAGGTCCTCGATCGGCTCACGGGAAAGCTTGTCCCGCACGCGATCGTAGACGCCGACGGCCTCGAAGCCGGTGACATCGGTCAGCGCGCCGGCGTTGGGCGCGAACGTGTCCAGGGCGGCCAGCGCCCGGTCGCCCCACGACCGGACCAGGCCGGGCCCGACCTGGTCCGCCGGCACGTACACGGTGTGCACGGGCTGGCGGACGCCGGTCGAGCCCGGGAACAGCTTGTCCCGCAAGGCATCCACATCGGACAGTTGGCTGTCCAGTTCGGACACCAGTTTGTCGAGGTCCATCAGTCGATCTTGGCGTAGGCCGGCAGTGTCAGGAAGTCCACGAAGTCGTCGTCCAACGCGACCTGCTCGAACAGCTCGGCCGCCTCGTCCAGGTGGTCGCCGGACAGCGAGCCCTTGACCTCGGCCAGCACCTGGCGGACGAGGTCGGCGGTGACGACCTGGCCGTCGGACAGCACGGTGCCGTTGTGCACCCACTGCCACAGCTGCGAACGGGAGATCTCGGCGGTGGCGGCGTCCTCCATCAGGTTGTGGATGGCGGCCGCGCCGTTGCCGGAAAGCCAGGACTGGATGTACCGGACACCGACGTCCACAGCGGACCGAACGCCGGCGAAGGTGGCCTCGCCGGGCGTGGACTTGACGTCCAGCAGCTGGTCGGCGGTGACCCGCACCTCGGGCCGCAGCTTGTCCAGCTGGTTGGGGCGCTTGCCCAGCACCTCGTCGAAAACCTCCTGGCACACGGGAACCAGGCCGGGATGGGCCACCCACGAACCGTCGAAACCGTCGTTGGCCTCGCGGGTCTTGTCGGCCCGAACCTTCTCCAACGCGGCCGCGGTGACGTCGGGATCGCGGCGGTTGGGGATGAACGCGGCCATGCCGCCCATGGCGAACGCGCCGCGCTTGTGGCAGGTGCGCACGAGCAGCTCGGTGTAGGCGCGCATGAACGGCGCGGTCATCGTGACGGTGTTGCGGTCCGGCAGCACGAACTCCTCGCCGGCGTCACGGAAGGTCTTGATCAGGCTGAACAGGTAGTCCCAGCGGCCGGCGTTGAGACCGGAGGCGTGGTCGCGCAGCTCGTAGAGGATCTCCTCCATCTCGAACGCGGCCGGCACGGTCTCGATCAGCACGGTGGCCCGGATGGTGCCGTGCGGGATGTCCAGCGCGGCCTGGGCGTGCGTGAAGACGTCGTTCCACAGCCGGGCCTCGAGGTGGCTCTCCATCTTCGGCAGGTAGAAGTACGGGCCGCTGCCGCGGGCCAGCAGCTCGCGGACGTTGTGGAAGAAGTACAGGCCGAAGTCGACCAGCGCGCCCACGGCGGGCCGGCCGTCCACGTCGATGTGCCGCTCGTCGAGGTGCCAGCCCCGGGGGCGCACCACGATGGTCGCGGGCCGGACGTCCGAGCGCAGCGCGTAGTGCTTGCCCTCGGGCGAGGTGTGCACGATCGTGCCGCGCACCGCGTCGTACAGGTTCTCCTGGCCGGAGATCACGTTGTGCCAGTGCGGGGTGTTGGCGTCCTCGAGGTCGGCCAGCCACACCTTGGCCCCGGAGTTCAGCGCGTTGATCGCCATCTTGCGCTCGGTCGGCCCGGTGATCTCCACCCGCCGGTCCCGCAACGCCGGCGGGGCCTCGGCGACCTGCCACTGCGCGTCACGGATGTGCGCCGTCTCGGGCAGGAAGTCCAGCTTCCGGCCCTTGGCCACAGCCGACCTCTTGGCGGCGCGGGCGGCGATGAGCTCGTCGCGGCGCGGGGCGAACGTCCGGTTGAGGTCGGTGATGAAATCCACCGCCTCCGGGGTCAGGATCTCAGGCACTGTTTTCCTCATCGTGGAGTTTTTCTTCCAGAACCGTCGGCAGCCACGCTACCCTTGGGTTCCAGCCAAGTACAGGGAGACCGAGATCGCATGACGAACACCGGTGGCGTGCAGTCGGTCGAACGCACCTTCGAGCTGCTGGAGCTGATGGCCGAGGCCGGCGGCGAGGTCGCGCTCAGCCAGCTCGCGGCCAGCTCGGGGCTGCCGCTGCCGACGATCCACCGGATCATGCGCACCCTGGTCGGCGGCGGCTACGTGCGGCAGCAGCCGTCCCGCCGCTACGCCCTGGGCCCGCGGCTCATCCGACTCGGCGAGACCGCCAGTCGCACCCTCGGCGCGTGGGCCCGGCCCTACCTGGCCGAGCTCACCGAGGTCACCGGCGAGACCTCGAACATGGCCGTGCTGGACGGCGACCAGGTCGTCTACGTCGCGCAGGCCCCGTCACGGCACTCCATGCGGATGTTCACCGAGGTCGGGCGGCGGGTCGACGCCCACTGCACCGCCGTCGGCAAGGCCATCCTGGCCCAGCTGCCGGACGACACCGTCGAGCAGGTGCTGGCCCGGGCGACCATGAAGCCGCAGACCGAGCGGTCGATCACCACCGCGGGCGCCATGCGCACCGAGCTGTCCGTCATCCGCGACCAGGGTTACGCCGTCGATGACGGCGAGCAGGAGATCGGCGTGCGCTGCCTGGCCGTCGCCGTGCCCGGCTCACCGTCCAACGCCGCGATCTCCATCAGCGGGCCGGAGACGCGGATGGGCCTGATCGCCGTGGACGAGGTGGTGCCGCTGCTGACCAGGGCGGCCAAGGTGCTGTCCCGGGAGATGGACGCCACAAAGGGATAAAAGTCCGGGGCGATAATGGGTTCGTGCCCCAACCCGGTCAGACCGCCCTGATCATCCCCGTGCCTGCCGCCGCCGCACTGCTCGCTCGCGTGCGGGCGGCGTTCCCGAGCGTGGTGCGGGAGGGCGACACCGGCCACGTGACCATGCTCTACCCCTTCACCGCCGCCGCCCCCGGGCAACTGGCCGAGATCGCCGCCTCGCTGGCGCCGGTCGACGTCGTGCTGGACCGGGTGGTGCGGGAACCGGGCTTCGTGGCTCTGACCTCGACGGCCCTGGCCGCGCTGACCGCTCAGGTGCGGCGGCACTGGCCCGAGGTCGTGCCCTACGGCGGCCGCTTCGGACCGTCGCCGGAAGCTCATCTCACGCTGGCAATGGGCGTGTCCGATGCGGACGCCGCCGCCATCGCGGACTTGGCGGCGCCGGTGCCGGCGAGGCTGGACCAGCTCTGGCTGCTCAGCTTCGCCGACACATGGCAGATCACCGGCCGCTTCCCCTTCGGCGGCTAGGCCCCTCCCCCGCAGTTTTGTCACATGCGGCGCGCATGTGCCTCCCAGCGTCAAATATGCGCCGCAGGTGACAAAACAGGAGGCGCTCAGGAGCGGGTTTCGGGGCGGTCGATGACGCGCAGCCACGAGCCGTCGGGCTGCTTGCGGACGAGCTGAACGCGGCCGCCGGTGTTGTCGGAGGGAATCGTGGAGGTCAGCGCGAGGTCGTCGCCGTGGTAGACGGTGGGCAGGGCGGGCTCGACGGTGAAGGTGCCGCCACGGGCGACGAGCTGGGCCATCAGCTCGCGGATGGCGGCGCGGCCGACGGTCTGGGAGCCGGGCGGGAAGGCGAGCACGGCGTCGGGCTCGTACAGGGCGGCCATGCCGTCGGCGTCGCCGGCGTTGGCCCGCTCGACGAACAGGCGGGAGAGGTCTTCGGGAGTCATCGCTGCGGTTGTCATGGCTCCAGCCTGCGCGACCCTGCGCGAGAAGTCCAAGAACTAGTCGAGCTGGCTACTAGAATCCGTGGTTATGGAACTTCGTCAGCTGGAGTACTTCGTCGCGGTGGCCGAGGACGCCAACTTCACCCGGGCGGCGGAGCGCCTGCACGTGGCGCAGCCGGGAGTGAGCGCGCAGATCAAGCAGCTGGAGCGGGAACTGGGCCTGCCGCTGCTGGACCGCACGGGCCGCACGGGCCGCACGGTGACGCTGACCGAGGCGGGCGCGGCGGTGCTACCGTTCGCCCGGGCGGCGCTGGGCGCGGTGGCGGGGTCGAAACAGGCGGTGGACGGGCTGACCGGCCTGGTGCGTGGACGGGTGGCGATCGGCACGATCACGTCCTGCCCGGCGGTGGCCATCGCCGACATGATCGACGGCTTCCACCGCGCGCACCCGGGCATCGAGATCACGTTGTCGCAGGACAACTCCGACCGGCTGGTGGACGCGGTCCGGGCGGGCGCGCTCGACCTGGCGGTGATCGCGCTGAGCTCGTCGACGAACTACCCGGGCGTGGCGCTGAAGACCTTCGTCGACGAGCCGATGGTCGCCGCGGTCGGTGACGGCGACCCGTTCGCCGGCAAGGAGTCGTTGCCCATCAAGGCGTTCCGCGACCGTGACCTGATCAGCATGCCGGTCGGCACCGGCATCCGGTCCTGTTTGGACGAAGCGTGCGCGCTGGCCGGCTTCACGCCGCGGATCGCCTTCGAGGCCAACGATCCCACCATGGTCATGCAGCTGGCGAGGCGCGGCCTCGGCGTCGCCTTCCTGCCGACGTCGATGGCCGCCGCGCCCGGACTCCACCCGATCGCCGTGGCCAGCCCGGCCCTACGGGGCCAGTTGGCGTTGGCGTGGCGGGCGGACGGTCCGATCAGCCCGGCGGCCACCGCATTGATCGATCACGGCGTCGCGGCGCTCGTTTCCTAGCAGCTGACCAGGATCGAGGTCAGCGCCGAGCACGTGACGGTGCTGCTGTCGTCGGCGGCGTTGCCGTCGGTGGGCGTGCTCGCGATCCGCTTGGCGGTCACCGGCATCGACCCGGAGATCGTCAGCAGGCCGACGGTCAGCCGCAACGACTTGCTGGCCGAGGCCCCGTTGGCGAGGGCGCCGAACTGGCAGGTCGCGGTGCGGGCGCTGGCGTTCACGGTGCAGCCGGGGGCCGACGGCGAGACGAAACCGTTGGCGTAGCTGAACTTCACCGTGGAGCCGGTTGACGTGCCGGGGCCCTTGTTGGTGACGGTAGCGGTGAAGGTCACCTCGTGCACGAGCAGTCCGGCCGGGTTGGCCGTCAGCTTCACGGCCAGATCGGCGCTGCGGTTGCCGATGGCGACCATGTACGGCTGGCTGCTGTCCGGCGTCGGAATCACCGCGCTGACGGCGTTGGCGGCCGTGCTGAGCACGCTGACGCCGTTGCCGAAGAAGTTGCCCGCGTACAGCGAAGCGCCGTCCGGCGTGGCCGCGATGCCACCGAGAACACGGTCGTTCACCGCGATCGTGTGCGTCACCGTGCCGTGGTCGAGCACCGACACCGTGCCGTCGGCGCCGGTCACGTACAGCAGGCCCTGGGCGTACACCAGCTGCTGCGGGCCGGCCGGAATCGGCGTGACCCCGGACGGCGCGCCGGTCGCGGTGGCGAACCGGGTCAGGGTGTTGTCGAACTCGTCCACCACCGCCAGCTCGCTGCCGTCCGGCGAGACGGCCAGCGCACTCGGACGCGGCGTGGCGATCGTCGAGGTCTGCGCGTTGGTGGCGGTGTCGATCTTGTACACCGTGCCGGCGTTCGTGCTGGCGACGTAGACCGCCTTGCCGTCCGGCGTGATCACCGCGACGCCGGAGGCGACCGAGCCGACCTGAACCGTGGCGGCCAGCGTGTTGGTGGCCGTGTCGATCACGTCGAGCTGGTTGGTGCCGTCGTTGCTGACGTACACGTGCTTGCCGTCCGGCGCGCTCGTGACGAAGTTCGGCGCACCCGGCACCGCGATGGTCGCGGTCACCGTGTTGGTGGCGGAGTCGATCACCGAGACCGCCTCGCCGCCGTGGTCGGCCACGTAGACCCGGCTGCCGTCCGGCAGCACGGCCAGGCCGTGCGGATTGGCGCCGACGGGCACGGTCGCCGTGATCGCGTTGGTGGCGGTGTCGATCACGTAGACCTGGTTCAGCCGGTTGTCCGTGATGAAGGCGTTGAAGCCGCCACCGGTGGCGGCCGCGACCGGTGCGGCCAGGCCGAGGCCCGCGAGAACCAGGGCGGTTCCCGCCACGACGAGTCTTCGGATCCCCTTGCCCGCACCACTCATTTGCCCGCTCCCGTCGACGTCGACCGCCGACGGCACTCCGTCGGCCCGTCGGGATTAGCGCGGTTGAGGCCGAAAGGGTTACACGTCACGTTCCGCGGGTGTCGTGCGATAGGACCACTGTCGTGCACCCAGAGCCAGGAGCCGCCGATGCCGAATCCCGGAGTCGCCGGGCAGGTCGTGACGGTGATCGAGACCGTGTACGGCCTGCGCTTCCCGATCGGGATGCGCGCGTGGGACGGCAGCCGCGCCGGCGCCCCCGACGGGCCCGTCGCCGTGCTGCGGTCGCCGCGCGCCGTTCGGCAGCTGCTGCTTCGGCCCGGCCGGTCCGGGCTGGTCAAGGCCTACGTGACCGGGCACCTCGACATCGACGGCGACTTCGCGGTCGGACTCCGGCACTGCCGGGAGCTCGTCGCCCACGTGCAGGCCCAGGGCCCGCCCGGTCCGGCCCACTGGCCCCGGCTGATCGGGCTGATCGCCCGCACCGGGATCGGCGGCCGGCGGTTGCCCGTCGACACCGAGCACCCCACCGGCGACTTCCCCCCGTCCATTTTGGACGAGACGCTGGCCCGCTCCTGCGGCTACTGGACGTCCGACGGGCCCGAATACCACCTGTCCGACGCCCAGCACGACAAGCTCGACCTGATCTGCCAGAAGTTGGGGTTGAGTCGGGGAATGCGGCTGCTCGACGTCGGCTGCGGCCAGGGTTCCCTCGTGCTGCACGCCGCCCAGCACTACGGCGTCATCGCCACCGGCATCACCGTGTCCGACACGCAGTGCGAGTTCGTCCGTGCGCGTGCGGCCGAGCACGGGCTGTCGGACTCCGTGCATGTGCTGCGGGTCGCCCCACGGGACCTCGACGGTTCCTCGTTCGACGCCGTTGCCTCGGTCGAGACCGGCGAACACGTCAGCGCGCGGGACTATCCCGCCTACTGCGAGATGTTACGGGGACTGCTGAAACCCGGTGGGCAGCTGCTGATGCAGCAGACCTCGGGCGGCGGGATGTTCACCGAGTCCTATCTGACGCCGGCCATGGCCACCCGGCCCGTCGAGCACACGCTGACTCAGCTGCGGGACGCCGGGTTGGAGATCAAGGACGTCATGTCCATGCGGGAGCACTACGTCCGGACCATCGAAGCATGGCGGCATGCACTCGACTTCAACTGGGAAGACGTCGTCGGGCGGGTCGGGCCGTCGAGAGCACGGATCTGGCGGTTGCAGTTGGCGGACAACGCGTTGGCGTTCGCGGACGAGAAGATGAGCGTGCATCAGATTTTGGCGGTGCGGCCGTAGGTCGGGAGGGTGCCCGCGCAACCTCCCTCTCCACCATCCCCGAGCCATCAGGGCCGCCGCGCCCCCACGAGATGCTCCAGCGCGAGCTGCGAGAGGCGCACGAAGCCGTACCCCCTGGCCCCTACCGCGTCCGGGTCGAACTCCGCGTCGGCGGCGCGCAGCTGCGCCACCGACTCGCGGCGGGACAGCGTCGGCAGCAGGATCTCGTCGACCTTGGCCGCCCGCAACGCCTCCTGGACGTCCGGGTCGGCGCGGAAGGCCGCCGCGCGTTCCTTGAGCAGCAGGTAGGTGCGCATGTTGGCGGCGGCGCTGGCCCAGACGCCGTCGATGTCCTCGGTGCGCAGCGGCTTGTAGTCGAAGTGCCGCGGGCCCTCGTAGCCGGCCTGCTCCAACAGGTCCACCAGGAAGAAGGCGGACAGCAGGTCGCCGTGACCGAAGATCAGGTCCTGGTCGTAGCGGGGGCCGCGCTGACCGTTGAGGTCGATGTGGAACAGCTTGTCCTGCCACAGGGCCTGCGAGACGCCGTGCACGAAGTTGAGCCCGGCCATCTGCTCGTGGCCGACCTCCGGGTTCACGCCGACCAGTTCCTCGTGCTCCAGCGTGGAGATGAAGCCCAGGGCGTGGCCGATGGTCGGCAGCAGGATGTCGCCGCGGGGCTCGTTCGGCTTGGGCTCGATGGCGAACCGCAGGCCGTAGCCCTGGTCGACGACGTACTGGGTGAGCACGTTCATCGCCTCGCGGTAGCGGTCCAGCGCCGCCCGGACGTCCTTGGCCGCGTCGGTCTCCGAGCCTTCGCGGCCACCCCACAGCACGTACGTAGAAGCGCCGAGCTCCGCCGCCAGATCCACGTTGCGCAACACCTTGCGCAGCGCGAAGCGGCGGACCGAGCGGTCGTTGCTGGTGAAGCCGCCGTCCTTGAACACGGGATGGGTGAACAGGTTCGTGGTCGCCATCGGCACGGTGAGGCCGGCGTCGTCGACCGCCTTGCGGAAGCGCTTCACCCGCTCCTCGCGCACGGTGTCGTCGGCCCCGAACGGGATCAGGTCGTCGTCGTGGAAGGACACGCCCCACGCGCCCAGCTCGCCCAGCCGCCGCACCGACTCGACGGGGTCCAGCGCCGGCCGGGTCGGCTCGCCGAACGGGTCGTTGGCGCGCCAGCCCACCGTCCACAGGCCGAAGCTGAATCTGTCCGCCGGTGTCGGGTCCGCGGCCACGTCGACCTCCATCTGGATTAGTTAGTTCGCCGAACTTACGCATCGGCGGCTGAGGCAGTCAATGACAGCCCGATTGCCCCGGGCCGAACGCGGGTACCTGGTCAGGGTGAGTCTCAGCGAAGCTGCGCCGTCGCCGCCGGTGGCCGGGAGATATGCCCTGGTCAGGACCCTTGGCGCGGGCGGAATGGGCGTCGTGTGGCTGGCCAGGGACCTGCTGCTCGGCCGAGAGGTGGCCGTCAAGGAGGTCACCGGCCAGGGTGAGCGCGTGCTGCACGAGGCCCGCGCCGCGGCCCGGATCGTGCACCCGAACGTCGTCACCGTCTACGACGTGGTGGAGCACGACGACCGGCAGTGGATCGTCATGCAGCACGTGGAGTCCCGGACCCTGGCCGACGTGATCGGCGAGGACGGCCCGCTGCCCCCGGACCGGGTCGCGGAAATTGGCCTGGACCTGCTGTCGGCGTTGCGGGCGGCGCACGAAAACGGTGTGTTGCACCGGGACGTCAAGCCCGGCAACGTGTTGTTGGACTCATTCGGGCACGCGTATCTGGCGGACTTCGGCATCGCCAGCGCCGACGGCGACGCCAGCCTGACCGCCGCCGGCACCTTGGTCGGCGCACCGGCCTACATGGCGCCCGAGCGACTGCGGGGGCTGCCCTACGGGCCGGCGTCGGACTTCTGGTCGCTGGGCGTGACGCTCTACGCTGCCGTGGAAGGGATCGTGCCGTTCGACCGCACCGATCCGCTGGCCACCATGACCTCCACGCTGACCGATCCGCTGCCGGCTCCGGTGCGGGCCGAATGGCTGGCCCCCCTGCTGATCCGGTTGCTGGACAAGGACCCGCTGGGCCGTCCCGCTCCCGAGGAGATCTTCGCGGCGTTGAGCAGCTCCGCGCTCGTGCAGACGACCGTGCCGATGCAGCCCGGTCCCACGCACCGACGGCGGGCCCCGATGGCCCTGGGCGCTTTCGGCCTTGCCGCCGTCGCCGGCGTGATGGTGCTGCTGCTGCACACGTCTCCCCCAACCGACACGCCCGGCCACACCCCCGCCAGTCCCCCGTCGTCGACATCCACCTCCCACGCGCCGGCCCAGATCGCTCCCGTGCGGGCGACAACCCGGTCGACGACGTCGACCGCTGGTTCGACCACATCGACCACTGCTGAGACCACGACCACCACCGCGCCGACCACGACCGACACGACCACCACCGCGCCGGCCGCGACCACCACGACGACCCAGCCGACGACCACAGCCGCGAGCACCACCGCCACGCTCGGAGAACAGACTTCCGTGTCACCGTCGAGTTGATGTTGTCGGGAGGCCGAGGTGAAGTGGTACGCGGACCGGCCCGGCCGGTTCCTGCGTCAGGCGCTCGCCGATGTCGTCGCGCTGGCGTGGATCGGCGGCTGGATCTGGCTCGGATTCCAGGTCCACGACACCGTGGGGCGATTACGCGGCCCGGGTGACCGGCTCGTCGACGCCGGCAGCGGACTGCGGGACACCTTCCGCGACGCCGCCGTCAGCGCCGGCAAGGTGCCGTTCGTCGGCGAGCAGCTGGCCAACGCCCTCGGGGCCGGCACCAATGCCGGCTCGACGTTGGCCGGCGCCGGCAACGGGGAGATCGACATCGCCGAGAGCCTGGCGTTCTGGGTGCCCATGGCGCTCGTGCTCGCGCCCGTGCTGTTCGCGTTGCTCCTGTGGCTGCCGCCACGTATCCGCTACGCGCGGTCCGCGTCGGCCGTGCGGCAGCTCGGCCGGCTCGACGGCGGCGAGGACCTGCTCGCGCTGCGGGCCCTGACCCGGCTGTCGCCGCGATCGCTGGCCAGCGTCAGCGACGACCCCGCCGGGGACTGGCGCAAGGGCCGCCGCCGGGTCATCGGCGAGCTGGCCGCGATGGAACAAAACTCGCTCGGATTACGTCGCTCTACGTAGAGATTGTCCGAGCTTGAGGAGCTGTGGTGCGCGTCGACGTCTGGTCCGACATCATCTGCCCGTGGTGCTACCTCGGCCGCGCGCGGTTCGAGCAGGCGCTGGCCGGCTTCGAGCACCGGGTCCAGGTCGAGGTCGTGCATCACTCCTTCCAGCTCGATCCGTCCTACCCCGCCGGGCACACCGAGCTGTCCACCGAGATGCTGTCCCGCAAGTACGGCATGAGCGTGCCCGAGGCCGCCGCGATGGAAGCGAAGATGGAGGCCACCGCCGCCGGCGAGGGCCTCGAGTACCACATGGACGGCCTGCACATCGGCAACACCGCCGACGCCCACCGTGTCGTGCACCACGCCGCTTCGGTGGGCTTGCAGGACGCCATGGTCGAGCGGCTGTTCAAGGCCCACTTCACCGAGCGCCGCTCCGTGTTCTCCCGGGAGTCCCTGGTCACGCTGGCCGTCGAGGTCGGGCTGGACGCCGCCGAGGTCCGCTCCGTGCTGGCGTCCGACCGGTACGCGGATGCCGTCGCCGAGGACGCCGCCGCGGCCTCCCGGCTCGGCGCCAACGGCGTCCCGTTCTTCGTCATCGACATGCGCTACGGCGTCTCCGGCGCGCAGCCCACCGAACTGTTCACCCAGGCGCTCACCGAGGCCTGGTCCACCTCCGCCCGAAGTTGAGAGCCATGCGCACCCCCAACCGCCCCACTTCCCA
>DASWRQ010000350.1:0-13794 GCA_036403095.1 Kutzneria sp. | reverse complement strand
AGTCGAATGTGGTCCACATGTGGCAGAAAAAAGGTGGGGGTCAGCCGGTGATGCTGGGGTGGCCGTTCTCCACGTGGCCGGTGTAGCGGCGTAGGAAGACCGGGTCGGCGTCGATGGTCACGCTCAGGTCGTACCAGCCCTCGACCGGCGCGAAGACGTGGTCGACGGTCTTGCCGGCGGCGACGGTGAAGGTCTGCTTGCCGTTGCCGTAGTGGTTGGTGGTGACGGTGAACTTCACCGCGGCGGCGCTGGGGTTGGTCAGCGCCAGGTTGAGCTTGAAGTCGGACGTGTAGCCGGCCACGGCGTCGATGGCGCCGGCCTTGTTCACGTCGGCGGCGAACTGCCACCGGAAGCGGTTCGGGCCGTGCACGGCGACGTTGTACTTGTAGCCGTAGCTCCAGATCTTCCACGTGTCGCTGACCTGCTTGCCGGCCGGCACGTCGTACTGCCACGGCCCGTCGGTCCTGCCGTCGGCGCGGAACGCCCACAGCTGGAGCTGGCCGGCGCCGTAGTTGGCGAACGTGGTGGTCAGCGTGCCCTTGTCGGCCGAGAGCGAGGTGGTGACGGCCGGCTGGTACGGCAGCGGGCGGGCCGGGCGCGTGCCCTGGTCCTGCAGCGGCGTCACCTGCTTGCCGGTGGCCGGCGGGGCCGGCTTGGGCAGCTTGGTCTCGGTGTCGTCGGCGATCTTGCGCAGCGCGGCGGTGTCCGGCAGCAGCGGGATCGCCACGTTCTTGGCGGCGAAGTCGAAGCAGCTGGTCAGGTCGCCGCAGGTGGCCCGCCGCCAGTCGGTGATGTTCGGCTCGTGCACGCCGGTCCACTGCTCGATGAAGCGGATCACCGAGGTGTGGTCGGAGACCTCGGAGTTGATCCAGCCGCCCCGGCTCCACGGCGAGATCACGGTCATCGGCACCCGGGCGCCGAGCCCGATCGACTTGCCGGAGATGAACTCGCCCGGCGTGCCCGCCGGGGCCATCGGCGGCGGCACGTGGTCGAAGAAGCCGTCGTTCTCGTCGTAGTCGATCAGCACGACGGTGTTGTCCCAGAGCTTCTTGTTGGCCCACAAGGCGTTCAATACGGTCTGGGTGTAGGCGGCGCCGTCGACCGGGCGCGCCTCGGGGTGCTCGCAGTAGCCGTAGGGGGCGACGATCCAGGACACCTTGGGCAGCGTGCCGGCGGCGCAGTCGGCGATGAACTCCGACAGCACGTGGTTGACGTCCCTGCCCTTGCCCGAGTCCGGCTCCCAGGTCTGGAACACGCTGGCCCGCTTGGACAACTCGCTGGTGTAGTCGGCGTGGTACTGCTGGAACAGCCACAGCGGGTTGTCGCCGTAGTCGCCGACGAACGGGTGCGCGCCGTCGTCGCCGACCTCCTTGTTGGCGTAGACCTTCCACGACACGCCCGCGTCCTGCAGCCGCTCGGGATAGGTGGTCCAGCGCAGCACGCCCTTGTAGTCGGCCGGGTTGTAGTTGACCGGGCCGCCGTACTTGCCGTCGGCGTCGATGGTGCCGGTGAACAGGTAGAGCCGGTTCGGCGTGGTCGGGCCCTGCACCGAGCAGTGGTAGGCGTCGCACAGGGTGAAGGCGTCGGCCAGCGCGCGGTGGAACGGGATGTCCTGCTCGGTGAAGTAGCCCATGGTCATCTCGCCCTTGGCGGTGATCCACGAGTTGTTGGCGCCGCCGTTCATGGCCAGGTGCTGGTCGTCCCAGCCGTGGCCCAGGTCGCCGAGGTCCTGGCCGTCCACCTTCGCGGTGTCCACATGGAACGGCAGCAGGGCGTTGCCGTCGCTGCGGAGCAGGTCGTACTGGTGATAGATGTCCTTGCCGTTGGGCTGGATCACCGCGCTGCGGTCGGCGAAGCCGCGGGTGCCGCGCATGGTGCCGTAGTAGTGGTCGAAGGAGCGGTTCTCCTGCATCAGCACGACCACGTGCTCGACGTCGCTGATCCGGCCGCGGCGGCGCGGCTCGGCCAGCGCCTCGGCCATGCCGGGCGGCAGCGCGCCGAGCGCGCCGGCCGCCGCGACCGTGCCGGCGGCCGCGCCGAGGAACCGGCGTCGCGAGAGGGGGGAGTTCGAGTCGGCCATGGGCGTGCTCCATCCGTGCTGGGGCGGGACCGCACGCGAGGCTAATTGAGCGAAAGCGCGCGGAACACCCGTCATACGAACGGAAATACGCGGTGAACGGGACTCTACTTCTCGGCGAGGAGCTGCTTGACCTTGGCCGACAATTCGTCCTTCTCAACCGGCAGAAGCGACACCCAGGCCACGCGGTGCTGCCGGTCGAGCACGAGCGTGGACGGCGTGGTCGTGCGGGGATAACCCTGCAGCACCAGCAGCGACCGGCCCGGCGGGTCGAAAATCGACGGATAGTCCAGTTTCGCGTTGTGGTAGAAGTCCAACGCCGCCGCCTTGTCGTCGCGGACGTCCACCCCCATCACCTGGACACCCTGGTCCTTGGTCTCGGCGTAGACCTGCTGCAGCTGCGGGGCCTCGTTGCGGCACGGGCCGCACCAGGCGCCCCAGATGTTGATCACGACGATCTTGCCGGTGTAGTCGCTCAGCTTCACCTGCTGGCCGTCCTGGAGCAGGCTGTCGCCGGACAGCTCCTTGAGCGGCTGGCGCTGCTGGTCGGTGTAGTCGATGTGGGTCTGCCCGCCGGGCGCGGTGAACTGGAAGGTGCCCTGGCCCTGGATGACCGCGTCCTTGCCGGTCGTACAAGCGGCCAACATGGCCAGCGCCGCCGCAGCCACGGCAATGCGCTGCACGCCACGGCCCCGCGCGGACCGACTCGGCCCGGCGGCGAGCCGCATGGCCGCGATGTCCTTGACCCTCATGCCCCGGTCACCCTCGGGTCGGTGCTGCCGGCCGGCTCCGAGTAGCTGATCCGGACCAGCTGCTCGTCATCGAAAGTCAACGTGGTCAGCGAGGCCAGCGAGCACTGCCGCTTACGCGGGTCGTGCCACATGTGCTTGCCCTCGAGGAACAACCGCACGGTCCAGACCGGCAATTGGTGCGAGACGCACACGGCCTCGTGCCCGGCGGCGGCCGCGCGGGCCCGGTGCACCGCGCCGAGCATCCGGTGCGCGATCTTCAGGTAGGGCTCGCCCCAGGACGGCTCGAACGGATTGCGCAGCTTGGGCCAGTGCTTGGGCGAGCGCAGCGCGCCGTCGCCGACCGACACCTTCAGGCCCTCGAACTGGTTGCCCGCCTCGATCAGCCGGTCGTCGGTGGCCAGCTCCAGCCGGTGCGAGTCGGCGATCGGGCCGGCGGTCTGCTGGGCCCGCTCCAGCGGCGACGCGACGACGTGCACGATGTCGCGGTCGGCCAGGTGCTCGGCCACCCGCAGCGCCTGCTTCTCGCCCTGCGCGGACAGCCGGAAGCCGGGCAGCCGGCCGTAGAGGATGCCGGTGGGGTTGTGCACCTCGCCGTGGCGCATCAAGTGCACGAGCGTGCGAGTCACTGGCCAGTCTCCTTTGCCGCCGCGGCCGCCGCCGCGGCGTGCGGCAGCGCCTGCTCGATGACCTCGAACGCGGCGTCGTCCATGGCGGCGTTGACGAACCACGCCTCGAACGCGCTCGGCGGGGCGTAGACGCCGCGGTCGAGCAGGGCGTGGAAGAACGGCGGGAAGCGCCAGGTCTGGGCGGCCTGGGCGCCGGCGTAGTCGCGCACCGGCTGGTCGGTGAAGAAGACGCTGACCAGGTTGCCGGCGTACTGCACCTGGTGGGCGACGCCCTCGGCGGTGAGCGCGTCGTCGAACAGCTCGCCCAGCAGCCGGGCGTTGCGGTCCAGCTTGCGGTAGACCTCGTCGTCGGCCAGCCGCAGCTGGGTCAGGCCGGCGGCCACCGCGACCGGATTCCCGGACAGCGTGCCGGCCTGGTAGACCGGGCCGCTCGGGGCCAGCCGGGCCATCACGTCGGCGCGGCCGCCGAACGCCGCCGCCGGCAGGCCGCCGGACATCACCTTGCCGAACGTGTAGAGGTCGCCCGGCACGTGCTCAAGGCCGTACCAACCGGCCTTGGAGACGCGGAAGCCGGTCATCACCTCGTCGATGATCAGCAGGGCGCCATTGGCGTGGCAGGTCTCACGCAGGGCCGCGTTGAAGCCCGGATCCGGGGCCACCGCGCCCATGTTGCCGGCCGCGGCCTCGGTGATGACGGTCGCGATCTCGCCCTCGTTGGCCGCGAACGCCGCCCGCACGGCCTCGATGTCGTTGTACGGCAGCACGATCGTGTCGGCCGCCTGCGCGCCGGTGACGCCCGGCGTGGTCGGCAGGCCCAGCGTCGCCACGCCCGAGCCGGCCTGGGCCAGCAGCGCGTCCACGTGGCCGTGGTAGCAGCCGGCGAACTTGACGATCTTGCGGCGGCCGGTGAAGCCCCGGGCCAGCCGGATCGCGCTCATGGTGGCCTCGGTGCCCGAGTTGACCAGGCGCACCTGCTCGACCGGCTCGACCCGGGCGATCAGCTCCTCGGCCAGCAGCACCTCGCCCTCGGTCGGTGTGCCGAAGGACAGGCCGCTGGTCGCCGCCTTCGCCACCGCCGCCACGACCTCCGGGTGCGCGTGGCCCAGGATCATCGGGCCCCACGAGCTGACCAGGTCGACGTAGCGGTTGCCGTCGGCGTCCCACAGGTGCGGGCCCTCGCCGCGGACCATGAAGCGGGGCGTGCCGCCGACCGAGTGGAAGGCCCGCACCGGCGAGTTGACCCCGCCCGGCGTGACCTTTGCCGCCCGCTCGAACAACGCGCGCGAGGTGTCAACGCTGGCTGCCTGCTCGATCGTCACGACCCCCAGTCTTACAGGTGCCCCCGCGTGGCCGCCGTCACGGTGCTTTCGCGCCATGCGCCGCGGCGGGCGGTTCGATGCTCAGAACGCCTGCCACGGCGAGACGGTGACCGCATCGCCACATTCGGTGAAGTTGGTGCCGTCGGCCATCTTCATGGCCACGAGGTTGTCCGGCACGCCGACCAGCAGCACCGGCGGCCGGGTCGGCGCGACCCCGGCAGCGCACTTGAAGTCGGCGCTCATGGCCGACGCGACCACGGTGAAGGCCTGGTCGCCCGGGACCAGCACCATCGGCTCGCCGGCGCCGTTCGCCGTCACGGTCAGGTTCCGCGGCTGGGCCGAGATGCCGCCGATGGCCACCTTGGGAACGCCGGTGATCGTGCAGGCGTAGTCCCCGGTGTTGACCAGGCTCACGCGCACGGCGACGGTGCCGGCCGGCGGCGGCGTCGGGATGGCGGGCAACGCCGACATATCAGCGGCCCGGCAGGCCGGCGCGCCCGACGACGTGGCCGCGCTGTCCGTGCCGGCGGTGGTCGACTTCGGGGCGGGTGTCGCCTGGCCGGCCGACGGTCCGCCGCAGGCGGCGAGCAGCAGGCCGGCGACGGGCAGCACAGTGATCAATCGGAGTCGCATACCCACCAGGACGACCTGGCCCGGCCGTGGTTGAGCCGCTGGGACGCGCCCGCACCTAGGCCCGCCCCGAGGGGCGACCTACGGGGATTTCTGGGGCAGCAGCACCCGGAAGGTGGCCCCGTCACCAGGGGCGGTGTCGAGCTCCACCCGACCGCCGTGGGCGGCCACCAGCGCGGCGACGATGGCCAGGCCGAGGCCGGTGCCGCCGTTCTCCCGGCTGCGCACTGCATCGGCCCGGTAGAACCGCTCGAAGATCCGCTCGCTCTGCTCGGCGGTGAGCCCCGGGCCCTGGTCGGCGACCTCGACGACGGCCAGCGGCTGGCCGTCCTCCTCCCGCCGGGACAGCCGCACGTCGACCGGGGTGCCGGCGGGCGTGTGGGTGATGGCGTTGTTGACCAGGTTGCTGAGCACCTGCCGGAGCCGGGCCTCGTCGCCGAGCACGGTCAGCGGGTTGCCGTCCTCGTCCTCGTCGTCGGGGTCCACGGCCAGGTCCAGGTGCAGCCCGATCTTGCGGTCGGGGTCGAGCACCCGGGCGTCGTGCACGGCGTCCACGGCGATCACGGTCAGGTCGACCACCCGCTGCTCCAGCGGGCGCTGCTGGTCGAGCCGGGCCAGCAGTAAGAGGTCCTCGACCAGCAGGCCCATTCGGGCGGCCTGGTCCTCGATCCGGCCGAGCACCTCGGCCACCTCGGCGGTGGAGGTGACCGCGCCCTGCCGGTACAGCTCGGCGTAGCCGCGGATGGAGGTCAGCGGGGTGCGCAGCTCGTGCGAGGCGTCGGCGACGAACTGGCGCATCTGGTTCTCCGAGCGCCGGGCCCCCTCCTCGGACTTCTGCCGCGCGGTGAAGGCCTCCTCGATGCGGCCCAGCATCACGTTGAGCGAGTTGGCCAGCCGCCCGACCTCGCTGCCGGGCCGCCGCACCGGCACCCGTCGGGACAGCTCGCCGGTGGCGATCACGTCGGCGGTCTGCTCGACCTCCTCCAGCGGCCGCATGCTGCTGCGCACCAGGGCGTAGCCGAGTCCGGCGACCAGCACCAGCGCGCCGAGGCAGATCAGCAGGGACCGGACCCGCAGGTCGGTCACGGCGGTGTCCAGGTCACGCTGGTCGGTGGCCACCACGATCTCGGTGTCGCCCTGCCGCGCCACCTGCACCCGCCAGCGCGGGCCGCCGCTGTCCTGGGACACCAACGTGATCGCCGTGGCGTCGGAGAGCTGGCCGACCGGCGGCAGCGCCGGCCGGAAGTCGCCGTCGTCGGTGGGTCGGCTGAGCTCGCGGTAGTCGGTCGCGGTGCGCAGCACGACCAGGCTGCGGCCGGGCAGCCGGAAGCCGCCGGGGCGGCCGGTGAACGGCGGCCGCGGCCGGTCGACGGTGCCGTCCTGGGTCTGGCGCTGGGTGGAGACCAGCATGGTGTGCAGCCGGTTGTCCATCTGGCCGTAGAGGTAGTTCTCCAGCACCTTGGACGTGATGAACCAGGCCCCGAACAGCGCCACCGCGACCAGCAGCACCAGGCCGAAGACCAGGTGCACGCGCAGCGGCATCCGCCCGGAGTAGTCCCGGATCCAGCGCAGCACGCGGCTCATGTCGAGGACTGCCGCAGCACGTAGCCGACGCCGCGGACGGTGTGGATCAGCCGGGGCTCCACGTCGTCCACCTTGCGCCGCAGGTACGAGATGTACGACTCGACCACGCCGGCCTCGCCGTTGAAGTCGTAGTGCCAGACCTGGTCCAGTATCTGCGCCTTGGACAGCACCCGGCCGGCGTTGCGCAGCAGGAAGTGCAGCAGCTTGAACTCGGTCGGCGACAACTGCACGAGGCGCCCGGCCCGGCGCACCTCGTGGCTGTCCACCTCCAGCTCGAGATCGGCGTAGCGGAGCCGGTTGTCCGGCGGCTCCGGCTGCGCCTTGGTCCGCCTGAGCACGGCGTTGACCCGGGCGATGACCTCCTCGAGGCTGAACGGCTTGGTGACGTAGTCGTCGCCGCCGATGGTCAGCCCGGTGATCTTGTCCTCGGCCCCGTCCCGCGCGGTCAGGAACAGCACCGGCACGCCCAGCCCGCCCGAGCGCAGTCGGCGCACCACCTCGAAACCGTCCCGGTCCGGCAGCATCACGTCGAGCAGGATCAGGTCCGGCCGCTCCCGCTCCACGCTGCGCAGGGCGTCGGTGCCGGTCGACGCGGTGTCGACGTCGAAGCCGGCGAAGCGGAGGCTGGCCGCGAGCAGCTCCCGGATGCTCGGCTCGTCCTCGACGACGAGCAGCCGGCTGCGCTTGCTTGGCTCGGACATAGGCACATACTGCTCCACGCCGGGCGAGAGCGGGTCGACCATCACCTGCCGCCCTGGCCTCCCGTCGCCGCGCCGCCGCCCGTGCCACCGGTCCCGCCGGTCCCACCTGGGCGGAAGCCTCCGCCACCGCCTGTCAAGCCACGCGTGCCGGCCCCGGTCGTTGCGGACGGCAGCGGCTGGCTCAGATCGGCCAGCACGACCTCGTCACCGGCGTTGAGGCCCTCGGTGATCTGGGTGACGGTCGCGCCGATCACGCCGACGGTGACCCGCTTGCTGGCCGGCTTGCCGTCGACCAGCGTGGTCACCACGCTCGCCGCCCCGGCGGTGTGCACGGCCGAGGTCGGCACGGTGACCGGGGCCTGGGCGGTGCCCAGGGTGATCGCCACGCCCGCGGTGGAGCCGGCGAACAGCGCCGGGCCGCCGCCGTCGACGGAGATCGTCACCGGGAAGCTGGCCGAGCCGCCGGTGGTGGTGCTGGACAGCGCGCCGATGGCGACGACCTTGCCGGTCAGCGGCTTGGCCGCGCCGTCGGGGGTGATGGTGGCCGGCTGGCCCGGCTTGACCTGGCCGACCTGGTTGTCGTTGACGGCGGTGGTGACCTGGTTGCCGCCGGCCCCGATGATGACGATCTTCGCCGTGCTGGAGTTGGCCGCCGCGCTCTGGCCGCTGACCACGTCGACCTGGGCCACGGTGCCGTCGATCGGGCTGACCAGGTTGGCCGCGGCCAGGTTCTGCTGGTTGGCGGCCAGCTGCGCGTTGGCCGCGTCGACCGAAGCCTGGTCGGCCGCGATCTGGTCGGCCGACGGCGGCGTGGACGAGCCGCCACGAGATCCGCTCTGGCTGCCGCCAGTGCTACCAGTTGTGGTTTTCGTTGCGGTCGTGGCGGACGAAGCCGACTGCTGCACCGCCGTGGCGGCCTGGCCCAGCGTGGTCGACAGCGCCGCCTCGGCCTGGCTCAGGGCCGTCTCGTCGGCCGCGGTCTTGGCCTGCGCGTCCTGGACCTGCTGCAACAGATCGGTGCAGTCGGTGACACTCACCGGCGGCGCGGCCGGCGGCGGCGCGGTGGTGGACGGCGCGGTGGTGGACGGCGCGGTGGTGGACGGCGGCGTCGGATCGGTGGTGCTGGGCGGGTTGGCCCCGGTGGCGCCGAGTTGCTTGATGATGTCCGGGCACGCCGTCTGGGCGTGCTTCAGCGCCGCCCCGGCCAGTTGCAGGTCGGCGTCCACCTTCTGCTGCGCGCCGCGCACGGCGTTCTGCCCGGTGGAGATGGACTTCAGCAGCTGGGTGAGCTTGGCCGAAGAACCGGTGCCGCCGCCCGAGGACGACGGCGTCGACTGCGTCGGCACGGACGTGGTCTGGCTGGTCTGGTCGGCCGCCAGTTTGGCCTGGGCGTTGGCCAGCGCGGACTGGGCCGAGCTGACCTGGCCGGCCAGGGTCGTGGTGTTGAGCTGGGCCAGCACCTGACCGGAGGTCACGGTGTCGCCCTGCTGCACGCTCACCGCCGCGACCTGCCCGGACACCGGGAAGCTGACCGTCGCCTCGGACACCGGCTGCACGGTGCCGGTGCCGGTGAGCACCGACGTCACCTTGGCCGGGCCGGCGATGGTCGTCCGGTACGAGGGAGCGTCGCTTCGCGTCGCGGCGTACGCCGCCGCCCCGCCGCCGAGCAGGACCAGCACCACGATGCCGATCACCACCCGGGAGCGGCGGAAGCCGCGTCTCTTCCGCTCAGCCGTTGCCATTGCCACCACCGGTGCCGTTGCCCCGACCACCGCGGAAGCCGCCGGTGCAGCCGTTCGGTCCGGCCTTGCTGACGGCGATGGTGGTCGCCGCGACCGCGCCGGTGTCGTCGGACTTGCCTTGCGCCGCAACACATGCGCCCACGACCAGCGCGGTCGGGTCGGCGCTCACGGTCTTGGTGTACGTCGTCGCCGACGTGACGTTGACCGTGACGTCGGTGGCGTTCGTGCCGAAGGTCGAGTGCACCGTGAAGCCGGTGGCCGACACCGCCGTCACGGCGCCGAAGGCACGCGGGCCGCCGGCCGGGTTGTTGCCGGTGCTGGGCCGGGGAACGTTGCTGCCGCTGGGCCGCGGCCGGTTCGAGCCCGACGGCCGCGGCGTGTTGGAACCGGACGGCCGCTGGCCGCCGAAGCTGCACCCGTTGGCGCCGGCCTGCGTGATCGTCACGGCCGTGGCGCCGATCGGCTGGCCCTCGCCGCTGGAGGTGCCGACCACGCTCACGCACGCGCCGGAGGTGACGTCGGCCAGCGTGCCGGCCACCGAGTTGGTGATCTTCGTGGACCCGTCGTAGGTCACGGCCGTCTGGCCGCTCTGCGGGTTCTGCACCTGGAGCGTCTGGCCGGACACCGCGGCGATGCTGCCGAACACCCCGGGCGGCGCGCCGCCGCCGTTGCGGTTGTTGCCGGGGGCCTGGGTGTTGCCGCCGGGCGACGCGGCGGGCGCGGAGCCGCCGCACGCGGCCAGCGTGAACGCCAGTGCGCCGGCCATGACGCCGAGGGCGGCTTTGCGGATCTGCAGGGACATCGTTGGGCTCCAGCTCATTCGCTACGGAGAGCGTCGATCGGGGCCAGTCGGGCGGCCCGGCTGGCCGGGTACACGCCGAAGGCCATGCCGATGGCGATCGAGGTCAGGATGGCCAGCACGGTGGCCGTCGGGGACACGGTGATGGTCGACGAGATCAGCCCCGGCAGCACCAGCGCGCCCACGATCCCCAGCAGCGCGCCCAGTATGCCGCCCGAAAGGCCGAGCACTGACGCCTCCACCAGGAACTGCCGGCGGATCAGGGTGGGGCTGGCGCCCAGCGCCTTGCGCAGGCCGATCTCGCGGATCCGCTCGGTCACCGAGACCAGCATGATGTTCATGACGCCGATCCCGCCGACCAGCAGGGACAGCGCGGCCACGCCGCCGAGCAGGATGGTCAGCGTCTTGCTGACCGAGGTCGCGGTGGACAGCAGCGACTCCTGGCTGGCGATGGTGAAGTCGGCCGCCGTCGGCTCGGCCACGTGGTGCAGCGTCAGCAGCTCCTGGGTGGCCTCCTGGTAGGCGGCCGAAAGGGTGTCCGCGGACGTGGCCTCCACGTAGATCGACTGTACCGAGGTGCGGGTCGCGCCGCCGAAGAGCCGGTCGGAGGCGGTGCTGATCGGCACCACCGCCTGGTCGTCCTGGTTCTGCGTTGACGAGGTTCCCTCGGAGGCCAGCACGCCGACCACGGTGAACGGAATGGCGCCGATGGTCACCGTTCGGCCGACGGGATCGGCGAAGCCGAACAGCTCCTGGGACGTCGTCGGCCCGAGCACGACGTTGGCCGCTTCGCCGCTGATGTCCTGATTGGACAGGAACCGTCCTTCCGAGACGGTCCGGGCCCGCACGCTCAACCAGTCCGGGGTGGTGCCGACGACCGAGGTCGTCCAGTTGGTCGAGCCGGCGGTCAGCGACTCGGACCGGCTGTTGCTCGGGGCCACGGCCTTGATGTCCGGCGCGACGGACTTGTCCCCCAACGCCGTGGCGTCGCTCGCGGTGAGCGAGGAGGCGGTGCCGGAGCCGCCGCGCACCCCGCCGGTGGTCGAACTGCCCGGCGTGACCACGAGCAGGTTCGTGCCGAGTGCGTTGATGGCGCTGCTGACCTGCTGCTGCGCGCCTTCGCCGAGGCCGACGGTGAGGATCACGGCCGCGATGCCGATCAGGATGCCGAGCATGGTCAGCCCGGACCGCAACCGGTGCGATCTGATCGCGTCCCAACTGGTCCGCAGAGTTTCGAGCCAACCCATCAGACACCCCCGACCAGGTTCATGGTGTCCGACTCGATGAGCCCGTCCCGCAGCCGCACGACCCGCTGCGCGCGGGCGGCGACCTCCTCCTCGTGCGTGATGAGCACGATGGTGTGGCCGGCCTGGTGCAGGTCGGCGAAGACGTTGAGCACGTCGGCGGTGGCCCTGGAGTCCAGCGCGCCGGTGGGCTCGTCGGCCAGGATCAGCGCCGGGGCGTTGACCAGGGCCCGGGCCAGCGCCACGCGGGACTGCTGGCCGCCGGAGAGCTCCGTCGGCTTGTGCTCGACGCGGTCGCCGAGGCCCACTCGCTCCAGCTCGGCCACGGCCCGGCGCTTGCGCTCGGCCTTGGGCACGCCGGCGTAGCACAGCGGCAGTTCGACGTTGCGCCAGGCCGTCAAGGACGTGAGCAGGTTGAACTGCTGGAACACGAAGCCGATGCGCTTGTTGCGGATCACCGCCAGCTCGTTCTCGGTCAGCCCGCTGACGTCCTCGCCGGCCAGGAAGTAGCTGCCGTCGGTGGCCACGTCCAGACAGCCGATGATGTGCATCAGCGTGGACTTGCCCGAGCCGGACGGGCCCATGATCGCCACGTACTCGCCCTCGTCGATCCGCAGCGAGACGCCGCCGAGCGCGGCCACCTCGACCGAGCCGGTCTGGTAGATCTTGGTGACGTCCTGGATGCCGATGACCGTCCTGGGCCCGCCGATCACGGGTGGGATCGGCGTGGTCATGTCGAGGCTCATGGCTCAGCCGCCGTTCCCCTGGCGGGTGCCGCCGGTGAAGCCGCCGCCACCGAACCCGCCCGTGCCGCCGCCCAAGCCGCCCGTGCCGCCCAAGCCACCGGTGCCACCGGTGCCGGTGCCGCCGCGGCCGCCGGTCGTCCCGGTGCCGCCGGTGCCCGTGCGGCCGGTGCCGGTCGTGCCGGTGGCCCGGCTGGGCACGACCACCTGGTCGCCGTCGTTGAGGCCGCTGACGATCTGGGTCTGGCCCAGCGAGGTCATGCCGGTGGTGACCGGCTTGGAGACCTGCTTGCCCGCCTCCATCTGGTAGACGACCGCGTTGCCGCCCTCGTAGTGGATCGCGGCGGTCGGCACCACCACGGCGTCGGTGACCTGCTTGACCGTGATGGCCACGGTCGCGCTGGCCCCCGGGTGCAGGCCGGTCGGCGTGCCGGTGACGGCGATCGACACCGGGTAGCTCGGCACCGTGGACGAGGAACTGGCCAGCATGGCCACCGAGGTGACCGTGCCGTACACCGGCGTCTGGCTGCCGTTGGCCGTGATGGTCGCCTGCTCGCCGTTCTTGACCAGGCCGACCTCGGTGTCGTCCACGCTGGCGTTGACGACGTAGGTGTTGGTGGAGATCACCACGACCTGCGCGGTGCTGCTGCTGGTGCTGGACGAGCTGGACGACCCGGTGGCGGCCCCGCCACTGGCACCGCCGGCCTGGCCGCCACCACCCTGCCCGCCGCCGGTGCTCCCGCTGGACGAGGACGTGCTGCCGCCGGAGACCTGTTGCCCGACGGTCAGATTCACGGACGCCACCGTGCCGTCGATGGGCGAGGTCAGCGTGGCCTCGCCGAGCGCGTTCTGGGCGTTGGTCAGGGAGTTCTGCGCGGCGGTGACCGCGGCCTGGTCGGCGGCGATCTGCGCGCTGGACGCGCCGGCGGTCTGGTCGGAGCTCAGGCGGGCCTGGTCGGTGGAGACGGTGGCCTGGGCCTCGGCGACGCTCGCGGCCAGCGCCGCCGAGTTCACCGTGGCCAGCGCCTGTCCGGCGGTCACCTGCTGGCCGACCGTCGCGGTGACCCCGGTGACCTGGCCGGACACCGCGAAGTTCAGGTTCTGCTGCTGGGCCGGCTGGATGGTGCCGGACGACGAGACCGTCTGCTTCAGCGTCGCGGTGCTCGCCGTGGCGAACGTTGTGGTGGTGGCGTCGGCGGCCGGTCTGGTCGCGGCCCACGCGACGCCGCCGCCGGTGGCCACCACCACGGCGGCCACGACGATGATCACCCGCCGTCTGGTCAGGCGCAGTCGAATTCTCGACAACACGGGTTCCTCACTCTGCTCGCGTCCCTGGCCTGGGGGGAGCGCGGCAGCTTCGAGGCCCCAGGGCGGTGGTTACCCCCGATCCTCTGTGTTCAGGCTGTCATCAGACTGGACGCTGCCTGTGAGTTAGCTGAAACCGGCTCAGCCGGTCTTCCCCCAGGCCGCCCGATATGCGCTGCGGAAGTCGATTGTCGGCTTGTAGGTGTTGTTCGACGGCGGATTCACCTCGTCGTCGATGAGCTGCCAGCCCAGTCCGGAATCGGCCGGCTCCT
>DASWRQ010000349.1:0-1770 GCA_036403095.1 Kutzneria sp. | reverse complement strand
CCGGGCTGCGGCGTCGTGGTGACCGTCGTCGGGGTCGTGGGCGTCGTCGGCGTGGTGGGTGTCGTCGGCGTGGTGGGCGTGGTCGTCATGGTCGGCGTCGTCGGCGTGGTCGTCGGGGACGTGCCGTCGCAGTGCGCGCCGTTGAGCGAGAACGACGTCGGGATCGCGTTCGTCCCCGAGTACGAGCCGTTGAAGCCGAAGTTCGCCGTGGCGTTCGAGCCCAGCGCCCCGCCCCACGACGGGTTCTTCGCGCTCACGTGCTTGCCGCTCTGGCTGAAGGTGGCGCTCCAGCCCTGCTGCACCTGCTGGTTGCCACCGAAGTCCCATTCGACGTTCCAGGACGAGACGGCGTCACCCAGGTTGGTCACGGCGACGTTGGCGGTGAAGCCGGTGTCCCACTGGTTGACCGTGTAGGTGACCTTGCAGCCGGTGGCGGCGCCCGCCGGACTGCCCCCGGCCACCAGTAATCCGGCGGTGACGGCCGCCGCCGTCACCGAGGACGCCACGGCGAACCGTGACTTCCTCTTCGGGGACCAGAATTCACTCCTCATCGAGTGCGCTCCTTTGTCTTCTTCGGTGGGTGGGTCAGGTGGTGCAGGCGGTCGCGCCGACGGCGAAGCCGCCGGGCGTGCCGGTCGAGGCGCCGGTCGCCTGGATGCCGATCGACACCGAGGCTCCGCCGGCCAGGTCGGGCGCCCAGGTGGGCGCCTTGGCGCTCGCCTGCTGCCCGGTCTGCGTGACGGTCGCGTTCCAGCCGCCGGTGATCTGCGTCCCGGACGGCACGGTCCAGCCGAGCGCCCAGTTCTTCAGCGCCGAGCTGCCGGGGTTCTTCAACGTCACCGTGGCGATGAAGCCGCCTTGCCAGGTGTTGTCGACGTGGTACGTGACCGCGCAGCTCGCCGCGGGCGGCGGGTCGGTCGTGCCGCCGCCCGAGCCCACCGGCGGGATCAGGTACGGCTGCAGGATCGCCTGCTTGGTCTGGTTGACCGTGGTCCAGTCGTCGTTGAGGATGCCGCCGGTGTCCCCCGAGTTCGGGTTCCACGACCAGTACGTGAAGCTCATCCCGGACGGGCCGGTGCCCGCGTACTTCATCAGCTCCTGCAGCCAGACCTTGTCGCGCGGGTCGGCGAGCGTGCTGCCGAACTCGCCGAGCAGCACCGGCGCGATGTTCTGCTTGTGCAGGTAGCCGAAGAAGTGGTCCCACAGCGCGGGCAGGTTCGCCGGGAACGCCGGGTCGGAGAACCAGGTCTGGGCGAACACCGACGTCGCGTACTCGTGCGCCGAGTACACCAGCTTGTCCGGTTTGGACAGCCGCACCGGGAACTGCCTGGCCCCGGAGAGGTTGCCGCCCCACCAGCCGCACTGCGGGTCGCCGGTGCCGCTGACGCAGTCGACGCCTTCGACGACGATCAGCCAGTCCGGGTTCGCCGCGAGCACCGCGTTGCCGGCCCGTTCGGCGGCGAGCCGCCAGTCGGTCGCGGTGTCGCCGCAGCCCCAGCAGGCCCCGCCGCCACCCTGGATCGAGTGCGGCTCGTTGTGCAGGTCCGCGCCGACCACCGTCGGGTTGCCCTTGTAGTGCTGGGCCAGCATCGTCCAGTCGGAGATCCAGCGGCTTTCGGAGTACGCGCCGGTGTACCAGAGCGGGGACTGCGCGCCGGAGTCCGGCCGGTGCCGGTCCAGCAGCACGCGCATGCCCTTGACGCCGGCGTAGGCGACGATCTTGTCGAGCACCTGCAGGCCGGACAGGCCCTGCAGGTCCGGGTTCTGCAC
>DASWRQ010000348.1:0-15200 GCA_036403095.1 Kutzneria sp. | reverse complement strand
CGAGGCGATGGCCCAGAGCCAGGGAAACCTGCTGCGGCAGCGGATTCTCGGCTATTACCGGTCGATGCTCGAGGCCGAACGCGGCAACGTGCGCACGCCGATGCAGCCGGTGCGATTCGAGTCGCAGGACCCGCCGATCGGGCTGATGGTGCACTGGCTGCTCGCGGTGCGGGCCAACGACCTGTCCCGGGTGTGGTCGGTGCTGGACCGCATGATCGCCCTGACCGAGGACCAGGACACGCCCGAGGCCCGGGTGGTCGCGCACTTCGGGGCCAGCGTCGCCGCCCGGGTCGGCGGCGACTACGTGGCCGCCCACACGCAGAACCGGATCGCCCTCGAGGCCGCCGAATCGATCGGCGCCGAGTCGCGGGAACAGTACGCCTACGCCGTGAAACTCCAGCAGCCCGGCCTGTTGGTGCTGCGCGGCGACGTGCCGGCGGCACTGCGGGCCACCGGCAACGCCGGCGCCAACCAGGTGCAGTTCTACCTGCCCGGCGCGGTGCACTACGTGACGCAGATCCGCAGCTGGGTCGCCTACATCGCCGGCGACCTGCCGGCGGCGCTGGCCAACGCCGACGAGAGCCTGGGCGAGGCCGAGCGGACCGGGCAGGACCGGCTGGTCGGCCGGGCCCGGGCGGCACGGGCCTTCCTGTTGGCGGAGAACGGGAATCTGGCCCGGGCCGAGCAGGATCTCCAGGTCGTCCGGGAGTGCTACGACGCCAGCCACGACGACGTCGTGATGGTCACCGACCTGGCCGAGACCGCGTATGCGTTGCGCACCGGGGCCAAGGTCGACGACACGGTGAACATGTCGCCCCGGCCGCTCGGCGATCACCTGGTCGACACGCTGCGCCTGGCCTTCGCCGGCTATCTGGCCGTCGCCCGCAAGGATCACGCCGCGGCACAACAGATTCTGGGCCATCTCAGGGCCGGCGGCCGCACTTCGCCGTTCCTGGACGCGTTGGCCCAGCGGCAGCACGAGCTGATGGCCGGCGAGCCGGACCGGGCCGGCGAGCGACTGACCGCCATGGGCGCCGGGATGTCCTTGCCGGACAAGGGGACGCAGCCGCTGAGCCGGCGTGAGCGGGAGATCGTGCGGCTCGTCGGCCAGGGCCTGACCAACGGGCAGATCGCCGAGCGGCTGTTCCTCAGCGAGCGAACCATCGAGACCCACCTGCACAACAGCTACAAGAAGCTGCGGCTGACCACCCGGCCGGCGCTCACCCGGTGGGCGCTTGAGCACGCCGGCGACTGACCCGCAGCCGGCGGCAATCGGTCGACCGGTCCAGCCCCGGCACGAACACGTTGACCACGGCCAGGTTCCTCGTGGCGTACTGCTCCCGCGCGTACGGCGTGAAACCCTTGCCGTGCAACAGCTCTACTAGCACGTCGAGATGCTGGCGCGGAGTGGTCGGGCCTTGGGTGGGCGCGAAGCCGACCTCGACGGCGTCCGGCAGCCGGCCCGCGTGGTCGGGCCGCCGACAGGCAGGGTCGGACAGCCGCCGGCCGTCCGTCATGGTCTGGACCTGGATCAGCTCGGTCAGCGCCCGGCCGGCCGCGACCCGGCTGGACAGCGCCGCCGCGCTGCCGGCCACTGCCGACCGGCCGCCGGGCTCCGCGGCCTGGAACGCGTAGAAGGCCGGAATGTCCAGGTCAGAGGTCATGTCGATCAGGTGCACGGTGCGTCCGCACCGGTCAGCCGCGGTGATCATCAGGTCGGCCAGGTCGTCGGGCAGCGTCGCCGGGTCGACCACCCGCAGCGCCCGGACGCTCTCGCCCGCCAGTTGATCGGCGACCAACTGGGCCAGCGCGTCCCGCTCCACCGCCTCGTTGACCGCGTGCACCAGCGCCTCGGCCGCGTAGGAGCCGGCGGCCCAGCCGGTGGCCTCGACACCGGGGCCGGCAGCCGAGTAGTCGTAGAAGTCCTCCACGGTCAGCCGGGCCGACTCGCCCTGCTGGCCGCGGTACTCCGGGATGGTCAGGAACACCGGCACGTCCACGTCGGCGCTGCCGTCGAGCGCCTGGTAGCGCACGCAGCCCAGCTCGCGGGCCGGGCCGTCGGCCAGCTTGGCGATGAACGGGTCCGAGGCCAGCGGGCCGTGCGCCACCTCGTGCGCGTCGCGCAGCCGAACCTGCCGGTTGCGCAGGCCGTCGAGGCCGCTCAGGTAGTGCTCCAGCGCCTCGAACAGGGCGCCGACGCGCGCGGTCGCCCGGTCGCCGCGGCCGTGGCCCGCGGCCGACGGCAGGCTGACGCCCGGAGAGCTGAGCAGGCACTGCCAGCTGCCCGGATCGGCGTCGAGCAGCGGCGTGAACCGCGCGCTGAGGCCGAGCTCCCCGGCGGCTGCCAGGCCGCGCGCGAGCGCGGTGTCGAGGGGCAGGCCCCTCTCGGCCGGTACCGGCAACACGTGCAACGTCAACTCCGTCCTGCTGGACGCGCCCACGGGTGTTCGGACTTGCAGGAGGGATCCGCGGCGACTCCAGATACGACAACGCTGACATCGGTGCCGACTTTTACCAAGTGATGTAGTAAGCGCTGCTCAGCTTTTGGGGCGAACGGGCAGCGGATGACGGGCCGTGCGGACACACCTCGGATGTTGACCAACTGGTTGGTCAGACGGGCAAAGCGCGTCGCACTTCAGCAGGTCACAGGCACAACCAGTGGTTGATACCCGGTATATCAACCACGATCGACGACGCGTACGCCGCCCGCCAAAGCCCGCACAGGCGAACAATTGCTCCCCACAAGTCCGATTCGCCGCTGAGTGCCAAATGCACCCGTCGACGCACCGCGGCCCCGGCCCCGAAACCGCCCCCGGAAAGCCGCCCGCGCCCAGCACTCGCCGCCCACGCGCCCCTCCAAAACCCCCACATGTGGCCCACATGTGGCTCCCGATGCGGATTGTGGACACATGTGGCGAAAGATCAGGGGCGGGAGCGGAGGCGGCGTAACATGCGCGCGTCTTCGAAGCCGACGGTGTGAGCGGCGGTCTCGACCGTGGCGCCCAGCGCGATGAGGTGCTCGGCGCGCTCCACTCGCAGCAGCTGCTGGTAGCGCAGTGGCGTGAGCCCAGTAGCCCGTGCGAACAGGCGCGTGACGGTCCGCTCGCTGCACCCGACGGTCCGGGCCAGCTCGGCCAGCGGCAGCCGGGCGGCGTAGTGGCCGTCGATGTGGTCCTGGAGCCGGTGCACGGTGTCGTTCACATGCGAACGATGCCGCAGCATCGCGCTGGCCTGGTGGTCGTCGCCGTTGCGGCGGGCATAGACGACCATCTCCCGGGCGATCCGCGCGGCGACGGCCGGCCCGTGCGCGCCGGCCACCAGGTGCAGCGCGAGGTCGATGCCGGAGGCGATGCCGGCCGAGGTGACGATTCGGCCGTCGATCACGTACAGCACGTCGTGCACGACATGCGCGGCCGGATACCGCCGGGCCAGCTCGTCCTGGAGCTCGTGGTGAGTGGTGCAGCGTCGCCCGTCGAGCAACCCGGCCCGGCCGAGCTGCTCGGCCCCGGAGCAGACGCTGGCGACGGTGCCGGGGAACTCCCGCAGCAGGTTCATCAGTGCCGCCCCGAGCCGCGGGGCCCGCGCCAGCCGGTCGCCGGCACAGCCCGGCACCACGATGAGGTCGTCCGGGCCGAGCGCCGGGATCTCCGTCGCCGCCTGCACGGTCAGCCCCTGCGCCGTCGGCACGGTGTCGGTGTCCGCGAGGTAGTGCAGCCGATAGTCCAGGCCCTGCTTGGCCGCCGCGGCGAACACCTGCGCCGGCCCGGCCAGGTCGAGCAGGTGCAGGTCGCGGGTGAGCAGGAAGGCGACGGTCGGCATGATCTGGTCAGCCTACGGCCAGCTCCGCGATGGTGCTGATGGTGGCGAACCGGTCGGCCAGCGCGTATTCCGTGCGCTCGATGATGTCCTCGACGCCGAGCTCGCCGACGCCGCTGCGGTGCGGGATGGGGAAGGTGGCCGTCGCCTCGGTCACGTAGGTGACGTCGAAGCCGAGGTCGGCGCCGACCCGGGCGGTCGTCTCGCAGCACTGCTCGGTCTGGATGCCGCAGATCACCAGCTCGCGGATCCCCTGCTCGGTCAGGATCTGCTGGAGGTTGGTGGTGGTGAACGCGTTGCGCGAGGTCTTGGTCAGCGTCGGCTCGCCGGCCGCCGGCTCGAGCCCGTCGACCAGCCGCACGTGGCCGCTCGCCGGGTCGAACGGGGTGCCGGTGCCGGGCTCGCTGTGCAGCACCCACACCACGAGGTCGCCGGCCCTGCGCGCGACGTCGACCAGCGCGCCGACCTTGGCCACGATGTCCGGAGTGGACACACGGGCCCAGTTCTCCCGCTGCCGGAACGATTCCTGGACGTCGATGACGAGCAATGCCTTGGTCACGCCACCGATCGTGCCGGTCCCGGTCCGTGGGCGACAGGCACGGCCTCGTCGTCGAGCGGAACGATCCGGTCAGGACACCTGCCACCTGCCGACGGAGGTGGTCTCGTCGATGTCGGAGCTGCGCACGGTCACCGCGACCTGCCACGCGCCCGGCAGCGGGATCTGCGCCTCGGTCGCCCGGTAGCGACCCTTGCCGACGTGCTGCATGTCGATCTTCAGCGGGCCGACGTCGCGGTCCTTCAACGTCAGCGCGACAGTCAGCTCCGGCACGTCGTGCGCGGCGCCGCCCTGGTCCTCGACCGTGACGTCCAGCAGGTTGGGGCCGGTACGGGCTGGCGTGATGTAGACCTTGAGGATGCCCTTGCCACCCGGGCCGCCGGTGTCGAACGGCAGGGTCTGGCCGTCCGGCGTGGCCTGCACGATGGGCGCGGTGGCGGCCTCGGCCGTGCGCGCCGGCTCGGCGTTGACCAGGGCCGCGGTCAGCCCGAGCACGATCACCGCGCCGGCCGTCTCGATCAGCACCGGCCGCCGCAGCTTGCCGACGTGCGTGCGGACCCACTGGCGGGAGAAGTAGGCGGCGGCCAGCACGACCAGCACGCCGGCGATCTTGAGCAGCAGCAGCCGGCCGTACTCGGTGTCCAGGAAGCCGCTCCAGCTGCCCAGCTGCCGCCAGCTCTGGTACGTCCCGGTCGCCACCAGCACGCCGACGCAGGCGAAGGCGACCTGCGAGAACCGCTGCGCGGCCGCCTGGGGCGGCTTGGCCCGCCACAGCACGACCAGCCCGCCGAGCCAGATGCCCATGGCGTCCAGGTGCAGCACGTCGACCGGCAGCGCGAGCTCGGACTGCAACCCGGCGGCCGCGTGCCCGGACATCGACCACGTCCAGGCCAGGCCGTTGAGCAGCACCACGCCGAGACCGCCGAGCACCGCCCGGCGGTTCGGGGTCCATTCCGCCGTGGCCAGGATCTCGCCGATGTACGGTGCGGCCAACGCCAGCAGCACGATCCGCACGATCACGCCCGTGCCCAGCGCGATGTCCAATGTGGACGAGAACAACTGGCCGTCGAACAACCGGTCCAGGCCGGCCCCGGCGCCGTAAGGTCCTTGCAGCAGCGCGCCGGCGACCGTGGCGAGCAGCAGTGTCAGCCACGAGCCGCCGATCAGCCGGCGGACGACGCGCCGCGCGGAACCGCCCGGCCAGCACCAGAACACGAACGCCACGGCCCCGACCAGCAGCGCGAACGACGCGTATTCGAGGCCACGAGCGGTCCAGTACACAATGGACACTGCCAGGCTGCCCGACGAGGGCGCGGCCACCGGGGCGGCGGCCGAGGCGTGGCCGACGGAGAACGTGAAGGCGCCGGAGATCGGGTGCGAGTCGGCCGAGACCACGTGCCAGGACACGGTGTACGTGCCCTCGGAGGTCGACGTCATCGTCACGCCGACGGTGTTGCCGTCGCCGGCGAGGTGGTCGGCCTTGCCGTTGTCGGCCGACGAGCCGTCCGGGGCGATCACGTGCACGCCGTCCGGCTCGATCTGCACGGCCTCGCCGAAGGTCAGCGTGACCCGGGTGGGCGCGGACTGCACCAGCGATCCGTTGGAGGGAGTGGTGGATTCCAGCACCGCGTGCGCCGACGCCTGGCCGGCGGTCGCGGCCATCGCCGCGAGCACACCGGCCAGGATCAGTAGGAAGGCCCTCATTCGGCGGTTCGCCCGCGCCGCAGGGCCAGCACCGCCAGCGCCCCGGCGACCAGGCCGATCACGATGCCGATGATGCCGAAGACCAGCGGCAGCGAGCTGGTGTCCGAAGTGGAGCTCGCCGTCGGCGTCACCGGTGTCGCGGCCGTGGTCGCCTTGGGCGACAGCTTCACCGTCGGGGCGGGGTGCTCGGCCTCGGCGCCGGTCTCGATCCACCGCACCACGTCGCCGTTGTCGTAGGTCTGGATGGCCTTGAACACCAACGAGTCCGTGTCGGTTGGCAACGGGCCGAGCGAGACCTCGAACTCCTCGAAGGTGTCCGGCGTGATCTTGCCGCCGGTCCAGGTGATTTTGGAGACGACCTCGGCCACGTCGCCGTCGTCCGACTTCAGCGGCTTGGCCGGCTTGGCCTTGTCCACCTGGACCGTCCAGCCCGGCACCGACTTGGTCTCCACCGAGGCCACCGGGTGGTCGGCCGGGAAGGTGACCTCCAGCTTCACCGTGGCGGCCTTGTCCTCCTCGTTGGGCACCCGGAAGGCGATCTTCGTGTAGCTGCCCTGCGTCGCGGTGTTCGGCTGCGCCGTCACGTGGGCCGCCGCGCTGCCCGTCGCCGCGAGCAGGCCGCCGACCACGATCGTGCCCAGCACGCCGAGCCGCTTCGCTGTCCTCATCGGGAACCTCCATGTCCTTCGGGCCGTCGTCGTGCTGGTCGTCCCCGGCCCCGACTTAGTTCCCAGCAGTGTCACGAGAATCAGGCCGACCGCCAGCGGGATGTGCGTCACCAGGCGGTTCCAGCCCACCGCGTGCGCGCCGAGGTCGAACGTCGACACCAGCACCAGCACCGCCACCACGCTGCCCAGCAGCGGCAGTTGCGCCCGCGCCCGCCGCGGATCCACGGCCACCACCGCCAGCACCACGCCCAGCGCGAAGTTGAAGGCCGACGTCTCGTGGTCCATATGGCCGGCCATCATCATCGGATCGTCCCGGCCGAGCAGTTCCACGACGGCGACCGTGGCCTGGGCCAGCGCCGCCAGCACCAGCCCCACGCGCACCAATAGAGAGGAGAGGGAGAACCGCGCGCCGACCGGCTCCCGCCCGGCGTCGGCAGGGGAGGAGGAAACCGACGTGGCGTGGGCAGGGGCGAAAGCGGCCCGCGCGGCCGCACCGGTCAAGGCCGGCCGCTCGCCGGCCTGCTGCCCGGCTTGGCCCGGCGCTGTCGCGTAGTCCCATGGGTTGCCGGCGTGCTGGCTGGTCTGGCCCTCCGCCGCCGCGGGGTTTCGCGGGTCACCGGCCTGGCCGAGTGCCGCGGCCAGGTCGGGTTCGAGGCCGGGCGGCGGCAGGATGGCCCGCCGCAGCACGTCGTCGGCCAGGTCCCGCTCCGCGCCCGCGGGCGACAGCGCGGTCAGCCGGTTGATCCGGGCCGCCCGGTCCTGCCAGCTCGCGCAGGCGCCACAGCCCTGCACGTGCCGGTCCACGTCCGTCATGGCCACGTCGGGGACAGCCTCCCCGTCCATGGCCGCCGAGAGCGCCTCGCGCGCGATGCCGCAGTCCACGTGGAGCCAGGTCGTCGGCGAGTGCGGGAAAGTTCCCGTGAACCCGCCAGTAACCGCTGGCGTATCTCCCGGGCGTGGACGCCGAGATCACCCAGTTCGCCCTGGCCGCGCAGCGCGGCGACCGGGCGGCTGCCGCCGAGTTCGTCCGTTCGACGCAGCGGCAGCTGCGCCGGCTGATGGCCTACCTGGGCGACCCGGGCCAGGCCGACGACCTCGCGCAGGAGACCTATCTCCGTGCGTTCGCCGCGCTGCCCCGCTACGAGGGCCGCTCGCCGGCCCGCATGTGGCTGCTGGCCATCGCCCGCCGAGTCGCCGCCGACCACGTCCGCACCGCGCAGCGCTCGCCCCGTACGACCAGTGCCGACAGCTGGCTGGACACCGCGGTCGCGGGTCCCGAGGGCCTGGTGGCGCTGCGCGCGGCGATCGACGCCCTCGACCCGGAGCGCCGGGAGGCCTTCGTGCTGACCCGGGTCGTCGGCCTGTCCTACGCCGAGGCGGCCGAGGTCTGCGACTGCCCGGTGGGCACGATCCGCTCGCGCGTGTTCCGGGCCCGCGGCGAACTCGTCGACGCCCTCGACACCCGGCTGGAGATCGCCCGCTGAACTCGGGCGAACAAGGCAGCCTGGACAGCTGTCGCGGCGCGAACCGGTACCGGTGGACCCAGGTGAACAAGGCGAAGCCCAACACTTCTTGGTGGACGTCCGATCGCGACTTGGCCCGGCTCGGCCGCGCCGGTCGCGATGACTCGGCCGCGAGCTTTGTGCCGACGCCGCTCCGCGTCGGGCCATGAGCGACACGATCGGATCGGCTCACGCCGCGCGGGGTGAGGCCGTCCGATCGTCCGCCGAATCCGGACGATCGGGGCAACCGGCGCGCCCGGTCGCGCGTGCACATCGTGAAGGCATCACCGGTTCAAGGGGAGGACCCGCCATGCCGAAACTCCGTGTCGCCGCTCCTGCGGTCGCACTGTTATGCCTGCTCGGAGTCGCACTGCTACCTGCCGCGGCGGCGAACGCCGCATTCACCTCGGGCCCGGTCCAGCAATGGACCCAGGTGAACAAGGCCAAGCCCACCACCTCGTACTGGGCGACCGACCGCGCTGTCGCCCGGGTCGGCAGTGTCGACGACGGCCTGTGGCGGTCGTTCTTCCAACTGGACGTGAAGGCGATCAACGGGTCCGTCGTGCACGGCGCGGAGTTCCACCTCCCGCCGGACCGCTCACGCCCGTGCGTGCCGACCGTCGTCGACCTGTGGGCGGCCCGGTCGATCGACCCGACCAAGCCGCTGACCTGGAACAACAGCAAGAACTACTGGGTCGGTGACGCGCCGCTGGCCACGGCCGTCGATCCCGACTGCAGCGGGCGGCTGGAGTTCTCCAGCGCCGCCCTGACCAAGCTGGCCCAGCAGGCCGCCGACGGGAAGACCGGTGTCGTCACCGTCGGGCTGCGGGCCCACGACGAGTCGGCGCCGGGCACGGTGTTCCGGCCGGACGACCTGAACTCACCGGTCGGACTCTCCACCGAGTACAACAACCCGCCCGTCGTCACCGAAGTCAACACGGTGCGCCCCATGGCGTGCGGCACCGCGGCCGCGCCGACCCTGGTCTCGGGGGCCGGCCGGTTCGCCGCGAGGTTCGCCGATCCCGATCGGGACGGCGGCATCGTCCGGATCGAGGTGCTGCGCGCCGACAACTCGATCGCCTACGCCGCCGAGGCCGGGCCGATGTCCCCTGGCCCCTTCTTCTGGGCGGACGTGCCGGCCGGCACGTACACCGACGGCGAGGTCTACCACTTCCACGCGCAGGCGCGGGACGACCTGGACACCGGACCGTCCACACGGGACTGCTACTTCACCGTCGACTCCGTCGACCCGGGGCTCGCGACGATCAGCTCAACCGACTTCCCGGACGGCGAGCGGGTGACCATGGCCCGCACCACCGGAACCCTCACGCTGCACGCGCCGGCCGGCGACACCGACGTGGTGTCCTTCCGCTGGGACTTCCAGGCCGAGCGCATGGCCAACCGGATCGACGCCGGCCCGGACGGCACCGCCGTGCTGCCGCTGACCGTGGCCGGCGACCGGGCCCGGCTGTACGTCCAGGCGGTCGACCGAGCCGGAAACCTCGGCCCTGTCACGGATTCCTGGAGTCTGGAGACGCTGCCCAACCCGAACCCGCCGTCGCACGTGCGCGGCGATGTGACCGGCGACGGCCGGCCCGACGTGACCATGGCCCTCGACAACGGCGACGTGTGGACGTTCGTGGCCAAGGACGGCGGCTTCCACCGCGGCACGGACGGTTTCGACTACGATCTCCCCGGTAGCCCCGGACCGGTCCCGGGGCCCTTCGCGCGCGGCGACTTCAACGGCGACGGCACCACCGACGCGGCCTACGTCCGTGGGGACCACCTGACGTTGCTCGCCTCCGACGGCAACGGGTACGGCGCGTTCCCCATGGCCGATGTGCCCAAGCCGGACCGGATCATCGGCGGCGACTTCACCGGCGACGGCAAGGCCGATGTCACCCTGCAGTACCCGGACCATGTTTCCGTGCTGTCCAACGGAACCCTCACGACGTGGTTGCCGGGCGGCGCCGGCGAGCTGGTGGCCGGCGACTTCGACGGGGACGGCAAGGCCGACCTCGCCACGCTCACCGGTGGCAAGCTCACGTTCCACCACTCGACCGGAACGGCGTTCGAGACCGGCGTGACCGTCGGCGCCAACCGGGTCTCCTCGGCCGTCGCGGGCGATGTGGACGGCGACGGCAAGGACGACGTGATCGCCCTGGCCGATCGTGGCGTGACGGTGTTCGGCTCGGCCGCCGGGTTCGCGGCGCGCACGTGGTCGACCAGCGGTGTCGGCCCGGCCGTGCTCGGCGCCGGCGACTTCAACCTCGACGGCAAGGCCGACCTGGCGGTGCTGCGGGGGAGCGGGACGACCGAGCTGTGGACGTTGTCGTCGACCGGCTCGGGGTTCGGCGATGCGGTGCTCGGTGGCCGGGAGCGGACCGGCGGCACGCCGGTGAGCGTCGGGACGTGAGCGCGACACGCCCGATGTGATCGACGGGGTGCGGCCGGGGGCCGTTATACTCCGGCCTCATCCCGTCGCCACGCAGCCAGAGGATCACCATGAAGGTCGTTGTTGTCGTGCCCACGTACAACGAGCGCGAGAACCTGCCCGTGCTGGTGGCCAAGCTGCGTGGACTGGCGATGCCGGAACTGCACGTGCTGGTGGTCGACGACAACTCGCCCGACGGCACCGGCGACATCGCCGACGGCCTGGCCGGCGACGACCTCGGCGTGCTGCACCGCACCGAGAAGGACGGCCTCGGCCGGGCCTACATCGCCGGTATCGGCCGGGCCCTGGACGAGGGCGCCGACGTGGTGATCCAGATGGACGCCGACCTGTCGCACCCGGTCGACCGCATCCCGGCCATGCTGGACAAGCTGAACTCCACCGACGCCGGCGTGGTGCTCGGTTCCCGCTACGTCGAGGGCGGGCGGACCGCCTCGGAGTGGCCGTGGCACCGCAAGGCGTTGTCCGCCTGGGCGAACTTCTACGTCAACACCATCCTGCGGCTCAAGGTCAAGGACGCCACCGCCGGCTTCAAGGCGTGGCGGGCGGCCACGCTCAAGGCCATCGACCTGCCGACCATCAAGAGCAACGGCTACTCGTTCCAGGTCGAGATGAACTACCGCACGGTCCAGCGCGGCCTGCGCATCCTCGAGGTGCCGATCGTGTTCGAGGAGCGGGCCGAGGGCGCCTCGAAGATGACCTTGGCCGTGCAGCTGGAGTCGGCCGTCACGCCCTGGAAGCTGCTGTTCGGACGGAGGTAGCCCACACGGTCGCCGTCGCGGCCAGCACGCCGGCCGCGGCGCAGCCGATGCCGTACGGCAGTGCCGGTTCGTGCGCCGCCAACACCGCGACCAGCAGCCAGCCGGCCAGGCCGAACAGCGCCCCGAGCGGCACTGCCGTCACGTACTTGCCGGCACCGGTCCGTCCACGTCGGACGGTCCGGAGCGTGGACTCCAGGTAGGCCAGGGCGAACAGGCAGGCCAGCAGGCTGCCCGCGCCCATCGCGCTGGCCAGCGGGAACTGCTGCGGGATGGCCGGGAACTCCTGCGTGCCGGCCGGCGATTCCAACCGGCCGGTGACCGCGCCGCCGAGCAGCCAGCGGGTGATCGCCGGGAAGCCCACCGAGTCCTGTCCGGACGCGCCGGCCACCTGGAAACCGGCCAGCCACAGGGACATCGTGGCCGGGCCGCCGGAGATCGGCACCGGCAGGCTGAGGTCGATGTTGGTCGGCTGTCCCGGGCCGGAGCCGACGACCGCGAGCTGTGTGACGGCCGTGCGCGCTCCCGGTGTGGGGGCGGCGAAGGCCAGCACCACCATGGCGACCAAGGCCACGGCCGCGATCAGCCCGGGCACCAGGGCCGAGCGGCGGACCGGGGCTTCGTCGGACCGGCGCTGGTCGCTCGGCTCGGCGTCGAGCCGGCCGGTGTGGCCGCGAAAGGTCGACTCGGCCTTGGTGGGCCGGTTCCCCTTCTGCCGCACAGTTTCCGGCTGCTCGTCCGCGAACCAGTCGGACTTCGTGCCGTCCTCGAACCGCGTCGCCTGCAGCGTCGGTCGGGGTCGCGGCTGCGAGCCGCCGCCGGTCACGCGGGGCGACAGGTGCACGGGAATCCGGGACCGTTGCAGCCATCCCGGCCCGAACGTGGCGTCCGCCGCGGCGAACAGGTCGGCGGCGAAGCCCTCGGCGTCCCGATAGCGGTGGTGGGTTTCCCTGGCCACGGCACGCATCACGACCTCGGCCAGCGGCGCGGGCACGCCGCTGATCGGCCGCGGATCGCCGAAGATGTGCTGCCGCATCATGCTCAGCGGGCCTCGGTCATCGGCGAACGGCAGCGTGCCGGACAGCAGCTCGTACAACACCGTGCCGGTGGAGTAGACGTCGGCGGCCGGGGTCAGGGGATTGCCGGAAGCCTGTTCGGGCGAGATGTATGCCGGCGTGCCGAGGACTTCGCCGCCGTGGGTGACGAGCGTGGTGCCCTCGCTGATCACCTGCGCGATGCCGAAGTCGGCCACCTTGAGCACGCCCTGCCGGCTGAACAACAGGTTCTTCGGCTTCACGTCCAGGTGCAGCACCCCGGCGCAGTGGGCGGCGTGCAGCCCGGCCAGCGTGGCCAGGATGATCGCGCAGGCGGCGTCCGGCGTGACACCGCGGCCCTGGGATCGGTCGAAAACCGTGCCGCCGTCGAGCTTCTCCATCACCAGCAGGCTGTCGTGCGCGGTGCGCACGTAGTCGTAGACCGGCACGATGTGCGGATGGTCCAGGCTGGCCAGCACCTTGGCCTCGCGGTCGAACCGGCTGCCCATGCCCGGCTTGTGCACCAGTTCGGCCGGCAGCTGCTTGATCGCCACGTGCCGGCCGAGCGACCGGTGCAGGCCGGCGTACACCACGCCCATGCCGCCGGCCCCGATCATCGATCCGACCTCGTACTGCGGCAGGGCATTGACCAGGTTGGCGGGGGCGGTCACCCGGTCACCTCGTTCGTCAGCGGGAACCGCGCCGTCTCGACCGGGACGTCGACGAGCATCGGGTGCGGCGTCAGGTAACCGAGCACCAGCCCGATCGCGGTGGTGCCGACGACTATCGGGATCTCGACGCTGGGCTCTGGTGGAATCACCCGCAGCACCGACAGCGTCACGACGGCGACGAGCCCGGTGCCGAAGCCGGCCGGCATGAAGCGCAGCGCGCGGCGCAGCCGGTTGGCCGGAAGTCGGTGCCGCGCCAGGGCGAGCAGGCACGCCGCCCAGGCGGCGACGGTCAGCAGCAGCACCGCGATGCCGAAAACCCCGTACACGGACAGGATCGAGCCGTGCACGTCGGTCGTGGTGTCCACCGCCACGAGCTGGACGCGGTCCGAGTCGAACAGCTGCACGGCCGCCGGTAACAGGCCGATCGCCTGCCCGTCAAGGTCCGCGAGGTCAAGGCCGAAGGTGCGGGTGGCCCGCCCGTGTGCGGCCACGTCGAACGGCAGCGTGGTGTCGTAGGCGAAGAACGTCAGCGCCAACGCCGTGCCGGACAGGCGGATGCTGCGGATGTGGACCGGCGCGGCGCCGTTGTTGGTGACGGTGACCGACAGCTGCACCGGCTTGCGCGGGGTGATCACCATGGTGTGGCCGGCGATGTCCTGGCCGTCCAGGGCCACGGCCAGCGTCAGCGGATCATCCGACGCCTGGGCCGGGGTCGTGCCGGCGAGAAACATGCCGGCCGCCAAGGCAACCGCGGCACCGGTGCGACGTCTCATCGAGAACTCCCAGTTGAGCCGGGCTTGACTGGCGGGAGATGCTACCGCCGGCCGGCCTGCCATGGGCCGAAAGAACCACAGTGGATGGGGACGATGGTGTTACTTGTTCGCACAGTGACCTTCTTGGCGCTCTGCGTGGGCGTCCTCGCGCCGTCGACGGCCTTCGCGGCGACGGCCCCACTGGTGACCGTGACGCCCGCCAGCGGCCCGGCCGGCAGCCAGTTCACCATCCACTGGAGCGGCTTCACCCAGTGCCGGGTCATCAACTTCACCTGGGCGGGAACGGCTTTGGCCAGTGGATCGCCCGGCACGCAGGGCAGCGTCGTCGCGACCGCGCCGGCCACCGCCAAGCCCGGCACGTACGCGATCAACGCGACCTGCGGCAGGGAAACGGGACTCACCCGCTTCACCGTTACGGTGACAACAACCACAGTCACGACTCCGGCGCCGACGACCACCACGACACCACCGGTTGTCACCACAACAACGCCCGGCGTGACAACAACAACGCCGCCGACCGTCGGCACCACCCCGGCCGCGACCACCACGACTTCGGTCGCCACCACGACAACGGGGGCCACGACACCGGTTCCGTCGGTGACCGACGAACCGAAGACCGACGGCGGCCTGACCCTGGACCACAGCAGCATCCAGCCGGGCGACACGCTCGCCGCCGCCGGAACCGGTTGCGAGCCCGGCCATTCCGTCATCCTCACCTCGGGCGGCGACCAGGTCGGCGCGGCCACGGCCGACAGCGCCGGCGCGTTCAACGCCCCCGTGCAGTTCACCAGGATCGAGCCGGGCCGGCACACGATCACCGCCAGCTGTGGCGTGCAGCTCACCGGCGTCGTGGACCAGGCGGTGACGAGCTCCAACGGCGACTACTCGTCCACGCTGATCGTGCTGGTGTTCTTCGTGCTCGGCGGCATCCTGTTCGTCAGGTTCGCCTACTGAGGTCTACTGAGTTCACCGGCAGCCCGGCTCCACCTGCGGGCGGACGACGTCCCGCGCCGCCGCGCGGGAGATGTTCCATCCGCGGAAGTCGTCCAGCGGCAGCGTCCGCCAGGGCATCGCGCACGACTTCACGTTGTCCGGCAGGCCTTCCAGCGCCGGCAGGATGTCGACCGACAGCCCGGACAGGTACAGCGTGTCGAGCATCCGCGTCTGCTGCCAGCGCTGAACGTCCTGCCGTGCCACCAGATACTCCGGGTTCACCGCCGCCAGCACCAGCAGCGACCCGACCGCCGTGGTCAGCATCGCCTTGGG
>DASWRQ010000347.1:0-10663 GCA_036403095.1 Kutzneria sp. | reverse complement strand
AGGGCGATGCCCAGCGACTCCAGCGCCTTGGCGGCGACACCCTCACCCTCGTGGATCAGACCCAGGAGGATGTGCTCGGTGCCGATGTAGTTGTGGTTGAGCATCCTGGCCTCTTCTTGAGCCAGGACGACCACCCGCCTCGCGCGGTCGGTGAACCTCTCGAACATATGCACTCCCTGACAGCTGCGTCGGCGGTCCTCCACCCACCCATGACCTCGCCGGTGGGGTCAGCACCTGGGGTCCACTGTAGTAGGCGGACCCGTTGCTCTCAGTGCCGCTCGCAGCCGCAGACCCCGCGAGCGCCCTGACGCATGGCACAACGTGGGTTCTGACAGGCAGATTCCCATTGTCCGCTTACCGCGAACAAGCCACCATCAGCTGACATTCACTGTGAGCGGGGTCACCAAAAGGGTGAAATCGGGCGGACTCAGCCCAGATTGGCCGACAGCACCGACCGGTGCGTCGGCTCCGCGGCGGCGTGCCGGGCACGGCCGGCCTCGGTCAGCTCGACGTAGATGCCGCGACGGTCGTCGGCGCACAGCGCGCGCGTGACGAGTCCGTCGGCCTCGAGCCGGGCGACGACCCGGGACAGCGCGCTCTGGCTGAGCTGGACGCTCTTGCCGAGCTCCTGCATGCGCACCGCCGGCTTGTCGCAGCAGCTCTCCGCGAGCTGGTCGAGCACCTCGAACTCGCTGGCCCCGAGGCCGTGACCCTCGCGCAGCTCACGGTCCAGCGCGCACCACGTGGCGTGGTAGCGCCCCAGCAGGTCGCGCCAGGTGCTGACGAGCTCGTTCTCGGTCACGCCCCGCATCTTAGTCCTCGCCGTCATAAAATTCCAACGCATTAAATCCGCTTGCATTAGATGCACCTGCATGTAGTGTGTCTCGACGTGACCACACCCGCAACACCCGCCCTGTCCGCCCAGCCCGGCGCGCGTTGGCCCGCCAGCCTGTGGGCGGCGCTGATGCTGCTGTGCGGCGTGCTGTTCCTGGACGGCCTCGACGTCTCCATGGTCGGCGTCGCGCTGCCCTCGATCGGCTCCGAGCTGCACATGTCGACCTCCTCGCTGCAGTGGGTGATCTCCGGCTACGTGCTCGGCTACGGCGGCTTCCTGCTGCTCGGCGGGCGCACCGCCGACCTGCTCGGCCGCCGCCGGGTGCTGCTGATCGCGCTGGGCGTGTTCGCCGCCGCGTCGCTGCTCGGCGGCCTGGTGGACGACCCGACGCTGCTGATCGCCGCCCGCTTCGTGAAGGGCGCCGCCGCCGCGTTCACCGCCCCGGCCGGCCTGTCGATCATCACCACCACGTTCCCGGAGGGCCCGGCCCGCAACCGGGCGCTGTCGATCTACACGGCCTTCGGGGCCAGCGGCTTCTCCTCCGGCCTGATCCTCGGCGGCCTGATGACCGAGGTCGGCTGGCGCTGGACCTTCCTGATGCCGGCCCCGATCGCGATCCTGGTGCTGCTGCTCGGCATCAAGCTCATCCCCGACCACGGCCGTCCGGACGGCCCGCGGCAGGGCTACGACGTGCTGGGCGCCGCGACCAGCACGCTCGCGCTGCTGCTGCTCGTCTACACCGTCGTCTCGGCGTCCGCCGTCGGCTGGGCCTCGCCGCTCACGCTCGGCTCGTTCGCCGTGGTGATCGCGCTGGTCGTCGCCTTCGTGCTGATCGAGCGTCGGGTCGCGCACCCGCTGCTGCGCCTGGGCATCCTGCGCAACAAGAACGTGCTGGCCGCCGACCTGACCGCGATGGCCGTGTTCGGCTCGTACGCCGGCTTCCAGTTCATCGGCACCATCTACATGCAGTCGCTGCTGCACTGGTCGCCGCTGAGCATGGCGCTGGCCTTCCTGCCGGCCGGCCTGATCGTCGCCTTCGGCGGCCCACGCACCGGCGCCCTGGTCAACCGCTTCGGCTCCGGCCGGGTGATCGCCGTCGGCCTGGCCGCGTTTGTCGTCGCGTACGGCCTGTTCCTGCAGATCGACGCCAACCCGAACTACGCGATCGCCATCCTGCCCAGCATGGTCCTGCTGGGCGTGGGCTTCGCGCTGTCCTTCCCGGCGCTGAACATGCAGGCCACCACCGGCGTGTCCGACGACGAGCAGGGCCTGGCCGCCGGCCTGGTCCAGACGTCCTTCCAGGTCGGCGGGGCCATCGCGCTGGCCGTGGTGACCGCGGTGCTCAACGCCGTGACGCCGCGGACCACCGACGAGGTCATCGCCAGCTACCACCCGGCCCTGGCCGTGGTGACCGGCGTCGCGCTGCTGGGCCTGATCGCCACCGTGACGATCAGCGGGCTGCGCAAGCCCAAGGAGGAGGCCGTCGAGGCCGCCCCCGAGCCCGAGTTCGCCCAGGTCTGACCCACCCGGCTCGCCGGATTCTGTGGGGGAGTCGGCGAGCCACCCTTGAAAGTCACATGCGCTCCGCACTTGCCTTCAAACGGCAAGTGCGGAGCGCATGTGACAAAAGGGCGGTGGTTGAGGTCGTGCAGCACCAGTTGAGCGGGCAACCACCGGTGGACCCGGGCAGCCGAAAGGGCCGCCCCCGTGGGCGGCCCCTCGACTCGAACTGTGCTCAGGCCTGCCGGTGGTAGGCATCCAGCACCTCGGCCGGGATGCGGCCCCGGTCGGACACCTTCATGCCCTGCTTGCGAGCCCATTCGCGAATGGCCTGGTTCTGCTCGCGATCGGCCGCGGCCGGGCGGGGCGCCTTGCCGGCGCCGCCGGCGGGACGGCCGGGACCGCGCTTGCGGCCACCGGAACGGCGGGCCGATGCGACGAATGACGCCAATCCGTCACGCAGCTTGTTCGCATTGCCCGACGAAAGATCGATCTGGTACGACACGCCATCCAGAGCGAACTCGAGAGTCTCACTGGCCTCGGACCCGTCCAGGTCGTCGATCAGGGCAACAGTCACCTTCTGCGCCATGAGCGGCCTCCTACACCAAGTACGCCGCGGAAAGGGTATCGGCGGCTGCCCTAAAATCTGCCTCGGTGACAGATTAGCGCATATCTATCGCGCCCCGTCAATGGCAGCCGCCGAAACACCTCATTCGGGTCGCACGAGTGGGAACAGGATCGTCTCCCGGATACCGAGACCGGTGAGCGCCATCAGGAGCCGATCGATGCCCATTCCGACGCCACCGCTCGGTGGCATTCCGTACTCCAACGAACGCAGAAAGTCCTCATCCACCGGCATCGCCTCGTCGTCGCCGGCCGCGGCCAGCCGGGCCTGGTCGACCAGGCGCTGCCGCTCCACCACCGGATCGACCAGCTCGGAGTAACCGGTGGCCAGCTCGAATCCGCGGATGTAGAGGTCCCACTTCTCGGCGAGTCCGGGCGTATCCCGGTGCTCACGGGTCAGCGGCGAGGTCTCCACCGGGAAATCACGCACGAATGTCGGCGCGTGCAGGTGGTCGCCGACCAGGTGCTCCCACAGTTCTTCGACGAGCTTTCCGTGACCGAGCTTCGGATCGACCTCCAGCCCTCGGGAGTCGGCGTGCTTGCGCAGCAGCTCGGCCGGGGTCTGCGGGGTGATCTCCGAGTCCAGCGCCTCCGACAGCGACCCGTACATGGTCAGCGTCGTCCAGTCCCCGGACAGGTCGTACTCGCTGCCGTCGGCCAGCGTCGCGACCTGCGTGCCCAGCACGGCCTGGGCCGCCTCCTGGATGAGCTGTCTGGTCAGCACGGCCATCGAGTCGTAGGTGCCATAAGCCTGGTAGAACTCGAGCATCGCGAACTCCGGCGAGTGCGAGGAGTCCGATCCCTCGTTCCGGAAGTTCCTGTTGATCTCGAAGACCTTCTCGATACCGCCGACCACACAGCGCTTGAGGTAAAGCTCCGGCGCGATCCGCAGGAACAGGTCAATGCCGAGCGCGTTCGAGTGCGTGACGAACGGGCGAGCGGTCGCGCCGCCCTGCAACGTTTGCAGCATCGGCGTCTCGACTTCGAGGAAACCCCGGCCGTGGAACGATTCACGCAGCGATCGCACAACGCCGGCCCGCGTCTTGACGGTCTGCATGGCCTGCGGCCGAACGATCAGGTCCACGTAACGCTGCCGAATGCGCGTTTCCTCGGCGAGCTCCTTGTGCGCCACCGGCAGCGGGCGAACCGACTTGGCCGCCATCCGCCACTCGTCGGCCATCACCGAGAGTTCACCGCGGCGGGAGGTGATGACCTCGCCGTGAACGAATACGTGATCGCCGAGGTCCACCGTGGACTTCCAGTCGGAAAGGGCCTCTTCGCCGACCTGCGCGAGGCTCAGCATCGCCTGGAGCTCGGTTCCGTCGCCCTCACGCAACGTGGCGAAGCAGAGCTTGCCGGTGTTGCGGATGAACATCACGCGACCGGTCACGCCGACGATGTCGCCGGTCGCGGTGTCCGGCGGCAGATCCGTGTGCGATTCGCGGACCTCGAGCAGCGTGTGGGTGCGCGGCAGCTCGACCGGATAGGGCTGCACACCCCGTTCCAGCATCCGCTCACGCTTCTCCCGGCGGATGCGGAGCTGCTCGGGGAGGTCGTCGTCCGTGGCGGAATGGGAAGGGTTGTGTTCGGTCACGGCTCACAAGGTTACGGACTCACCCGCCGTTACCACGAACCGGATAACTTCGAGGCCATGGCACGCGATGAGTTGATCTCCAGGCGGGCGTCCTCGTTCGGCAGCCGGGCGGCCGACTACGCGGAACACCGCCCCGACTATCCCGTCGACGCCGTCAGCTGGGCGCTGGAGCCGGTGGCCACGGCCCGGCCCAGGGTGCTGGATCTGGCCGCCGGCACCGGAAAGCTGACCGCGGTGATCGCGTCCCTCCGGCTGGACGTCGTCGCCGTCGAGCCCGACGACGCGATGCGGGCCGAACTCGCGGCGCTGATGCCCGAGGTCACGGCGCTGCCCGGGACCGCGGAGGAGATCCCGCTGGCTGACGCCGCCGTGGACGCGGTGCTGGTCGGGCAGGCCCTGCACTGGTTCGACCACGAGAAGGCGCTGCCGGAGATCGGCCGGGTGCTGCGGCCCGGCGGCGTGCTGGCCGGCCTGTGGAACGACGACGACCTGAGCATCGACTGGGTGCAGCAGCTGGACCGCATCCATTCCTCGACCGACAACCGTTCCAACAAGCGAGGTATCGACCTGCCGACCGAGTTCGGACCGTTCAGCGAGTTGGAGCGCGGCGATTTCACCCACACCCAGCGGCGCACCGCCGAGTCGCTGGTCGCCACCGCTGCCACGCACTCGCTGTTCCTGACCATGCCTGAGCCGGAGCGCTCCCAGAAGCTCGGCGAGATGTTGGCGTACCTGAAGTCCCGGCCCGAGACCGGCAACGGCGAGTTCGACTACCCGCTGCTCACCGTCGTGCTGCGGACCGTCCGAACCTAGAACTCCCCACCGCGCCTTTTGCCACGTGTGGACCACATTCGACTCCCAGCGCCACATGTGGACCACATGTGGCGAAAAGGAGGGGTCAGGTGGCGTTGCGTTCGTAGACGAGGCGTAGGCCGAGCAGGGTGAGCTCGGGGACGTGGTGCTGGATCGTCTCGGTCTCGGGCACGATCACCGGGGCCAGGCCGCCGGTGCCGATTACGTTGACCGGGCCGGCGCCGGCCGCCGCCAGCTCGCGGGTCATCCGCCGGACGAGGCCGTCGACCTGGCCGGCGTAGCCGTAGAGCAGCCCGGACTGCAGGCACTCCACGGTGGTGCGGCCGATCACCGACCGCGGCCGGGCCACCTCGACCTTGCGCAGCTGCGCACCGCTGACGGCCAGCGCCTCGGCCGAGATCTCCACGCCGGCCAGGAACGCGCCGCCGAGGAACTCGCACTTGGCGGTGGACACGTCGATGTTGGTCACGGTGCCGAAATCGGCCACCACGCAAGCGGTTCCGTACAGATGGTGAGCGGCCATCGTGTTCACCAGTCGGTCGCCGCCCACCTCCTTGGGGTTGTCGACCAGCAACGGCACCCCGGTCCGCACCCCCGGCTGCACCACGATCCGCGGCACGTCGCCGTAGTAGCGGCCGAGCATGACTCGCAGCTCCCGCAGCACCGCCGGCACGGTCGACAGCGCCGACACGCCGGTGACCTGGTCGGCGAGAGCGCCGAGCATGCCTCGCATGCCCAGCGCCAGCTCGTCGGCGGTCATCCGGGTGTCGGTGCGCATCCGCCAGTCGTGCACCAGCTCATCCCCCCGGTACAGGCCGAGGGAGACGTTGGTGTTGCCGATGTCGACGCACAGCAGCACGGGTGGCTACGCCTCCGCCCGGAGCATGGCGTCGAGCCGGGCCGCGTCGGAGGTCTCGGCGTGCACCTCGGCCCCGGAGGTCAGGCCCGAGCCGAACGGCGCGTGCGCCGGGTCGTCGCCGCGGTCGAGGACCTTGTTGTCGGCGTCGACGAAGATGACCTTCGGCCGGTAGGCGATGGACTCGATCTCGTCCATCACGCCGTACGAGATGAGGATGACCAGGTCGCCGGGATGCACCAGGTGCGCGGCGGCGCCGTTGATGCCGATCACCCCGCTGCCCCGCTCGCCGGGGATGACGTAGGTCTCCAGCCGCGCCCCGTTGGTCACGTCGACGATGCACACCTGCTCGCCGGGCAGCAGGTCGGCCGCCTGCATCAGGTCCTCGTCGATGGTCACCGAGCCGACGTAGTCCAGGTCGGCCTGGGTCACCGTGGCTCTGTGGATCTTGGACTTCAGCATTGTCCGGAACATGTCGTCCGTCCCCCTCTACTGGTTCGCGACCACGGCGCCGAGCTGCACCGCGGCGTTGTCGATCAGCCGGGTCTCCCCGACCCTGGCGGCGACCAGCAGCCGCGCGTCGCCGGTGGCCGGCGCGGGGCCGAGGTCGGGCGAGCGCAGCTCCAGGTAGAACACGTCCACCCCGTCCTGGGCGGCCAGCACGTCGCCGGCGGCCTTCAGGGCGGCCTCGGCGCCGTCGAAACCGGCGTGCCGGCCCGCGGCCAGCGCGGCGGACAGCGCCACCGCGGCCTCCCGCTGCTCCGCGTTCAGGTAGACGTTGCGCGAGGACAGGGCCAGCCCGTCGGCCTCCCTGATGATCGGCACGCCCACGACCTTCACGTCGAACTGCAGCTCGCGGACCATCCGGCGGATCAGCGTCAGCTGCTGGTAGTCCTTCTCGCCGAAGAACGCCATGTCCGGCCGGACGATGTTGAACAGCTTGGCCACCACGGTCAGCACGCCGGCGAAGTGGCCCTTGCGAACCGCGCCCTCCAGCTCGTCGCCGAGCGGCCCGGCCTGCACGGTGATCTGCGGCGTCTCCGGGTAGATGTCCTCGACCCCGGGCGTGAAGGCGAGGTCCACGCCCTCGGCCCGGAGCTTCTCGAGGTCGGCTTCGAGCGGGCGCGGATAGCGGTCGATGTCCTCGTTGGCCCCGAACTGCAAGGGATTCACGAAGATCGACACCACCACGACCGTGCCGGCGAAGCGCTTGGCCCGGCGGATCAGCTCCAGGTGGCCCTCGTGCAGCGCGCCCATGGTCGGCACCAGCACGACCTTGCGGCCGGCGGTGCGCAGCGCCCGGGTGACCCGGCCCAGCTTCTCCGGGCTGGAGTGCACGGTGAGCTGCCCGGGCGCGTAGTCGGTCCGGGTCAGGTTCATCTCTCGGTCTCCTCGTCGAGCACGGAAAGGATCTCGGGCACGGCGGCCGCGCGCAGCACGCCGGCGTCGGCCGCCCGGTGCGCCGTGCGGCGGGCCAGCGCCAGGTAGGCCGGCACGGTGTCGGGCGCGGCCTCGCGCAGCACGGTGATGTGCTTGCGGACGGTGCCGGCGTCACCGCGGGCGACCGGGCCGGTGAGCGCGCGGTCGCCATGGCGCAGCGCGTTGTCCAGGGCCGCCGACAGCAGTGGGCTGATGACCCGCTCCGCGGGCTCGATGCCCGCGTTGCGCAACAGATCCACGCATTCGGTGACGAGCGTGGCCAGGTGATTGGCGCCGTGGGTCAGCGCCGCGTGATAGAGCGGGCGGACGGCCTCGGGCACGCGCACCGGCTCCGCGCTCATCTCCACGACCAGTGCCTCGCCGACGCTCCAGCCGGCCAGGTCGTCCTCGGCGGCCGTGACACCGATGCAGCACGCCACCACGCGGTGCAGGTCCTCGGCGCGACCGGTGAACGTCATCGCCGGGTGCAGGGCCAGCGGCAGCACCCCGACCTCGGCGGCGGGCCGCAGCACGTCGACGCCATGCGCCCCGGAGGTATGGACGACGATCTGACCGGCGCGCAGCGAATCCGTCGCCACCAGGCCTCGGACGAGGCCGCCAAGGGCGTCGTCCGGCACGGCCAGCAGCACCAGATCGGCGCGCGCGGCGACTTCGTCGGGCGGCAGCAGCGGCACGTCCGGCAGCAGCTCCTCGGCCCGGCGCACCGACGCCTTGGACACGGCGGACGCCGCCACAACGACGTGGCCCGCCCGGGCCAGCGCGGCGCCGAGCACCGAACCGACCCTGCCGGCGGACACCACGCCCACGGCGAGCCGGGCGGGGCGGGTCATGGCAGGAGCTCCCTTATTGCTGTTCCAGGCCCGATCAGACGCCGGGTACCGGACCGGAAGAGGCTAACCGCAGTTCGCGAGCCAGCCGCCCGGCCGTGACTAGTTTCACGGGTGCCGCCGACACGGTCGAGGCCGGGTCGGTCAGGCACGCAGCCCGTCCGTGCCGTTCTCACGCTCGTCCAGGTGATGACGGGTGGCCCGCAGCGCGTCGGGGGCGTTCACCGCCGCCTGCCGCGCCGCCAGCATCGTGCTCAGCAGCCGCCGTTGCCGCTCGTCAGTGCCGGGTCCGGCGGTGCCGTGCTCGACGGCGTCCCGCAGAAACGCCAATTCCGTCGCGGCGGTCTGGTAGGCGTACACGGCCTTGGCCGCGTTGCTGCCGGCCCGCTTGCGCACCGCCGCCCGCCAGCCCCGACGTCCGGTCAGACTGGACAGCAACGACACCTCGCTGGCGGCGATCCAGCCGTTCGCGGCCATGCCCGGCAGCTGTGCCGCCACCACGCGCTGCTCACGCCGCCGCTGCCACACCACCAGCCAGGCCATCGCGCCCAGAATCGGCAGGATCACCAGGAAGTACACGATCAGGAAGGTGTCCGCGCCGCCCAGCGTGGCCGAGGAGTTCCACAGCGAGTGCAACAGGACCGCGCACACGTAGCCGATGATCGGCGCGATCACCCGGACCCGCTTGCTCGCGGTGCGGGCCGCGATCCCGATGCCGATACCGGTCATGCCGGTGAACAGCGGATGCGTGAACGGCGCGAGCACCCCGCGCAGCACGAAGGCCCCGATCACGCCGCCGGTCGCGCCGCCGAAGCCGTACTTCACGAAGGCCAGCCCGAAGTACTCGATGTTCTCGGTGAAGGCGAAGCCGGTCGCGACGAAGCCGGCGTAGACGATGCCGTCGACCAGGCCGTCGAACTCGTGCCGCCGCCACACCAGCAGGCCGACCAGGAAGATGCCCTTGGCCGCCTCCTCCGCGACCGGCGCGGTGGCCACGGCCGCGAGGGTGTGGCCGTTGCCGTGCCCCAGCACGATGTCGCCGAGCGTCTCGGCGGTGCTGTTGAGCAGCAGCGAGCAGATCGTCGCCCCGCAGGCGCCCCACAGGAAAGCCACCCACAGCAGCTTGGCCGGCTCGGGCTCCCAGCGGTCGATCCAGAGGAACGCCGCGATCACCGGGCCGACCGGCAACAGCGCGGCGGCCGCGCCGACCGCGACACCGAGCGGCCCTACCTTGCCCACTCCGAGGCCCAGCAGGACAAGTCCGGCCAGCCCGAGGGCGATCAGTCCGACCACCGGGGCCAACACGGTCCGGGTCCGTGGCGCTGCTGTCGTCACGGGGATGAACCATAGGGCCATGAGGTTGACGTGATGGCACTGCCGGACTGGCATACGGCTTGGCGGGCAGCTCTCTACGGACCTACGGGCTTCTTCACCCGGGGTGCGCGGCCGGCCGACCACTTCCGCACCTCCCCCTTGGTCGGGCCGGAGCTGGCCGAGGCCGTGGTGGCGCTGCTCGATCGGGTGGACATGGCCCTGGACCGGCCGAATCCGCTGGACTTCGTGGATGTGGGGGCCGGCGGCGGGGAGCTGGCGGCGCAGGTTTTCGCGCTGTCCGGGCGCTTCGGCGGACGGCTGCGGGTGCGGGCCGTCGAGCTGACCCGGCCCGAGTTGCCGGCCGGGGTCGAGTGGTTGTCGGAACTGCCCGATCAGGTGACGGGTTTGGTCATCGCCCATGAGTGGCTGGACTCGTTGCCGTGCCGCGTTGTGCAGATGCACGGGCAAAGGACCGTCGAGGTCCTCGTGGCCGCCGACGGCACGGAATCGTTGGGCGATCCGGTGTCTTCGCCTTGGCTGGACGCGTGGTGGCCGCTGACGGGCGAGGGACAGCGGGCGGAGATCGGGTCGGGGCGGGACGCTGCATGGGCGGACTTGCTGGATCGTGTCGTGGCCGGAGCCGCGTTGGCCGTGGACTATGGACACTTCTTGGCGTCACGACCATTCGCGGGTTCCCTGACGGGTTACCGGCGTGGGCGGCAAGTGCCGCCGGTGCCGGACGGCAGCTGCGACATCACGGCTCACGTCGCCTTCGACGCCCTCGCGGCCGTCGCGCCCGGCGAGCTCCTGACTCAGCGGGAAGCGTTGGCAGCACTGGGAATTCTCGGTGACCAGCCAGC
>DASWRQ010000346.1:0-19080 GCA_036403095.1 Kutzneria sp. | reverse complement strand
GCGTCGACGTGTTCGTCTGCGTGAACGTGGGCACCGGCATCGGCATGGGCATCGTGGTCGACGGCCAACTGTTCCGCGGCGCGCACGGGGCCGCCGGGGAGGTGGGCTACCTGCCCTACGGCTGGGTGGACACCGGCTCCGAGGGCTGGACCCCGTCCACGCCGGGCATTCTCGAGCAGGCAGCCGCGGCGAACTCGGTGGTGCAGCTGGCCAAGGAGCAGGGCGTGCGCAACGCCGGCTCGGCCCGCGAGGTGTTCCAGCTGGCCCGTCAGGGCGACTCGGGCGCGCTGGCCGTGGTCGAGCAGGAGGCGACGAAGCTGGCCTTCCTGGTGGCCTCGGTGTCGGCGGTGATCGACCCGGAGCTGGTGCTGCTGGTCGGCGGCATCGGCTCGAACACCGACCTGCTGATCGACCCGCTGGAGAAGGCGATGCGTGAGATCAGCCCGCTCTCGCCCCGGATCGCCCCCGGCGAGCTGGGCGAGGACGCCGTGCTGACGGGAGCGATCGCCACCGCCCTGAGGGCGGCACAGGACATCGTCTTCGAGCGCCGCGGCGAGAATCTGGTGACTCAGCGCAGCGGTGTGAACGTCTGACTGATTCGGATCACTCGTTCGGTGGAACCCAACCCCGGCTTTGGTGGCATAGCGTGAGCGTCACCTCCTCGGAGGGGAAAAGGGTCGCACAGGGGATGAACGAGGCAGGCCAAGACGGGGGTCGGGTCACCTCACGTTCGGGAAGCGGACGCCGCGCCGCTTTCGCCGCTACCCGAACGGCACAAAGGGGCTGTCCGCAGGGGACGGCCCCTTTTGTGTGCCCCACTTCGTCCACGACGTGAAGTTAGGAAGGGACCATTCCTCCACTCGGAGTGGAGGAATGGTCCCTTCCGACCGTCAGTTCATCGGTAGTGGCTGGGCGTTGCGGGTTGTCAGCATCTGCTTGATCAGGTCGACCTCGGCGCCCTGTGATTTCAGGATGTTCTCGGCCAGCACCCGTACCGCCGGCACGGTCGAGTGGTCGGCGGCGAACTGGGCCATCGGCGCCCCGCCGAGGTGGTGGCGGAGCATCAGCTGCAGGAAATAGGTGTCCATGTCCGGCCCGGTCATGGACTGCAGCTTGGCGATCTCGGCGTTGGTGGCGTAGCCCGGCATGTGGTCGACGCCGTTGGCCGGCATCTGGTTGCCGGTCATGCCCGGCATGCCGGCCATGCCGTCGCTGGGCCCGGCCATCCACGCCATGTAGCGCCCGGTCGGCGACTGCTCGGGTTGTCCCCACAACATGAGCCAGCCACGCATCCGGCCCTGCTGGTCCAGCTGGGTGGACTGGATGTCGAAGGCCAGCTGCCGGATCTGGGGATCCTGGGTGTGGTCACGGGCCCAGTTGGCCATGGTCACGGCCTGCTGGTGGTGCACGCCCATGTCCTGGGCGAAACCGACCTCGATGGAGCCGGGGCCGGGGTTGCTCGCAGCGGCGCCGCTGCCGGGCAGCTTGATCAGCAAGCCGACCGCGGCGCCGAGCAGCAGGATGGCCACCGCGGCGGCGGTCAGCACCAGCACCCGCGTGGTCGCGGAGACCGGCCCGGTGGGCAGCTCCTCCTTCGCGACCTCGTCGAGTTCGTCGGTATCGGTCATCACTTCGGGTTCGAGGTGCTGGTCGCGGTGGTCGTCCCGGTGGCCGGCGGCGTGCCGCCGGGCTGCTGCTCGTTGGTGGCGTCCTGCGCGCCGGTGCCGGTCATCGGCACGGCGTCCGGGCCCGGCTTGGACGGGTCGAACGGCGGCGGGTTGTTCGGGTCGAACTGGCCCGGGCCCAGGGCGTCACAGCTGGCGCCGACCTCGGGGTACTCGTACTGGTTGGTGCGCAGCGCCGAGATGAACTCGTCGATGCGCTCGTCGCTCGCGCTGTCCAGCTTGAGCTGGTGGCCCCACGACTGCAGCGAGATCGCCTTGTCCAGGCCGGGGTACGGCGACAGCATCATGAACTGCTTGCCGGTGACCTTGAGCTTGAGCTTGTCGAGATCGGCGCCCTTGACCTTGTCGGGGTTGTAGGCGATCCACACGGAGCCGTGCTCCAACGCGTGCACCATGTTCTCGCTGCGCACGGCGTTGGCGTAGACGATGCCGTCGCAGTCGGCCCAGAAGCCGTCGTGCGGCCCGCCGAACGGCGGCGACTGGTCGTAGGCCACCCGCTGCGTCGGCTGCACGTGCTGGCCGGACTTGTAGTCCTTGACCACGACGCCCGCGATCTTGGTCGACGGATCCTTGTTGGTGTCGCTGGGCTGCCACTGCGCCAGCGCGGCCTGGGCCGCGTTCTTCTCGCTGATCTGCATGAAGGCGTAGCCGAACACGCCGACGGCCAGCACCAGCACGACGAGAACCGCGATGATGGTGCCCCAGGGCTTGCCCTTCTTGGTCACCGCGCCCCGCGCCGCCGTCACGGCGTTGTTCTTGCCGCCGCCCTTCTTGTTACCGCCGGCCATCTAACCCGCCCCTGGCATCGTGAGCTGGACCACACCGGCCCAGACCTTCGGCGGCCAGTGTAGGGACCGGGCATGAGAATTCCGTCAGACCCATAAGGACGAACATCCCCGACCAGCGCCGTTCCACCCCCCGAGACGTGAGTAACCCCATCGCGACGTGCGGATACGCTCTCCTAGACTGCTCCGCGTGACTCCAGCCGCTCTTGCCGACCTCGTCCGTTCCACCGCCGTCGATGTCCTCACGTCCCGAGGACTGGACAGCGGTGTGCTGCCGGCCGAGGTGACGGTGGAGCGACCCCGCAACCCCGAGCACGGGGACTACGCCACCAACCTGGCCATGCAGGTGTCCAAGAAGCTGGGCGTGAACCCGCGGGACTTCGCCGGCTGGCTGGCCGAGGCGCTGACCAAGCAGGCCGGCATCGCCGCCGTCGAGGTGGCCGGCCCGGGCTTCCTCAACCTGCGGCTGGACGCCGACGCGCAGGGCGCGATCGTGCGCGAGGCGCTGGCCGCGGGCGCGGCCTACGGCCACAACACGCTGCTGGCCGGCAAGAAGATCAACCTCGAGTTCGTCTCGGCCAACCCGACCGGCCCGGTGCACCTGGGCGGCACCCGGTGGGCCGCGGTCGGCGACGCCCTGGGCCGCGTGCTCGAGGCCGAGGGCGGCGAGGTGACCCGGGAGTACTACTTCAACGACGCGGGCGCGCAGATCGACCGGTTCGTCCGGTCGCTGGTCGCCGCCGCGAAGGGCGAGCCGGCCCCCGAGGACGGCTACGCCGGCGGCTACATCAACGACATCGCGGCCGAGGTGATCAAGGCCGAGCCCAGCGTGCTGTCGCTGCCCGAGGCCGAGCGGGACGAGACGTTCCGGCGGGTCGGCGTGAACCTGATGTTCGCCGAGATCAAGCAGACCCTGCACGACTTCGGCACCGACTTCGACGTGTACTTCCACGAGAACTCGCTGCACGAGTCGGGCGCGGTCGAGCGGGCCGTCGAGCGGCTCAAGGCCTCCGGCGACCTGTACGAGCAGGACGGCGCCTGGTGGATCCGGTCCAAGGACTTCGGCGACGACAAGGACCGGGTCGTCATCAAGAGCGACGGCGCGCCGGCCTACATCGCCGGTGACATCGCGTACTTCAAGGACAAGCGGGACCGCGGCTTCGACCTGTGCATCTACATGCTCGGCGCGGACCACCACGGCTACATCGGCCGGCTCAAGGCGGCCGCGGCGGCGCTGGGCGACGACCCGGACACCGTCGAGGTGCTGATCGGCCAGATGGTCAACCTGGTCGCGGACGGCAAACCGGTGCGGATGAGCAAGCGGGCCGGCACGGTGATCACGCTGGAGGACCTGGTCGACGCGGTCGGCGTGGACGCGGCCCGGTACTCGCTGATCCGGTCCTCGGTGGACTCCGCCGTGGACATCGACCTGGACCTGCTGCGCAAGACCACCGCCGAGAACCCGGTCTACTACGTGCAGTACGCGCACGCCCGGACGGCCAGCGTGCTGCGCAACGCGGCCGAGCTGGGCATCGACCCCGGTGACATCGCCGATGCCGACCTGAGCCTGTTGACCATGGACCGCGAGGGCGCGCTGATCCGCACTCTCGGTGAGTTCCCCAAGGTCGTCGCCACCGCCGCCGAGCTGCGCGAGCCCCACCGGGTGGCGCGGTACCTGGAGGAGTTGGCCGGCGCCTTCCACAAGTACTACGACACCCCCGGCGCCAAGGTGCTGCCCAAGGGCGACGAGGAGGTGTCGCCGCTGGCCGTGCCGCGGCTGCACCTCTACCGCGCCACGCAGCAGGTGCTGCGCAACGGGCTGGCCCTGCTGGGTGTCACTGCCCCGGAACGGATGTAGCCCCGATGCGCGCACACCCCGCCGGCCCACGTCACGCCGACGTGTTGGTGCCGGCGAACACCGCAGGACCCCGACCGTCCACTTCGGACGAGCTGGACGCGTTGCCGGCCAATGTCTGGCCGCTCAACGCGCGCCGGCGGGAGGACGGCGTCGTCACGCTGGCCGGCGTGGACGTCCGCGACCTGGCGGAGCAGTACGGCACACCGCTTTTTGTCGTCGACGAGGACGACTTCCGCACGCGCTGCCGCACCCAGGCCGAGGCGTTCGGCGACCCGGCGCTGGTGCACTACGCGTCCAAGGCGTTCCTGTCCGTGGAGATCGCCCGCTGGGTCGCGCAGGAGGGCCTCGGGCTGGACGTGTGCAGCGGCGGCGAGCTGGCCATCGCGCTGCGCGCGGAGTTCCCGCCGGCGCGGATCGCCTTGCACGGCAACAACAAGTCGTACGCCGAGCTGGAGTTCGCGGTCGAGTCCGGGGTCGGCGTCGTGGTGCTGGACTCGTTCCTGGAGATCGCCCGGCTGGACGAGATCGCCCGCACCCGCGGCGTCCGCCAACCGGTGATGATCCGGGTGACGGTCGGCGTCGAGGCGCACACCCACGAGTTCATCGCCACCGCGCACGAGGATCAGAAGTTCGGCTTCTCGCTGGCCGGCGGCGACGCCGCCGAGGCGGCCCGCCGGGTGCTCAAGGCCGAGGGGCTGACCCTGGTCGGCCTGCACAGCCACATCGGCTCCCAGATCTACGACGCCGACGGCTTCGAGATCGCCGCGCACCGGGTGATCGGCCTGCTGGCCGCGCTGCACAAGGAGCACGGCGACGACGCGCTGGCCGATCTGTCCACTGTGGACCTCGGTGGTGGGCTGGGTATCGCCTACCTGCCCGACGACGACCCGCCGCCGCCGGCCCAGCTGGCCGAGCAGTTGCGTCAGATCGTGGCCAAGGAGTGCGCGAACGAGGGCGTGCCGGTGCCGCGGGTGGCGGTCGAGCCCGGCCGCGCCATCGCCGGCCCCGGCACGGTCACGGTGTACGAGGTCGGCACGACCAAGGACGTGGTGCTCGGCGGCGGCGCCGGCCGGCGCTACGTCAGCGTCGACGGCGGCATGAGCGACAACATCCGGACCGCCCTGTACGACGCCGCCTACGACTGCCGGCTGGTGTCCCGCCGCGCCGACGAGAACGTGCCGCCGACCCTGTCCCGCGTGGTGGGCAAGCACTGCGAGTCCGGCGACGTCGTGGTGCGCGACTGCTGGCTGCCGGCCGACACGGCCCCGGGTGACCTGCTCGCACTGGCCGCGACCGGCGCCTACTGCTACGCCATGGCCAACGGCTACAACCGACTGCCCCGTCCGGCGGTCGTCGCCGTCAAGGACGGCGCGAGTCGGTTGCTGCTGCGCAGGGAGACCGAGGACGACCTGTTCCGCCTGGAGGCATAGTCGTGAAACCCATCAAGGTCGCGATGCTCGGCTGCGGCACCGTCGGCACCGAGGTGGCGCGGCTGCTCACCGACCAGGCGGAGGACTTCGCGGCCCGGATCGGCACGCCGGTGCAGCTGACCGGCATCGCGGTGCGCCGGCCCAACAAGCATCGCGACGTGCCGGCCGAGCTGCTCACCGCCGACGCCGACTCGCTGGTCGAGTCCGATGTGGACGTTGTCGTCGAGGTCATCGGCGGCATCGAGCCGGTGCGCTCGCTGCTGCTGAAAGCCTTGCGTGCCGGCAAGTCCGTGGTCACGGCGAACAAGGCGCTGCTGGCCGAGCACGGGCCGGAGCTGTACGCCGCGGCCGACGCCTCGGGCGCGGACATCTACTTCGAGGCGGCCGTGGCCGGGGCCATCCCGCTGCTGCGCCCGCTGCGGGAATCCCTTGCCGGGGACCGGATCAACCGGGTCATGGGCATCGTCAACGGCACCACCAACTTCATCCTGTCGGCGATGTCGGCCACCGGCGCCGGCTACGCGGAGACGCTGGACGAGGCCAGCCGCCTGGGTTACGCCGAGGCGGATCCGACCGCGGACGTGGACGGGTTCGACGCCGCGTCCAAGGCGGCCATCCTGGCCTCGCTGGCCTTCCACACCCGGGTCACCGCCGGGGACGTGCACCGCGAGGGCATCTCCGCGGTCACCTCGGCCGACATCGCGGCCGCGCGGGCGCTGGGCCGCACGGTGAAGCTGCTGGCCATCTGCGAGCGGGTCACCGACGCCGACGGCGTGGAGTCGGTGGCCGTCCGCGTGCACCCGGCGATGATCCCCAACAGCCACCCGCTGGCCTCGGTCGGCGGCGCGTTCAACGCGGTGTTCGTGGAAGCGGACGCGGCCGGCCAGTTGATGTTCTACGGCCAGGGCGCGGGCGGCGCGCCGACGGCCAGCGCGGTGCTGGGCGACCTGGTCGCGGTGGCGCGCAACATCGTCGCCGGCGGGCGTGGGCCGCGCGAGTCGGCGTACGCGGAGCTGCCGGTCCGGCCGATGGGCCAGGCCAGCACCCGCTACCACATCAGCCTGGACGTGGCCGACCGGCCGGGCGTGCTGTCCCAGGTCGCGGCCGTGTTCGCCGAGCACGACGTGAGCATCGCCGTGGTGCGCCAGGAGGGCCGCCCGGTGGACGCGAGCCTGGTCGTGGTCACGCACGCCGCGTCGGACGCCGCGCTGCGCGGCACCGTGGACAAGATCGCCGGACTGCCGGTGGTCCGTGAGGTCGTCAGCGTGATGCGGGTCGAAGGGGAAGAGTCATGACCACAGCGATCCGTGCCGGCTGGCCGGGGATCATCGCCGCGTACCGGGACCGGATCCCGCTGCCGGCCGACGCCGAGATCGTCACCCTGCACGAGGGCGGCACGCCGCTGGTCGAGGCCAAGCACCTGTCCGAGCTGACCGGCAGCCGCGTCTTCCTGAAGGTGGAGGGCGCGAACCCGACCGGCTCGTTCAAGGACCGCGGCATGACCGCCGCGATCACCCTGGCCGTGTCGCAGGGCGCGAAGGCGGTCATCTGCGCCTCCACCGGCAACACCTCCGCCTCGGCCGCGGCGTATGCGGCCAAGGCCGGGCTCACCTGCGCGGTGCTGGTGCCCAGCGGCAAGATCGCGCTGGGCAAGCTGGCCCAGGCGGTCATGCACGGCTGCCGCATCCTCCAGGTGGACGGCAACTTCGACGACTGCCTGGAACTGGCCCAGAAGACGGCGGCCGAGTTCCCGATCACCCTGGTGAACTCGGTGAACCCGATCCGCATCGACGGCCAGAAGACCGCGGCCTTCGAGGTCTGCGACGTGTTGGGCCAGGCGCCGGACGTGCACCTGCTGCCGGTGGGCAACGCGGGCAACATCACCGCGTACTGGAAGGGTTACAGCGAGTACGCGCGGGACGGCGTGATCGCCGCCACGCCAAGGATGTTCGGCTTCCAGGCGGCCGGCGCGGCCCCGCTGGTCCGCGGCGAGCCGGTGAAGCACCCGGAGACCGTCGCCACCGCGATCCGGATCGGCGATCCCGCGTCCTGGGACGGCGCGATCGGCGCGCGTAACGACTCGGGCGGCCTGATCGACGCTGTCACCGACGATCAGATCCTTGCCGCATACCGGTTGCTGGCCTCGCGCGAGGGCGTGTTCGTGGAGCCCGCCTCCGCGGCCAGCGTCGCCGGTCTGCTGCTGACGGCCGCGGATGGCCGGCTGCCCAAGGGGTCCACGGTCGTCTGCACCGTGACCGGTCACGGCCTGAAGGACCCGGACACGGCGCTGAAGGGCATGCCGGAGTTCGAGGTGCTGCCGGTGGAGTCCGGTGCGGTCGCGCACGCCCTGGAGCTGGTGTGAGGGCAGTTCACGTCCGGGTGCCGGCCTCCACGGCCAACCTGGGGTCCGGCTTCGACGCCCTGGGCATCGCGCTGGGCCTGTACGACGAGGTCACGGTGGAAGCCGCCGCCTCCGGGCTCGACGTGCAAGTGCAGGGCGAAGGCGCGGGGCAGGTGCCGCTGGACGAGGACCACCTGCTGGTGCGGGCGATCCGGGCCGTGGATGGCACGCCCGATGGCTTGATTGTCCGGTGCCGCAACGTCATCCCGCACTCCCGCGGCCTCGGCTCGTCGGCCGCCGCGGTGGTGGCCGGCGTCGCCGCCGGCTACGCGCTGGCCGGACGGTCGTTGGATGAGCCGGGGTTGGATGACCGGGCGTTGCAGCTGGCCGCGGAGTTCGAGGGGCATGCCGACAACGCGGCGGCCAGCCTGTTCGGCGGCCTGGTGCTGGCGTGGGGCGAGGGGAAGGCCGGCCGGTGCTACCGGGCCGTTCGCCTCGAACCGCACGCCGACCTGCACGCCCTGGTGTTCATCCCGGCCACCGAGTCGTCCACCAAGACCACCCGTGGGCTGCTGCCGGCGCAGGTGCCGCACGCTGACGCCGCGTTCGCGGCCGGACGGGCAGCCTTGGCGGTGCACGCCGTGACAACCGCGCCGGATCTGCTGATGCCCGCGACGGAGGACAGACTGCACCAGGGGTATCGCGAACCGGCCTGGCCGGACACGATCCGTGTGGTCGAAGCGCTGCGCGCGGCCGGTTTCCCGGCCACTGTCTCGGGCGCGGGCCCGACGGTGTTCACGCTGGTCAGCGGCGATCGCGAGGCGCCGCCGACGGTGGACCTGACCGGCTTCGCCGCACATCGCCTGGAAATCGACCGGGACGGCGTACAGGTTCGGCCGATCGGTTGATTCTGGAACAAAACGCAGGTGGGCGGTGTTGGACACAGAAGCGCCACGCCGGGCGCGCGGTTGTTGCACCATGCGGGCGTGCCGTCTACCCTCAGGGTAGATCAGTCACCGAGCGCACGGGCGCCGGTGTCGTGCCCGGGCACTCGTCCCGGTACGCATCTCCCGATCAGAACGTCTGTAGTCGACGTCTGACGGGATAACCCGGCCGCTGTGGTGACCGACAAGTCCCGAGTTCGCGGGCTTCCAGCCCGCTCACGGGCAACCGTGCCGTTCAGTTTTGGGGACGGCGCAGCTGGTCCAAGTAGGAGGCTCGGACCGGTCAGGAAGGACATGTGTGAGCAACACCGATCTCTTGGGCAGCGACGCGGTGTCCACCGCGCCGGGTTCCCAGCAGGACTCGGCTCCTGCCCCCCGTACCGAATCCAAGGAGACCCCGCTGACCACCACGAAGCGCCGCGCAGGACTGTCCGGCATGGTGCTCGCGGAACTGCGCGAGCTCGCCGGTCAACTCAACATCAGCGGCACCGCGGGCATGCGCAAGGGCGACCTGATCGCCGCGATCAAGGAGCGCCAGGGGTCTTCCGGCGGCCGCGCCGAGACCGCCGAGCTGCCGCTGACCGGTGTCACCGCGTCCAAGCCGGCCCGCCGCACCAGTGAGAAGCCCGCCCGCGCGACCGACGGCAAGAAGGAGAAGGCCGCCCCGGCGAAGGTCGAGGCCGCTCCCGTCGAGGCCGCCGCCGCGCCCGCGCCAGTTGTCGAGGCTGCCGTCGAGACGGCCCCCGCGCCCCGGCAGAGCGACGAGGAGGGCGGCCGGCGCAACAACCGCCGCCGCCGCGCCGCCAGCCGTCCCGCGGGTTCGCCCGAGGGCGGCGCCGAGCAGCGCACGGAGCAGCCGCAGCAGAGCGGCGGTGAGTCGCGGCCGGAGCGTCAGGAGCGCCAGCAGGACGGCGACCGTCCGCTGCGTGACCGCGGCGACCGCAACGAGCAGCGCGGTGACCGTGGCGACCGCCAGCAGGGCGACCGCAACGAGCAGCGGGGCGACCGCCAGCGTGACCGTGGCGACCGCAACGACCAGCGCGGCGACCGCAGTGACCGGGGCGACCGCGGTGACCGTGGCGACCGGGCCGACCGCGGCGACCGCCAGCAGAGCAACCGGCCGGACAACCGGCAGCAGCAGGACGACGACGACGAGCGCGGCGGCCGCCGCGGCCGCCGGTTCCGCGACCGCAACCGGCGTGGCCGTGACGGCGTGGAGCGTGGCCAGGGCGGCGGCGGTGGCGACACCGAGGTCCGCGACGACGACGTGCTGCTGCCCGTCGCCGGCATCCTGGACGTGCTGGAGAACTACGCCTTCGTGCGCACCTCCGGCTACCTGGCCGGCCCGAACGACGTCTACGTGTCGCTGTCGCTGGTGCGCAAGCACGGCCTGCGCCGCGGCGACAACATCACCGGCGCGGTGCGCCAGCCCCGCGAGGGCGAGCAGCAGCGGCAGAAGTTCAACCCGCTGGTGCGCGTGGACACCATCAACGGCCTCGAGCCCGACCAGGTGCGCAACCGGCCCGAGTTCACCAAGCTCACGCCGCTCTACCCCAACGAGCGCCTGCGCCTGGAGACCGAGTCGCACATCCTGACCACCCGCGTCATCGACCTGGTGATGCCGGTCGGCAAGGGCCAGCGTGCGCTCATCGTGTCGCCGCCCAAGGCCGGCAAGACCTCGGTGCTGCAGTCGATCGCCAACGCGATCACGACGAACAACCCCGAGTGCCACCTGATGGTGGTGCTGGTGGACGAGCGTCCGGAAGAGGTCACCGACATGCAGCGGTCGGTGAAGGGCGAGGTCATCGCCTCCACCTTCGACCGCCCGCCGGGCGACCACACCTCGGTGGCCGAGCTGTCCATCGAGCGGGCCAAGCGCCTGGTCGAGATGGGCCACGACGTGGTCGTGCTGCTGGACTCGATCACCCGTCTCGGCCGCGCGTACAACCTGGCCGCGCCGGCCTCGGGCCGCATCCTGTCCGGTGGTGTCGACTCGACCGCGCTGTACCCGCCGAAGCGCTTCCTCGGCGCCGCGCGCAACATCGAGGGTGGCGGCTCGCTGACCATCTTCGCGACCGCGCTGGTGGAGACCGGTTCGACCATGGACACGGTCATCTTCGAGGAGTTCAAGGGCACCGGCAACGCCGAGCTCAAGCTGGACCGGCGCATCGCCGACAAGCGGGTCTTCCCGGCCGTCGACGTCGACCCGTCCGGCACCCGTAAGGAGGAGCTGCTGCTCCCGCCGGACGAGCTGGCCGTGATGCACAAGCTGCGCCGCGTGCTGCACGCCCTGGACAGCCAGCAGGCCATCGACCTGCTGCTGGACCGGCTGCGCAAGTCCCGCACCAACATCGAGTTCCTGATGCAGGTGGCGAAGACCACACCGGGCAGCAACGGCGACGACTGATCGCCCAGCACTGACAGAGGGGCCCTTCCCGGCTGGGAAGGGCCCCTCTGTGTTGTGGGGACCCCTTGCGGGGGATGCGATGTGGTCCCCGGACAGGTGGCTTACTGGTGGGGGCGGGCCGCCGGGGTCCAGCCGCGGTAGGCGTTGAAGTAGTTCACGCCGCCCATTGACTTGGTGACGTGGCCGATCCGGCCGTTGACGCTGGAGGCCCAGAAGCCGCCGGCGCCGTCGGAGATGCCCACGTGGCCGTAGGCGCTGATGTTCCAGTACACGAACGCCCCGAGCGGCGGGTTCTTGTCGCCGGCGTGCTTGGGGGAGGCGCCGTTCCAGTGCGCGTTGGCCGAGGCCCAGACGCCGGTGGTGCCGTAGGCGTTCTCCGCCGCCTTCTCGCAGTAGCCCTGGTAGGCGGTGCTGCCGTTGTGCGCCTGGTACCAGGCGACGGCTCCGGCGGCGGTGCCGTCGCCGGCCGACATGGGCGCGACGACGACGGCCGTCGACGGCACCGCGGCCGAGGCCGTGGCCAGCGGGACGGCGCCGATGGCAGTGACGGACAGGACGACGGCTAACGCGGCCTTGGCCGCGGTGTGCAGAAAACGGTTCACGTCATTTCCCCTCAGCGGGTGATTTCTTGACGAGCTGAGGGCGACGCTAGGAGCGTGACCGGAGTCACGTCATCGGCGATTGCCGTGACCGGAAACGGGGGCGGTCGGTCACGCCATGTGGTCAGACGAAAGTTGGTAGTCGGCGTGCTCCCACAGGCACATCGCCACCGCCGCGACCGCAGCCGGCGCGCCGGCGGCCACGGCGGCCACGTCGGGCACCGACAGCCAGCACAGCCCGATGCCCACGGCCAGCACCAGCGCCGGGTAGAAACGGGCGAACCGGCGCAGCCGCTCCCGTTGGCCCCAAGACACCCCGGAGTGCAACGCCGCCGTCACCGCGGCCGCCGCGCCGAACACCGGCGCCGACAGCGGCTGCGAGCCGTCGCCCACGCCCAGCGCCAGGCAGGCGGCCGCGACCAGGCCCAGCACCATGGCCGTGAAGAGCACGGGCACGGTCAGCCACAGCGCGACCGGCAGCGGCCGGGTCGGCGAGCAGGCCTCGAGTGCGTACGACACGGCCCACAGTGTGGCGAATGGCCCAATCGCCGGGCGGGTGAGGTCGGTACAAGGCCCGTCGGGAGCGCTCAGCGGGCCGCGTCACGCGGCGAGTGGTCGACCGGGAACAAACCGTGGACCAGGCCTGTTGCAGCAGGTGTCGGGCCATCTGGCAGAATGGATGGTCGAGAAAGGCTCCGGTTCACCCCAGCACCAGCCACGGGGACCCGGCGGCCGCCGATGAGAGGAACGAACATGAGGGCCGGCATTCACCCGGAGTACGTGGAGACGTCCGTTACCTGCGGTTGCGGCAACAGCTTCACGACCCACAGCACCAAGCGCGATGGCGCGATCCACGTCGAGGTCTGCTCCAGCTGCCACCCGTTCTACACGGGCAAGCAGAAGATCCTGGACACCGGCGGTCGCGTCGCCCGCTTCGAGGCGCGCTACGGCAAGCGCCAGAAGTGACTGACCAGCGCGGGTGAGGTGTGCCCGCGGACCGCACGGGCCGAAGCGCTCGTCAGGTTCGTTCTGGGGGACGACCCCCAGACCCCCGAGCCGAGGCTTCGCCTCGGGTTAGCGGGGTGCCGGGCATTCATCGCGCAGATGTCAGAGACGTCGAGAGGGCCCCACAGCCGACTGGCTGCGGGGCCCTCTCGCGTGCTGCCTCGGCCCGGTCGTCTGGGGGTGCCGGCCGGACCCTGCCCGCTCACACCCGGGCGCGTTCCTACTGGGAATGATCTCGTGCGCCGGGACGGCGCCGGCTGGGGGCTACCGACGCCGTCACGGTCTTGCATCGCCCCGTCGGGGGCTCTCCCGGACCCCGACGAAGTTCGACACCACCTAGACTGCCCTGGCGGCGGCGGCCGCTCATCGTCAAAATTGGGTATTCCCCGCGTCGCGGTTGGACGGCAACGAGATAGCCGATATTTCGGTGACCGAGATTCATACACCAAAACCGGATAACGCGTCCGGGGGTCCGGTCGATAGGCCGGTTGGTTGAATCATCACCAAGCGGTCGTTCTCCCACGACCGCGCCGACGTTGTGGGCAGGGGGCTGCGCATGACAGGGCGGGACTGGATGCTGTCGCGAAGACCGGCCGTGCGCGTGCCGGTGGTGGCCGCGGTACTGGCCACCATCGCGGTGAACCTCTCCCCGGCCCGCACGCTGATCCCGGACCAGGCCGGCCAGCTCGTGCTGGTCATCGCGGTCGCCGGTATCACCGCGTGCGGCGTCGTTCTGGCGTTCTTCCTGGCCAGACTGGACGACAGCAGAGGTATCGGCGGACTGGCCGCCGCCGTGACGGTCTACGCGCTGGTTGTGCTGCCGGCCACGGTCGTCGCCTTCACCAGCCCGGACACCCAGCACCTGACGGCCCTGCTGCGGTTCGCGGGCTGCCTGATCTTCCTGGTGCTGATGGCCTTCGCCCTGGTGCCGAGCCAGCCGCGGTGGACCATGGGCTGGCCGGGCGGCCTGCTCGGGATCGCGGTGAGCGTCGCGCTGGCGATGCTGATCTATGCCACGCCGCTGCTGGACGGGGTGGCCGTCGCCGGCGTGCTGGACCGCTTCCTGGTGGTGTCCTGGATCGCCGTCACCGTCACGTACATCGGCTACGGCATCCGCAACCGGGTGCCGATGGCCTACGGTCTCGGCGCCGGCATGGTGGTCGTGGCCGTCGCGCTGGTGCTGCGCGACACCGGCAACGCCGGTCTGGGCGGCGCCTGCCTGCGGCTGTGCGGAGCGATCATCATGTGCGCGGCACTGGCCCGGCGGCTGCGCGAGCGGTTCCAGACCTCGCAGCTGCGGGTGGACCGCATCGCCGAGCTGGACCACGAGCTGCACAACGTGCTGGCCGGCCTGGACGGCATGACCCACGTGCTCAGCCACGCCGGCAAGGACGACCGGGAGCTGCTCAGCGAGGCCGTCCGCGAGGAGATCGGCCGCCTGCGCAACCTGCTCGACCAGCGGGCCGAGCCAGCCGGCTGTGCGGTCGACCCGGTGCTCACGCGGATCGTCACGCTGCGCCGCACCAACGGCCTCGACGTCGAGCTGGACATGGAGCCGGGGTTGCGCACGACCATGCCGGCCGACGCGTTCGCCCAGGTCGTGACCAATCTGCTGGCCAACTGCGAGCGGCACGCGCCCGGGGCGAAGGTGCAGGTCAAGGCCCGGGCCAACGGGCGCAGCGTGCACGTCGAGGTAAGCGACGACGGCCCCGGTCTGGCCCCGGAGGTTCGCGGCAGGCTGTTCCGGCGCGGCGTGCACGACCAGTCCCGCGGTGGCAGCGGCCTGGGCCTGCACCTGAGCCAGCAGCTGGTCGGCGCGTCCGGCGGATCGCTGTCGCTGCGGCCCGCCGCCGACGGCCACGGCACCGTCGCGGCCCTGGCCGTGCCTGCGGGCCGCCCGTGATGAAGCCACCCGTTCTGGTGATCGACGATCACGCGATCGTGGCCACCGCACTGGTGCTGGCGTTGCGGGGACAGGGCATTCCGGCCCGTCGCTGCCCCGTGACGTCCGAGGCGGAGATCATCGCCGATGCGGAGTCCGGGGACCAGCGCGGGCTGGTGCTGCTGGACATGGACCTCGGCCTGGACGTCGACGGCGCCGATCTGGTGCTGCCGCTCAAGGCCGCCGGCTGGCGGGTGCTGGTGCTGACCGGATCGTCCAGCCGCAACCGGATCGCCGCCGCCGTGGTGGCCGGCGCGATCGGCTGGGTGTCCAAGACCGCGCCGTTCGAGCAGCTCGTGCAGGCCGCCGCCGCGGCGGTGCACGGCAGGTCCATGCTGACCGAGCAGGAGCGCCGTGAGCTGTACGAGCTCAACCGTGGCGACCAGGACCGCACCCGGCTGCTCGACCGGCTGACCGCCCGTGAGCGCGAGGTCCTGGACCGCCTTGCCGCAGGTCAGCGGGCCGCCAAGGTGGCCGAGGAGTTCGTCGTGTCGGTGGCCACCGTGCGCAGCCAGATCCGTTCCATCCTGGCCAAGCTGGAGGTCGGCTCGCAGCTGGAGGCCGTCGCGCTGGCCCGACCGGGTGGCGGCTCCGGCCGTTAGGCAGACTAGGCAGTGTGACCAGACCCGTCCCTGAGGCCCTTGAGGCGCTGCTGACCGAGTACGTCGAGCTGGAGGAGCGGCTCGCCGACCCCTCGGTGCACGCCGATCAGGCGACGGCACGCAAGCTCGGGCGTCGCTACGCCGAGCTGACGCCGGCGGTGCGGATCATCCGCGAGCTGGAGCAGGTGCGCAACGACATCAGCGCGGCCGAGGAGCTGGCGGGCGAGGACTCGACGTTCGCCGCCGAGGCCGACGAGCTGCGGGCGCGCGTCCCCGAGCTGGAGCAGAAGCTGACCGAGCTGCTGCTGCCGCGCGACCCGCACGACGGGTCCGACATCGTGATGGAGGTCAAGTCGGGGGAGGGCGGCGAGGAGTCGGCCCTGTTCGCCTCCGACCTGGTGCGGATGTACCTGCGCTACGCCGAGAAGCACGGCTGGAAGGCCGAGATGCTCGACGCCACCGACTCGGACCTCGGCGGTTACAAGGACGCCACGCTCGTGATCAAGTCGAAGGGCAACGACCTCGACGGCGTCTGGGCGCGGCTGAAGTTCGAGGGCGGCGTGCACCGCGTGCAGCGGGTGCCGGTGACCGAGTCGCAGGGCCGCATCCACACCTCGGCGGCCGGCGTGCTGGTCTACCCGGAGGTCGAGGACGTCGAGGACGTCGAGATCGACGAGAAGGACCTGCGGGTGGACGTGTTCCGCTCGTCCGGGCACGGCGGCCAGAGCGTCAACACCACCGACTCGGCGGTCCGCATCACCCACCTGCCGACCGGCATCGTGGTGTCCTGCCAGAACGAGCGCTCCCAGCTGCAGAACAAGGCCCGCGCCATGGAGGTGCTGAAGTCCCGGCTGCAGGCCCTGGCCGAGGAGAAGGCGCAGCAGGACGCGTCGGCCAACCGCCGCAGCCAGGTCCGCACGGTGGACCGCTCGGAGCGCATCCGCACGTACAACTTCCCGGAGAACCGGATCTCCGACCACCGGATCAACTTCAAGGCGCACAACCTGGACCTGGTGCTCGCCGGCGAGCTCGACCCGCTGCTGGACGCGCTGGCCGAGGCCGACCGGGCCGAGCGGCTGGCCTCGGTCGGCAGCAATGGCTGACGTGCGCCACCGCCAGCCGCTGCGGCTGGCCATCCTCGACGCCGAGCGGATCCTGTCCGCCGCCGGCATCGACAGCGCGCGCTTCGACGCCGAGGAGATCGCCGCGCACGTGGTCGGCGTCCAGCGGTTGAAGCTGCCGTTGGTGCCGCTGGTCGACCCGCAGGTGATCGACGGCATCGGCAAGCTCGTGCACCAGCGGGCCAAGCGGATTCCCTTGCAGCACCTACTGGGTTGGGCCCCGCTGGGACCGATCACGGTGGACGTCGGGCCCGGCGTTTTCATTCCACGGCCGGAGACCGAGCTGCTGTGGGAATGGGGATTGACTGTCCTGCAAGGGAAAACCAACCCGGTGGTGGTCGACCTGTGCACCGGCTCCGCGGCGTTGGCCTTGGCCGTGGCGCATTCCCGGCCCGACGCCGTCGTGCACGCGGTGGAGATGGACCGCTCCGCGCTGGCCTGGGCTCGGCGCAACGCCGACAAGCAGGCCGCCGCCGGCGACACCCCGATCCGGCTGCACGCCGCCGACGTCACCACGCCCGGCGTACTGTCCGAACTGGACGGTTCCGTCGACCTCGTGCTGTGCAATCCCCCTTACGTGCCAATGGGAACCGTCGTGCCGCCCGAGGTCGCCGACCACGATCCGGTGCAGGCCGTGTTCTCCGGCGGCGACGGTCTCGACGTCATCCGGCACGTTGTCACGCTGGCCGCGCGCCTGCTCGTGTCCGGCGGCGGCGTCGCCATCGAGCACGACGACACCCAGGGCGAGTCCGTGCCCGCGCTGCTGGCCTCGCGGCGGGTGCTCACGGACGTGGTCGACCACCTGGATCTGCCTGGCACACCGCGATTCGCCACCGCTCGGAGGAGCTGATCCAGGCAGCGTTGTCACTGCACGGAGGAGCTGGCGACCATCGAGTCGAACAACGGCGAGGTCTGCGCCCAGTCGGCCACCGGCGCCGAGGCGTAGACGTCGTACTGGATGCCCTTGGCGTTCCAGTAGAGGATCTTCACGTGCCGCGGCTGGCCGTCGAGGCTGTAGGTGAACTCCCACAGCACGGCCGGGCTGTCCTGGAACTTCCGCTGGTTCATCTGGACGCGCTGGTACCCCGGTTGGGTGGACCAGGACTGCTTCTCGTAGGCGGTCAGCCAGGTGTAGAGGTCGGCCTCGCCGGCCACGCCCTGGTAGCGCACGAAGCGGCCGCCGGCCCCGCCGTGCTGCGGGTCGTCGGCCTGGAAGCCGTTGCGGATGGGGCTGATCTGCCAGCCGTTGGGCACCGCCGTCACCAGCCCGGACGGGCCGCTGACCTGCTGAAACCCCGCCGCCGGACCGGCCAGGCTGGACGTCGGCGCGACCTGGGCGGCCGCCGGGATGCCGGCGACCGCGGTGCTGCCGTGCGCGGCCAGCAGCGACACGCCGACCAGGCTGCCCGCGACCAGGTAGCCGACGGCCGCGACCAGCGCCAGCTGTAGTGGAGTGCGCACGGCCCTCCCCGTCCGGAAGAATGCGAGCCGAACCAAGCCTACTGAGCGAGGGCCGCGGATGGGCAACGACTGGCAGGCCAGCCGGGAGTGGGTGGACATCTCCACCAAGTGGCGGCTGGTGCCGACGGGGCTGCGGTCGTCGCGTCCGGACGATCCGTTCGCGCAGGGCTGGCTGCGCATGGAGGCCGGCGACCTCGAGCAGGCCCAGCGGCTGTTCGAGGAGGCGTGCCGGGTCCGCGGCGACGGCAACGACTATGTGGCCCTCGGCGACGTGCATGTGGCCCATCGCGACTGGGTCGCCGCCGAGTCTCAGTTCCAGCGGGCCCTCGTGGTGGCGCCGTTGTCGATCCTGGCCGTGCTCGGCCTGGCCCTCGTGCGGGCCGCCACCGGCCATGCCGACACCGCCGTCGCCGAGTTGGACGTGCTGGCCCGTACCCGCAAGGGCGATCCCGTCATCGGCTACTACCTGGCCGTGGCGCTGCTCGCCCGCACCGTCGAGGTGCGGACCGAAACCGGTGACGGGCGCCTGCTCATCGGCGACGAAAGGCAGCTGGAGCAGTGCGAGGACCTGGCCCGTCGAGTGGCCCTGTCCGGCACCGACGACGCCGAGTTGCTGGCCGCCGCCCGCTCGCTGCTGGCCGAGACCCAGTCCGGCCGGGAGTGGATCTGGACCGCCCCCCGCAACGCCGCCTTCCTCGGCGGCGTCGCCGGGCTGTTCGGCGTCGTCCCGATCATCCTCGGCGGCCTGCTGAACAGCTGGCCGTTGGTCGTCGCCGGCCTGGTCATCGGCGCCGCGGCCATCTTCTACGCGGTGTACCAGTACCGCCGCCAACGCTGGCAGCTCCGTGCCCTCTCCCGCTGACCCCCCTTTTTGCCGCCACATGTGGACCACATTCGACT
>DASWRQ010000345.1:0-25198 GCA_036403095.1 Kutzneria sp. | reverse complement strand
GCGTGCACCTTGTCCAGCCCCTGGCTGCGCGTGACATGCCAGACCAGCGGCGTGAGGTCGGCGACCAGCACGTCGAGCGCTTTGCGGTTGCCGGCTCTGGCCGCTACGAGACACGCCGCGTGGCGGTCGTGACCGGTCAGCCCCTCCCACGGGTCGTGGCCGGTCAAGCCGTCCCACGTGTCTACGGCCATTCGATGCACCTCCGGGTCTGAGGTACGTCGGCGCGCCCCGGTCCCCCTGCCACGGGGACGCACCCCGTGCCTGCATCCTGCCCTACCCGGTGTAGTTCTCCACACCCAGATGGGCCAATCGTGCTCGATGACGGCCACGCCCCCCGGCGTGTTTCCGTGTGCTGCCACCGCCGCCCCATTCACTTCGGCGGACCCCGGACGGGTCCCGACGTCATGAAGAGCGGCGAGCTCGGGCTCAGATACTCACGAAACGATAACGAAACGGCCGCGGCGGCGGGAGCCGTCGCCGCGACCGTCGCTGTTCACGGGTGGACGGTCTCCGCCTGCGGGATGCCGCCGTTGGGGTGCGCGACGCCGCCCCGGTTCGGGTTCTCGGTCTCGGGCTGCCCGATGCCGCCGTCGAGCGGGCGCATGCCGTCCGGCCTCGTCGTCTCGGCCTGCGGGATGCCGCCGTGCGGGCGGGCCACACCGCCGTGGGTGGCAGCGCCGGCGTCGAGGTGCGCGACCTCGCCGGGCTTGGTGGTCTCGGCCTGCGGGATACCGCCGTCGGTGGTCTCGCCGCCGTGCCGCACGGCGGTCAGGGCCTGCTCGACCTCATCGACCGTGATGGGGTCGAGAGCGTCCGGAGTGCTGGTCGACCGGTCGTCCGTGGTGCTCATGAGTCGTCCCCTCTGGTGTTCCCCGGTGACGCCGACCACGCCGTGTCCCCCGTGCGGCCGCGTCCTGTCGTGGAGCAACACGGTGGTCCGGCCCCACCCGGTTCACCATGCGTGCTCATTGTGCCGCCGAGTCACCTCGAACAGCGCAACGATTTAACAAGGGATCGCACGATCGGACTAGATACACACCAGCGTGTGATCAACAAGGCGGGGGCCTGCGACCAGACGGGCGCGCGAAAGGGCCGGAAGCGACTTGGCGGCCCGGCGTCGGGTCTCCCCGTCCGACGCCGGCGTAGTCGCCTCCGGCCCGTGAACCCTTCACACCCCCGCTGACGTGAAGGGTCCGGCACGCTGACCGATGCCGGCCCTGGCGACCGAACCGATGCCCCCTCGACACCGGGTCGGCCGGCACCCTCGGGCCGACGCCTGTCGCGCGTGTACTGACCTGGCGGAACCACCACCCCCATGGCGGTCCTGCCACCCCCGACCGGCGTCGGTGGGACGCCTGGTCCGCCCTTTCCGTTGCCCATGGCGTGGGTCAACGGGTCGGACATCAGGACAGGAGTCGATCTCGGGCTCGGAGATACACCGGTTGAGAAAATTTTCTCGAGCGCCGCGATCGTGCCTGATCGGCAGTGGTGATCACGGCCTCGTTGGCCCTATGGTCTAGACCATGCCGGACCTGCTGCTGGAAGTCATCGCGCTCGACGCCCGGGACGCGCACGCCGCCCAGGAGGGCGGGGCGGACCGGCTCGAGCTGGTCAGCGACATGGCCGCGGACGGGCTGACCCCCGCCGTGGCCACCGCCCGCCGCGTGCTCGCCGCCACCGACCTGCCGGTGCGCGCCATGCTGCGCGACGAGGCCGGCTTCGCGCCCTGGTCGCTCGACCAGCTCCGGGCCGAGGCCATCGCGCTGCGGGACGTCGGCGTCACCGAGTTCGTGCTGGGCTGGCTGACCGAGGCCGGCGCCGTGGACGTCGCCACCTGCCAGGCCGTGATCGACGAGCTGGACGGCTGCAGCTTCACCTTCCACCGGGCCCTGGACAACTCGGCCGACCCGCTGGCCGCGTGGAAGGACGTGGTGGCGCTCGGCGCCGACACCGTGCTGGCCGCCGGCAGCGGCAAGGGCGTGGCCGACGGCCTGCCGGTGCTGCGCAAGCTGGCCGCCCTTCAGGAGGCCGACGGGATGACGGTGATGGCCGGCGGCGGGCTGCGCGCCGAGCAGGTCCCGGGGCTGCGGGCCGACGGCCTGCGCAGCTTCCACGTCGGCAGCGCCGTGCGCCCCGGTGGCTGGGACTATCCGGTCGCCGCCGCCGCCGTCGCCACCTGGGCCACCCTCATCCGCGCCTGACTTTTTCCCCACATGTGGACCACATTCGACTCCCGAAGTCGAATGTGGTCCACATGTGGGGATTTTGGCGGGGTGTCGGAAGGCGCTGGTCTGGACCGCGGGGGTCGCTTAGCATCCCCGGCGTGCCAGGTTTCGAGACGTTGCTGCCCCGACCGTCGCGAGTGGACGCCACCGGCGGCAGGCTGCCGCTGGACGCGAACACCACTCTGGACGGTGACCCGGCCGCGGTGACGTGGCTGCGCGAGGTGCTGGTGGCGGCGACGGGACTGCCGCTGCGGCCGGCGGCGGACCCGACGATCCGGTTCCGCCTCGTGCCGTGGCTCGACGGCCACCTGATCCGGGTGTTCCCGGACGGCGTGCTGGTCGAGGCCCAGAACGAGGAAGCGGCCTGCCATGCGGCGCAGTCGGTCCGGCAGCTGCTGGGGCCGGCGGCGTTTCGCCGCGCGCCCATCGGGAACACGCAGTGGTCGCTCCCGTGCGGCGTGGTCGAGGACCGGCCCCGCTTCGCCTGGCGCGGCGCTTTGCTCGATGTGGCAAGGCATTTCATGCCCAAGGACGGCCTGCTGCGGTTCATCGACCTGCTGGCCGCGCACAAGATGAACCGGCTGCACCTGCACCTGACCGACGACCAGGGCTGGCGGTTCGAGGTCAGGCGCTACCCGAAGCTGACCGAGATCGGCGGCTGGCGCGAGGGATCGCGGGTCGGCGTCCGCACCGACGACGCGACCGACGGCCGCCCGCACGGCGGCTTCTACACCCAGGACGACCTGCGCGAGGTGGTCGCCTACGCGGCCCGCCGGCACGTCGTCGTGGTGCCGGAGATCGACATCCCGGGCCACAGCCAGTCGGCCATCGCCGCCTATCCGGAGCTGGGCAACCTGGACCACCCGCTGCCGGTGTGGCCGCTGTGGGGCGTCAACGAGAACGTGCTCAACACCGAAGACTCCACTGTGGACTTCTACCGACACGTGTTCGACGAGCTGGTCGACGTGTTCCCGTCGGAGATCATCTGCGTCGGCGGCGACGAGGTGCCGACGGTGCAGTGGACGCAGGAGCAGGCCGACCGGCGGGGCCTGAGAACCGTGCCGGAACTGCACGGCTGGTTCATCCGCCAGATCGCCGAACACCTTGGCACCCATGGACGTCGCGCCATGGGCTGGGACGAGATCGCCGAGGTCGGGCCGTTGCCCGGCGGCGCGGTGATCGCGTCGTGGCGGGGTGAGCGGGCCGGTGTGGACGCCGCGCACGCGGGCTTCGACGTGGTGATGTGCCCGGAGCAGAAGGTGTACCTGGACCACCGCGAGTCCGACCGTCGCGACGAGCCGATCCCGGTCGGCACGGTCCACACGGTGTCCGATGTGTACGAGTACGACCCGATCCCGGCCGACCTGACCGGCGATGCCGTCAAACGGGTCCTCGGCGCGCAGGCCAACGTCTGGACCGAGCACCTGGACTCGCCGCGCCGCGTCGACTACGCGGCCTTCCCGCGGCTGTCGGCGTTCGCCGAGGTGGTCTGGACCGAACGGAGCAGGCGCGACCTGGCCGACTTCACCCGGCGGCTGACCGAGGAGCATCTGCCCAGGCTGGACGCGATCGGTGTGGAGTACCGGCCGTTGGCCGGGCCGCACCCGTGGCAGACCCGGCCAGGGGTGCCGGGCCGCCCGCGTTAGGCGACGCGGGTGAAAAGCCCGCGAGCACCACCCGTCGCGTTCACCACTCGCTACCGTGCCAGCACGGACGGTGGGGGCGGTGCGGATGGCGGGACGGTTCGGGGCGGCCTTCTCGGTCGCCGAGTTCAGGGCGATCTGGGCCGCCGGCGGGCTGTCCATGGTCGGCGACCAGCTGGCCCGGGTGGCCCTGGTCGTGTTGGTGTACGGCAGCACGCACTCGGCCGCGCTGACCGGACTGACCTTCGCGCTGACCCTGGTGCCGTCCTTCGTCGGCGGCGTCTTCCTGTCCGGGCTGGCCGACCGGCTGCCGCGCCGCCGGGTGCTGCTGACCGCGGATCTGTTGCGGGCGGCTATGATCGCGCCGGTCGCCGTGCCGGGCATGCCCTTCCCGGTGCTGTGCGTGCTGGTGGCCGGCGTGTCGCTGCTCAACGCCCCGTTCCGCGCGGCCGAGGCGGCGCTGTACGCGGATGTGTTGCCGCAGCAGGACTTTCTCGCCGGCATGGCGATACGCAACATCACCAACCAGTCGGCCCAGGTGCTCGGTTTCGCCGGCGGCGGCCTGCTGCTGGCGGTGATCGGCCCGTACTGGGCGCTGTCGCTGGATGCCTTGTCGTTCCTGGTCTCCGCGTTGCTGCTGCGGGCCGGCGTGCGGGCCCGGCCGGCCGCGCTCAACCCGGCCCACCGGGCCACTCCAGGCGGCTTTTCCTTGTTACGCAACGATCCCGGCCTGCGGGCGTTGCTGCTGATCGGCTGGTTGACCGGGGTGTTCATCGTGTACGAGGGCCTGGCCGGCCCGTACAACGACCAGCTCGGCGGCACCACCGCGACGCTCGGCCTGCTGCTGGCGGCCGATCCGGTGGGCAGTGTGATCGGCGCGTTCGTGTTCGGCCGGTTCGTGCCGGGCGCCGCGCAGGCCCGCGGGCTGGCCCTGATGTGCGTGGCCGCCGGCGTGCCGCTGCTGCTGTGCCTGCTCCATCCCGGACTGATCGAGTCGGCCGTGCTATTCGTCGTCGCCGGCGCATTCGGCACGGCCACCTACATGCAGACAACCGCGTCGATAGTTCGGGGAGTGCACGATTCCGTGCGCGGTCAGGTGTTGGGTCTGGCATATGCGGGAATGATGGCCGCACAGGGGTTGAGCCCATTCGTGGCCGGACTGGTCGCGGACCGTGTCGGCGCGGCGAATGCGGTGGGCTGGTTTGGGCTGTTCGGGCTGCTCATTGCGGCACCGGTGGCGGTGGCCTGGCGACGCGCCACCACCAGCCGGCCGGATATCTGGCTGCCCGCACCGGAATCCGGCGCGGACACCCGGAGGAGCTAGTCGCGCGTCTTTCGTGTTGCGGTCATGGCGAACCTCCCGATCACGGTTGCGAACTCACCCGGATGAACCTAGCGAATCAACCGGGCCCGGTTGAACACTGGACGAGGCGGTCGAAAAAAAAGGGGGCGACGTGTCAAGTATGAGCCAGTCCAGACCCTCTCCGAAAGGGGTCGATCGTTACGGGCTCATAGACCGTATGGCCGGATTCGCGCTGTGGGCGCTGCCGGCCCGCTGGATCGCCTACGCCGTGCTGGTGGAGGCGATCGCTCTGGTGGCGGCGCTGGCCTCGTTCACCCGCGGCTCGATCACCGATGTGGCGCTGCTGCGCTTCGGGTTGTTGCTGGCGCTGGGCATGGTGCAGGCCGAGCTGTCCCGCCGGATCGAGCGCGACCGCCGCCGGATGAGCGGCTCCACGCACATCAACATGACGTCGATCTGGCTGATCCCGGCGGTGCTGATGCTGCCGCCGCAGCTGGTCGCGCTGCTCTGCGTCGCGCTGTACACGCACATGTGGCTGCGGATCTGGCAGCACCTGCGCAACGTCTCCCTGCACCGCACGGTGTTCGGCGCGAGCGCGGCGATCGTCGCCTGCCTGGCCGCGAGCACCGTCGCCGGGGTGCCGCTGGCCGAGTCGCTGCCGACGTGGAGCTGGAGCGTCACGCTGGCCTGCCTGCTGGGCGGGCTGACCTTCGAGCTGGTGGACGCGCTGCTGCTGGCCGTGTCGATCAACCTCCGGCACCGGGGCAACGCCCCGCTGACCGACCTGTTCGGCAGCTGGGACGACAACGCCCTGGAGCTGACCACGCTCTGCCTCGGCGGCCTGACCGCGCTGACCCTGGTCTACCAGCCGCTGTTCACGGTGCTGCTGTTCTGCCCGATCGTCGTGCTGCACCGCAGCGTGCTGGTCAAGGAGCTGGAGGCGGCGGCCACCATCGACGTGAAGACGGGGCTGCTCAACGCGGTCACCTGGCACCACATCGCGTCGCAGGAACTGGCCCGCAGCAAGCAGGATCGGCGCGCGACGGTCGGCGTGCTGATGGTCGACCTCGATCACTTCAAGCGGGTGAACGACACGTACGGGCATCTCGCCGGCGACGCGGTGCTCAAATCCGTTGCCACCGCGGTGAAAGGTCAGGTGCGCGCGGACGACGCCGTCGGCCGGTTCGGCGGCGAGGAGTTCGTGGTGCTGCTGCCCGGCGTCGACGAGGCCGGCGCGCTCGTGGTCGCCGAACGGATCCGCAAGACGGTCGGCGCGCTGTACGTGATGGCCCCTCAGGACGGGGTGCCAATCGCCGGACTGTCGTGTTCGATCGGTGTCGCCGTGCACCACAGCAGCGGCACGACGATGGAGCGGTTGTTGTTGGCCGCGGACACGGCCGTGTACCGGGCCAAACGCACCGGCCGCAACCGGGTCGTGGCCACAGTGGACAAGCGGGACGCGGCCTAGCTCGCGAGCACCGCTCATACGAGCCATGCGGGGCCTACCCCTCGAAGGCCCTGCATGGCTCGGCCACAGTTCCTGGCCACGAATCGAAGGTCACTCGCTGTCCGCCTCGGGCACGAGCAGCCAGCAGGCCGCGTAGAGGACAACGCCGGCGCCGGCGAAGAACACCGTGCCGACGACGATGCCGACGCGCAGGATCGCGGCGTCCACGCCGAGCAGCTCGGCGGCCCCGCCGCACACGCCGGCCAGCATTCGGTTCTCCCGGCTGCGGCGGAAGGTCTTCATCTTGTCGCCGGCCTCGTTCAGGATGTTGTTCGTCGTCATGACCCCAAGACTGCCGGCGCGGCGGCCCGGTGCCATCGGGGTTCGTCCCTGGTTCGACCCCGATATGGGCCTACCCTGCACACCATGGAGACCCCGGGTGAGCTGGCCGCGGCGCTGGACCGGGTGGGCTACCTCGCCGACGAGGGCCTGGCCACCGCCGCCTTTCTGGCGCTGCGGATGGGTCGGCCGCTGTTCTGCGAGGGCGAGCCCGGCACCGGCAAGACCGCCCTGGCCAAGGCGCTGGCCGACGCCATGGGCACGACCCTGATCCGGCTGCAGTGCCACGAGGGCATCGACGCCGCCCGCGCGCTGTACGACTGGGACTTCCCGCGTCAGCTGCTGCACCTGCGGGCGCTGGAGGCCCAGGGGCACACCGATGGCGCTGAGGCCGAGCTGTACACGCGGCGGTTCCTGCTGGCGCGGCCGCTGTTGCAGGCCCTGGAGACGCCGGGCTGCGTGCTGCTGGTGGACGAGATCGACCGGGCCGACGACGAGTTCGAGGCGTTCCTGCTGGAGGTGCTCAGCGAGCACGCGGTCAGCATCCCGGAGCTGGGGGAGATCCGTGCCGACGAGCCGCCGGTGGTGGTGCTGACCTCGAACCGGACCCGCGAGGTGCACGACGCCGTGAAGCGCCGCTGCCTGTACCACTGGCTCGAGCATCCGGGCCTGGCCCGCGAGGTGGCGATCCTGCGGCGGCGGCTGCCGGCGCTGACGGAGTCGCTGGCGACCCAGGTGGCCACCGCGGTGTCCCGGATGCGCGCGGCGGAGCTGCTCAAGCCGCCGGGCGTGGCCGAGTCGCTGGACTGGGCCCAGGCGCTGCTGGCCCTGGACCGGCCGATCCTGGACGTGGAGTCGGCGGCGATCACGCTCGGCGCGGTGCTGAAGTACCGGGAGGACGCCGACCGGGTGGTGGCCAAGGGGTTGGACGCGCTGCTGGCCTGAGTCGCATTATTCGAGGATGACGGACCCGTTGCCCGGCCTGGCGGGATTCGCCGCCGTGCTGCGGGCGGACCCGGTCCGGGTGCAGGCGTACCTGGCGGCGCTCAGCCACGTCGACCTGGCCGTGCCGAGCCAGGTGTACTGGGCGGGGCGGGTGAGCCTGTGCGCGGAGCCGGACGACATCCCCCACTACGACGCGGCGTTCGCCGCCTGGTTCGGCAACGTCCCGACCAGCGCCATGGGCAACGGCCGTAGCCGTCGGCGGACGACCGTCAGTGCCCCGCTGGTGGCGCCGGTGTCGGGAGAGGGCGACGCCGAGGTGCCGGAGCTGAACGTGGCCGCCAGCGACACCGAGGTGCTGCGCCGGCGGGACGTCACCGCGCTGGACGGGGCCGCGCTGCGGGAGCTGATGGCCACGCTGCGGACCGATCCGCCGCTGCGGCGCAGTGTCCGTACGCGCCGGTCCCGCGCCGGCCGGCTCGATCCCGACGAAACCCTGCGTGAGCTGCTGCGATACGGCGGCGAGCCGGTCCGTCTGCGCTATCGCCGCAAGCGCTTGCGGCCGCGGCGGTTGGTGCTGCTGATCGACATCTCCGGCTCGATGACCCCGTACGCCGACGCACTGCTGCGGTTCGCCCATGCCGTCGTCCGACGATCCCCGCCGAGCACGGAAGCCTTCACGCTCGGCACCCGCCTGACTCGTGTGAGTCGCCAGCTGCGGATGCGCGATCCGGAGCAGGCCCTCAAGGCGGCGGCCCGAGCGGTGCCCGATTTCGCCGGCGGCACCCGGCTCGGCGAGACCCTACGGGTATTTCTTGATCGCTGGGGGCAGCGCGGGCTGGCGCGGCAGGCCGTCACGGTGGTCTTCTCGGACGGGTGGGAACGCGGCGACGCGACGCTGCTCGGCGAGCAACTGGCCCGGCTGCGCCGCCTCGCCCATGCCGTCCTGTGGGTGAACCCGCATGTCGGCCGTCCGGGCTATGCCCCGGTACAGTCCGGTATCCGCGCGGCGTTGCCGCACGTCGACCGGCTGCTCGCCGGGCACAGCCTGGCCACGCTGGACGAACTGCTGACGGAGGTGCGGCGTGCGTGACGTGCTCGACAAGGTCGACGAGAACTGGCAGGAAGGTCGGCCGACCGCGCTGGGCACGGTCGTGGCCACCTTCCGGTCGGCGCCGCGCCAGCCCGGGGCGGCCATGCTCGTCGCCGACGACGGCCAGGTCGCCGGCAGTGTGTCCGGGGGCTGCGTCGAGGGCGCGGTGTACGAGCTGGCACAGCAGGTGATCGCCGACGGGCGGCCGGTGTTGCAGCGCTACGGCGTCAGCGACGACGACGCCTTCGCGGTCGGCCTGACCTGCGGCGGCATTCTCGACGTTTTCGTGGAACGGGTGGACGGCAAGCGTTTCCCCGAGCTGGCCGACGTGGTCGCCTCGGTGCGGGCCGAGGAGCCGGTGGCCGTCACGACCGTGGTCGAGCATCCCGACGAGGCGCTGATCGGCCGGCACCTGGTGGTGTGGGCCGACCGTCGTGCCGGGGACCTCGGCTCCGCCCGGATCGACGACGCTGTCACCGACGACGCCCGTGGCATGTTGGCCAGCGGCCGCAGCGGGTTGCTGCACTACGGCCCGGAGGGCCAGCGTCGGGGCGAGGGCATGGCCGTGTTCGTCAACTCCTTCGAGCCGCCGCCGCGCATGCTCGTCTTCGGCGCCATCGACTTCGCCGCCGCCATGGTCCGGCTCGGGGCGTATCTGGGCTATCGGGTCACGGTCTGCGACGCGCGGGCCGTGTTCGCCACCAAGGGCCGTTTCCCCGACGCCGACGAGGTGGTCGTCGACTGGCCACACCGCTACCTGGTGCAGCAGGCCGAGCAGGGCAAGATCGATCACCGCACGGTGGTCGCGGTCCTCACTCATGATCCGAAGTTCGACGTCCCGGTGCTGGAAGTGGCCCTGCGCCTGGATGTCGCCTACGTCGGCGCGATGGGCTCCCGCCGCACGCACGACGACCGGCTGGCCCGGCTGCGGGAGGCCGGCCTGACCGACGAGGAGCTCGAACGGCTGTCCTCGCCCATCGGCCTCGACCTCGGCGCGCGGACCCCGGAGGAGACCGCGGTGTCGATCGCCGCCGAGATCATCGCGCTGCGCTGGGGCGGCCGCGGCGACCGCCTGGCCCACTCCGCCGGCCCCATCCACCGCTCCGGCTGAGCTCGACTTTGACGCTGTGACATTCGGTGACGCGCAGGTGCGGTGGGAATCCGCCGCACGGTCCGTATTTGCGCGAAGGGTTGTCTCCGTTGGGTGAGCGGAGCAGGCTCGGGCTGTGAGCCCGGTCACGACGCGGTGGTGGGCCGCCCGCCGGGTTCGGCGCTGCCTGGAGGCGACATGCGTATCACCATGGTCGTGGACGGGGTGGGCTACACCGACGAGGTCGAGCCGCGAACACTGCTGGTGCAGCACCTGCGGGAGACGCTGGGCAAGACCGGCACCGTCGTCGGCTGCGACACCAGCAACTGCGGGGCCTGCACGGTGCACGTCGACGGGCACAGCGTGAAATCGTGCTCGATGCTGGCGGTGCAGGCCGACGGCTGTGAGGTCACCACCATCGAGGGACTGGCCCGGGACGGCCAGCTGCATCCCGTGCAACAGGCGTTCCACGACAACCACGCCCTGCAGTGCGGATTCTGCACGCCGGGCATGATCATGCAGGCCATCGACCTGCTGGCCGACGACCCCGATCCGGACGAGCGGACCGTGCGGCACGGCCTGGAGGGCAACCTCTGCCGCTGCACCGGCTACCAGAACATCGTGCGAGCGGTCCAGGACGCCGCGCACCGGCTCAAGCCGGCGACGGAAGCCGACCGCGAACACGAGACCGTGGCAGGTGGCGAATGACCGCCACCGCCGAGCCGGAGGTCGGCAAGTCCCGGCGCCGCAAGGAAGACGCCCGCCTGATCACCGGCCGTACCCGCTGGACCGACAACATCACGCTGCCCGGCCTGCTGCACATGGCGATCCTGCGCAGCCCGGTGGCGCACGCGCGAATCACGTCGGTCAACGTTGAAGCGGCGAAGAGCATGCCCGGCGTGCTGGCCGTCGTGACCGGCGCGGACCTGGCCGCCGAGCAGGGCAGCCTGCCGTGCGCGTGGGCCATCACCCCCGACATGAAAACCCCGGCGCACCCGTCGATCGCCGTCGACACCGTCAACTACGCCGGCGAGGCGGTGGCGATCGTGGTCGCCCGGTCGTCGGCCGAGGCGCACGACGCCCTGGAGGCCATCGACGTCGACTACGACGAGCTGCCGGTGGTGCTGGACATGGAGGCGGCGATCGCCGACGACGCGCCACTGGTGCACGAGTCGTTGGGCACCAACAAGAACGCGCTCTGGGTGTTCGACTCGGCCGAGGCCGGCACCGGCGGCAACGTGGACGAGGCCATCGCCGCCGGCGAGATCGTCATCGAGCGGAAATACCGGCAGCAGCGGCTGATCCCGGCGTTCATGGAGCCCCGGTCGGTGCTGTGCGACCCGACCGGCGAGCAGACCACGCTGTGGTCGTCCACCCAGGTCCCGCACATCCTGCGGCTGATGATCGCGCTGACGCTGGGCGTGCCCGAGCACAAGGTCCGGGTGATCGCGCCGGACGTGGGCGGCGGCTTCGGCGGCAAGCTCCAGGTGACGCCGGAGGAGATGCTGGTCTTCCTGCTGGCCCGACGACTCGGCAAGCCGGTGAAGTACACCGAGACCCGCTCCGAGTCGCTGGCGGCCGCCCACCACGGCCGCGACCAGATCCAGCGGCTGACCATGTCGGCCACCCGCGACGGACTGATCACCGGGCTGAAGGTCGACCTGCTGGCCGATATGGGCGCGTACCTGAGCCTGGTGACACCGGGCATCCCCATTCTCGGCGCGTTCATGTACAACGCCATCTACAAGATCCCGGCCTATCGGTTCAGCTGCACCAATGTGTTCACCAACAAGGTGATGACCGATGCCTACCGCGGCGCCGGCCGGCCCGAGGCCACCTTCGCCATCGAGCGCATGATGGACGAGCTGGCCGCCGAGCTGGGCGTTGATCCGATGGCTGTGCGGGAGAAGAACTGGATCCGGCACGAGGAATTCCCGTTCACCACGGTTTGCGGCCTGACCTATGACTCGGGAAACTACGAAGCAGCAACGGAAAAAGCCAAGGCGCTGTTCGACTACGACGGTCTGCGGCGCGAACAGCTGGAACGCCGGGAACGTGGCGACACCGTGCAATTGGGTCTCGGAATCTCCACTTTCACCGAGATGTGTGGGCTGGCCCCGTCCCGCGTGCTGGGCTCATTGTCCTATGGCGCCGGCGGTTGGGAACACGCGGCGATTCGCATGCTGCCCAGCGGCAAGGTCGAGGTCGTCACCGGCTCCTCGCCGCACGGTCAGGGGCACGAGACGGCGTGGAGCCAGATCGTGGCCGACCAGCTCGGCGTGCCGTTCGAGGACGTCGAGGTGTTGCACGGTGACACCCAGTCCTCGCACAAAGGCATGGACACCTACGGTTCCCGCTCGCTGACGGTCGGCGCCATCGCCGTCGTGAAGGCGGCGGACAAGGTGGTTGCCAAGGCGCGCAAGATAGCCGCGCACATGCTGGAGTGCGGTGAGGACGATCTCGACTTCGCCCAGGGCCGGTTCTCCGTGCGCGGCACCGACAAGGGCACCGGCATCACCGACATCGCGCTGGCCGTGTTCGCCGCGCACGATCTGCCCGACGGCGTCGAGCCCAGCCTGGACTCGGAGGCCACCTTCGACCCGGAGAACTTCTCGTTCCCGCACGGAACCCACCTCTGTGCGGCCGAAGTGGACACCGAGACCGGCCGGGTCACCATCCGCAAGTACGTGTGCGTCGACGACATCGGCAAGGTCGTGAACCCGTTGATCGTCGAGGGCCAGGTGCACGGCGGACTGGCCCAGGGCATCGCCCAGGCGCTGTTCGAGGAGGCCGTGCACGACGAGAACGGCACCCTCACCTCCGGCACCTTCGCCGACTACCTGCTGCCGTCGGCGGCCGACCTGCCGTCCTTCGTGACCGATCGCACCGAGACGCCGTCGACGACCAATCCGTTGGGCGTCAAGGGAGTCGGCGAGGCCGGCACCATCGCCTCCACGCCGGCAGTGGTCAACGCCGTGGTGGATGCCGTGCGGCACCTGGGAGTCAACGACATCGAGATGCCGTGCACCCCGTACCGGGTGTGGGGCGCGCTGCACGGGCAAACCGTCGACACCGGCGGCGGGCAGGCCGGCGGCGGACTCGGCTCGATCGAAGGGAGCCTGCAGTGATTCCCTCCGCCTTTGAGTACTCCCGTCCGTCCACGGTGGCCGAAGCCGTGCAGGCGCTGGCCGATGCCGGCGAGGACGCGAAGGTGTTGGCCGGCGGGCAGAGTCTGCTGCCCGTGCTGCGGATGCGGCTGGCCGCGCCGACCATGCTGGTCGACCTGGGCCGCGTGCCCGAGCTTCGCGGCGTGACGGAGGGTGGCGACAATCTGGTTGTCGGGGCCATGACCACGCACTACGACGTGCACCGTGATCACCTGATCCAGGACCACGCCTCGCTGCTCGCGCGGGCCACCGAAACCGTTGCCGATCCCCAGGTCCGGCACCGCGGCACCTTCGGCGGCTCGCTGGCCCACGCCGATCCGGCCGGCGACCTGCCGGCGGTGGCACTGGCCCTGGAGGCGGTGATGGTGGTCGAGGGCCCGGCCGGTCGGCGGGAGATCCCGGCCGACGACTTCTTCGTCGACTACTTCACCACGTCGCTGGCCCCGGACGAGCTGTTGGTGGCCGTGCGGATTCCCAAGCGCACGGGCTGGTTGTCGCACTACGAGAAGTTCAACCGGGTCGCGCAGGCGTGGTCGATCGTCGCGGTCGGCGTCTCGCTCCAGGTCAGCGGCGGCAGGATCACCGACGCCCGGATCGGGCTGACCAACATGGCCTCGGTGCCGGTACGGGCGATCGGCGTCGAACAGGCGCTGATCGGGCAGCAAGCCGGCGCGGACGTGTTGCGGGCGGCGGCCGAGCACGCCGCCGAGGGCACCAGCCCGGGCAGCGACGGCAACGGCAGCGCCGAGTACCGGAGCCAGCTGGCCCGCGTCCTCACCGGACGGGCGTTGGCGATGGCGGTCGGGGGCTGACGCGGTGCGGTTGGCCCACCAGTTCCGGGTGGCAGCGCCGATCGACGAGGTCTGGTCGGCGCTGCTCGACCCGCAGCGCGTGGCCCCCTGCATGCCGGGGGCCACGCTGACCTCGGTCGACGGCGAGTCCTTCGCCGGCACGGTCAAGGTCAAGCTCGGGCCGGTGACGTTGCTGTACAAGGGGACCGGATCGTTCGAGTCCGCCGATGCCGACGCCCGGCGGGCGGTGCTCAAAGCGTCCGGAAAGGACAGTCGCGGCAACGGCACCGCCTCGGCGACCGTCGAGGTCACCCTGTCGGCCGATGGCGGCGGGACCGTGGCCGCGGTGGTCACCGAGCTGACCGTGACCGGCCGGCCGGCCCAGTTCGGCCGGGGGATGATCACGGAGGTCGGCGGCAAGATCCTGGACCGGTTCGCCGAGTGCCTGGCCGGCAAACTGGCCCCGGCCGAGGCGGCGCCGGCCGAAAACCGCCCACCGGAGCCGGTGGCCGAGGCGGAGCCGGTCGACGATGGCCCACTGGAACCGGCCGCCGAGGCGGTGCCGGTCCGACCCTCCGCACCGGCCCCCGACCCACCGCCGGCGGCCGAGCCCATCGACCTCCTGGCCGTGGCCGGCGCGCCCGTGGCCAAGCGGGCCGTGGTCGCCGTCGGCGCGATCGCGCTGCTCATCGTGATCGTGGCCTGGCTGCGACGGCGCTGAACGGCTACTTCCGACCGCCCATTGGTATGGCGTGCACCCGGCGTTCGCCGTGGCCCGCCATACTGTTCGGCGTGCCGAGCAAGCGAGTGACGATCACGCTGCCCGAGGACCTGGCACCCCGGGTCCAGGAGCTGGCCGACGACGCGCGGCTGGCGTTGGCCAGCTATGTCACCCGGATCGTTGAGCACCACGTGCTCAACCAGGAGGGGCTGACGGCGATGGAGTACTGGGAGAGCCGGCACAGCCCGCTGACCAAGCCGGAGATGGCCAGCGCGGACGAGGCCATCGAGGCTGCGCGCGCCCGACTGCGCCCGCCCCAGCAGTGACCGGCAAGTTCCGGCCGCCGGTGGTCTACGCGGTCGGCGCGCTGCAGGCCGCGCTGGCCAACGACCGTAAGTTCATGGCCCTGCACAAGTGCTTCCTGCTCGACGAGTGCCGGCTCATCGTGCCGTCGGCCGTGCGCACCGAGCTGCGCACCCGGCTCGGCGGCAAGGAGCCGACCACGGTGCTCAAGGCGTGCAAGACCGACTGGAACGACGATTCCGGTGTGATCAGCGAGTACATGATCGACTTCGCGCTCAACGGCAAGGCCAACCGCCTCGACGCCGTGGTCGCGGCGACCGCGGTGGCTTACCGGGCCATCGTGGTGACGACCGAGGTGAACGCCCTGGAGCTGATGTGGGCGGTCGACGACGTCGACCGCCCGATGTCGATCATCACCATCTGAGGTCCTTGATGAAGGCGGCGATCCTCCACTGGCGAGTGGAGGAAAGCCCCCTTCCCAGCGTTTCGGCTCAGCCGACCTCGGGCACGGCCGGGCCGAGCAGGTCGTCGGCGTCCACGATCTTGTAGGCGTAGCCCTGCTCGGCTAGGAAGCGCTGCCGGTGCGCCGCGTAGTCGGCGTCCAACGTGTCCCGGGAGACGATCGAGTAGAAGTGCGCCTGCCGGCCGTCGCCCTTGGGCCGCAGCAGCCGGCCCAGCCGCTGGGCCTCCTCCTGTCGTGAGCCGAAGGTGCCTGACACCTGCACGGCGATCGACGCCTCCGGCAGGTCGATGGAGAAGTTGGCCACCTTGGACACCACCAGCGTCTTCAGCTCGCCCCGTCGGAACGCGTCGAACAGCTCCTCGCGCTCCTTGTTCTTGGTCGAGCCCTGGATCACCGGCGCCTTCAGGCCCTCGCCCAGCTCGTCCAGCTGGTCCAGGTAGGCCCCGATGACCAGCGTCGGCTCGCCCTTGTGCTTGTCCAGGATCGCCTGCACCACCGGCAGCTTGGTGCGAGCGGTCGAGCAGAGCTTGTAACGCTCCTCCGGCTCGGCCGTCGCGTACTGCAGCCGCTCGTTGTCGGTCAGCGTCACCCGCACCTCGACGCAGTCGGCCGGCGCGATCCAGCCCTGGGCCTCGATGTCACGCCACGGCACGTCGTAGCGCTTGGGGCCGATCAGCGAGAACACGTCGCCCTCGCGGCCGTCCTCGCGGACCAGGGTCGCGGTCAGCCCGAGGCGGCGCCGGGACTGGAGGTCGGCTGTCATCCGGAACACCGGCGCCGGCAGCAGGTGCACCTCGTCGTAGATGACCAGGCCCCAGTCGCGGGAGTCGAACAGCTCCAGGTGCTTGTACTCGCCCTTGGTCTTGCGGGTGATCACCTGGTACGTGGCGATGGTGACCGGGCGGACCTCCTTGCGCTCGCCCGAGTACTCGCCGATCTCCTCCTCGGTCAGCGAGGTGCGGGCGATCAGCTCGCGCTTCCACTGCCGGCCGGCGACCGTGTTCGTGACGAGGATGAGCGTGGTCGCCTGGGCCTCGGCCATCGCCGCCGCGCCGACCAACGTCTTGCCCGCGCCGCAGGGCAGCACCACCACGCCCGAACCACCGGCCCAGAACGACTGCGCGGCCAGGCGTTGATAGTCGCGCAGCTGCCAGCCGTCCTCGGCCAGCGCGATCGGGTGCGCCTCGCCGTCGACGTAGCCGGCGTGGTCCTCGGCCGGCCAGCCCACCTTCAGCAGCGCCTGCTTGAGCCGGCCGCGCTCGCTCGGGTGCACGACCACGGTGTCGTCCGCGACCCGCGTGCCCAGCATCGGGCTGATCTTCTTGTTGCGCAGCACCTCTTCCAGCACCGCGCGGTCCAGCGACACCATGGTCAGGCCGTGCGCCGGGTTGTTCACCAGCTGCAGCCGGCCGAACCGGGCCATCGTGTCCACGACGTCGACCAGCAGCGGCTGCGGCACCGGGTACCGGCTGTACCGGACCAGCGCGTCCACCACCTGCTCCGCGTCGTGACCCGCCGCGCGGGCGTTCCACAGCGCCAGCGGCGTCACCCGATACGTGTGAACGTGCTCCGGCGCGCGCTCCAACTCCGCGAACGGCGCGATCGCCGTGCGTGTCTCGTCGGCGAGCGGGTGGTCGACCTCCAGCAGCAGCGTCTTGTCGGACTGGACGATCAGTGGTCCGTCGGTCACCGGCCGTGCTCCTCACATCGTGGTCAGACCCAGTGTTGCAACCGGGGGAACCCGATTGCCAATTCCGCCGGGGCCGTCCGGCCGGCAGCCTACGATGTGATGTGCGTCACGGTGGACGGGGGCAGGTGGATTACCGACGCGTCCGCAGTCACATAACCAACCGATAAATACCCCACGGGACACCCTTGCCCTGGTTACAGTCCGCGCATCGGGGGTTGGTCAACGCCTGGGGCCAGGCGTTTCGTCACGAGAAAGACCCAAGAGGGGAACCATGAGCACTCCACCCATGCCTCCTGCCGGACCGGGCGGTCCGCAGCAGCCCCAGGGGCAGCCGTACCCCCAGCAGCCGCAGGGGCAGCAGCCCTACCCGCAGCAGCCGCAGGGGCAGCCGTACCCGCAGGCCCCGCAGGGGCAGTTCGCCGGTGGTCCCGTCCCGGGCACCGGGCCGATGCCGCAGCAGGGCAACTTCCCGCCCGGCCAGCCGCAGCCGTTCCCGCAGGCCCCGATGGGCACGCCGCCGAAGAAGGGCCGCAAGCTGCTGGCCAGCATCGGCGGTGTGGTCGGCGTGATCGTGGTCGTGATCATCGTCCGGTTGGTCATCGGTGTCGGCGTCAGCACCGTGGCGAGCAGCACCGACGACGCGCACAACACGGCCGTCGGCGAGTGCGCCAGCGTCACCGGCACCACGAGCAAGCCCAACTACGAGAAGGTCGACTGCGGCTCCGGCAAGGAGAACTACCAGGTCGGCGTGGTGCTCAAGTCGACGGAGACCTGCCCGGACGGCTATGACGAGTACTACGAGACCGGCACGCTCAACAACGTGAAGCTGTGCCTGGCCCCGGTGCTCACCGACGGCAAGTGCTACAACTTCCAGTCCACGCTCCAGACGGAGATGGGCTACAAGACCATCCCCTGCACCGACCCGAACGCCACCCAGGTCAAGCTGTTGAAGGGCGCCACGGATTCCAAGACTTGCCCGGAGCCTGATCGTGCGATGGTCTTCGCTCCGCTGAAGACGGTCTACTGCGCGGTGGAGCCCAGCGGCTCTTGATATTCGCGTAGCAGCAACGTTTGACGGCCGGGTCGGGAAAAATCCCGACCCGGCCGTCGTCGTTTCGTCAGAAATTGGCGATCATCAACTGTTCTGCGTCGGTGGCAACATCGACTGCGCGTCCAGGCGGTTCAGCAGCACGCCGGACGTTTCCATCATGTCGGCGACGCGCTGGAGGCGGACGGCGTTGAGCGTGGTCGGGAAGTTGCCGACCGAGATCAGGTCGGCGGTGCCGGCGTCGACGCCGGCGTAGTCCTTCAGCACGGTCTGCACCTTGAGCCGGTCCGATGCCTGCTCCTGGGCCTGCTGCAACGCCTTGCGGAAGGCGGCCATGGTGTTCGGGTTGGCGTCGGCGAACTTCTTCGCCGAGGCGTAGCCGGTCATCGGGAACTCCTGGGTGGCGCCGCGGGCGGCGTCGGTCAGGATGGTCGCGCCCAGCTGCTGCTCGGCCCGGGTGATGAACGGCTCGACCATCCAGGCCGCGTCCACGGTGCGGTTCTGCAGCGCGGTGATCATGTCGTTGAAGCCGACCGTGCTGAACTGGATCTTGTTCTGCTGCACGCCCGCGGTGTCCAGCACCGACTTGGTGGTCAGTTCGCCCAGGTCGTTGTCGGCGTTGACGGCGATCTTCGGGTTCGGCTTGGCCGACGGGTTGTTGTAGCCCAGCGAGGGCAGTGTGACCAGGGCCATCGTGTTGGTGCCGGCCTGGTAGGCCTCGCCCTGCAGCTCCAGCTGCGCGCCGTTGGCCTCGGCCTTGAAGAAGCTCACGTGGGTGGCGAAGGCGACGTCGAGCTGGCCGCTCTGCACCTGCTTGATCGCCTCGTCGTCGCTGTTCTCCTGCACCAGCTCGATCTTCAGGCCGGCGTTGTCGAACAGGTTGTTCTTCACCGCCATGTACAGCGGAGCCACGTCGACCTGGGCCTCGTAGCCCACCCGTAGCGACGGGTGCTCCAGGTTCGGCGAGCTGGAAGATCCGGATCCGGGCAGCATGCTGCAGCCGGCCGCGGAAGCGACCAGACCCAGCGCCCCCACGAGCGCCGCTGCGGTCCGTCGTACCGCTCCGATGGCCATGCGCACCTCATTAATTGATCTACGGGCCCCCCAACCGGGCCGTTGGCATCAAACCACGATCGATACCAACATGCGGGGATGGTAGCCACCCGGACGTATGAAGGCATCCCCCACGGCGGATACCGTGAGTGCATCTGGAGTCTTCCCGTCGGACGTATCCGCCACTACGCTTCTTGGGCTAGTGGATGTGGTCGGCGCGGACCACAGAGAAGGAAGGCGGCGGGGCCGTCTGGCATTACGCCCCGTGGTTGTGCTGCAATTCGGCCCACTTCGGAACCGTCTTGGTCCGGGGAGGGATCGAGACACTGCTGCTGGAATGAGGAAGCCCAGGGTGGCCCGTCGAGACAAAGGCCCCGGCCGACCAGGCCTCGCTGGTCCGGCGCGTTCGGGTGGCCCCGAAAAGGGTGAAGGACCGGCTGCGCAGCGTGATGCGGACTTGAGCGGCGAAACGACACATATCCGACAGAACGCCGACCGTGGCGATGTCGACCGCAACGCGGACGGCACCGGCTCGCGATGGCGCCTGCAGAACTGGCGCCTGCGCACCAAACTGCTGGTCGTTCTGCTGATCCCGACGATCCTCGCGCTGATCCTCGGTGGCATCCGCGTCCGCGCCGACGTGGCCAACCTCACCGACGCCCAGCGCCTGGCCAAGCAGGTGCAGCTGCAGAGCTCGGTCGCCGACCTCGTGCAGCAGCTGCAGCGCGAGCGCGACCTGACCGCGCAGTTCGTCGCGGCCAACCGCAGCGGCGACCAGGTCAGCCTGGACCGCGAGCGGGAACGCGTGGTGCAGGACATCACCGCGTTCCGCAACCTGGTGACCACGCTCGGTCCCGGGCTGTCCACGGATGTGGAGCAGCGGTTCAGCACCGCGGCCGACCAGCTCTCCCGCCTGACCAACCTGCGCAAGGCGGTCGGCGAGTCGAAGTACCCCGCGAGCGCGACGTTCAACGCCTACAGCGACTCGATCCAGAACCTGCTCGACCTCGGTGAGCAGGCCATCTCCACGATCTCCGACCCGAGCCTGGTGCGTCTGCAGCTGGCCACCAACGCGATAGCCCGGGCCAAGGAGCAGGACTCCCGCAAGCGCGGCATCCTGCTGCAGGTCTTCCAGAACAAGACGTTCCCGTTCGACCAGTACCGCGCCCTGCTGGCCGCGGACGCCGAACTCGACGCCGCCAAGAACGACTTCGCCAAGTCGGCCACGGCCGACCAGCAGCGCATCTTCGACGACACGGTCACCGGCCTGATCGTCGACGACGCCAACAAGCTGGAGGAGTCCGCGCTCATCCGCGGCACCAGCAACCAGGACCTCACCGGGCTGACCACCACGCAGTGGGACATCGACTCCACGCTGACGGTCAACCTGACCAACCAGGTCCAGCAGGCGCTGCTCCAGCAGTTGCAGACGGATACGAACAACCTGGCCAACACCTCGCAGGACTCCGCGATCCGCAACTCGGCGCTGGTGCTCGGCGCGCTGCTGCTGGCCCTGGTGACGGCCCTGTTCGTGGCCCGCTCGCTGCTGCGCCCGCTGCGCGTGCTGCGGCGCACCGCGCTGGACATCGCCGACCACCGCCTGCCCGAGGAAGTGCAGCGCATCCTCACCGACCCGAACCCGGCCGAGGCGGCCAGGGGCGTGGTCGAACCCGTCCCGATCCACACCAAGGAGGAGGTCGGCCAGCTGGCCCGGGCCTTCGACGCGGTGCACGGCGAGGCGGTCCGGATGGCGGCCCAGCAGGCCCTCCTGCGGGACAACGTCAACGCGATGTTCGTCAACCTGTCCCGTCGCTCGCAGGCCCTGGTCGAACGCCAGCTGGGCCTGATCGACCGGCTGGAGCAGGACGAGCAGGACCCGGACCAGCTGGCCAACCTGTTCGAGCTGGACCACCTGGCCACCCGGATGCGCCGCAACTCGGAGAACCTGCTGGTTCTCTCGGGCACCGACCTGGGCCGCCGGCTGACCCGGCCGGTGCCGGCCGGCGACGTCGTCGGCGCCGCGGTGTCCGAGGTCGAGCAGTATGCCCGCATCCAGGTCGCGCCGACCCCGGAGCTCACCGTGCAGGGCCGCGCGGTCAACGACCTCGTGCACCTCATCGCCGAGCTGCTGGACAACGCGACCGCGTTCTCCGACCCGAACACCAAGGTCACCGTGCGCACCGCCAAGACGCGGCGCGGCGAGCTGGCCATCGAGATCCACGACCGCGGCGTTGGCATGTCGGCCGCGGACGTGAACGAGACCAACGAGCGCCTGGCCGACCCGCCCGAGGTCGACGTGGCCGTGTCCCGCCGAATGGGCCTGTACGTGGTCGCGCGGCTGGCCAAGCGGCACGACATCAAGGTGCGGCTGCGCGGCAACGAGGACATCGAGGGCGGCATGACCGCGCTCGTCGTGGTGCCGGGCTCGCTGGTGCTGGCCCCCGGAGCCGACGTCAGCACGCCGCCGTCCGGCGGCGAGCGGCCGGCCACTCAGGTCGGCGGTGGCATCGCCAACGCGTTCGGCATGTCCCGCCGTCCGTCCAGCCCGCTGCAGGAGCAGCCGCCGCCGGTGCCGGAGCCGGCCGGCGACCCCGGCGTGCCGGTGCAGTTCGTGTCCAGCGGGGGCAGCCCCGAGCTGGGCGTCACCGGCGTGCCGCGCTGGTCGCCGAACGCCCCCGCGGCGCCGGCCCCGCAGCCGCAGGAGAGCACCGCGACCTGGTTCCCGTCGCTGGAGGACTCGGCCGCCGACCAGCCGGTGGACATGTTCTCGAGCTTCCAGGAAGCGCCCGAGGAGGCGCCGCCCGCACCCGCGGTCAACGGCAGCCCGAACGGCAGCGGCACTTTCAACGGCGGCAATCTCAACGGTGGCAATCTCAACGGCCACGCCGCGCCGCCGTCCGCCGTGCCGGCCTCGGCCCAGCCGCAAGCGAGCGCGTTCCCGTCACGTGATCTAGATCACGAATTGGACGCGCCGACCGAGCGGCTGCCGATCTACGAGGCCGTCCTGTCGCAGTGGTTCCAGGCCGTCGAGGACGAGACCCCGGACCTGGTCGAGGGCCCGTTCGGGGTGCCGACCCAGGGCGGAGCCGGCGCCGACGACGCGGTCGCCGGACCGGCCACCGCGACCATGTCGATGCAGCTGCCCGAGGTGCCCGAGCAGGCGCCGGAGTTCGCTCCGGAACAGCCGACGCAGGCCCTTGAACAGCCGAAACCGGCAGCCGAGCCGGCCGCTGAGCGGCCGGCGGCCGCAGTGCCGTCCAACGAGGGCCAGGCCAACGAGGGCCAGGCCAACGAGGGCCAGGCCGCCGCGCCGGGCACCTCGTCGCTGCCCAAGCGCACGCCGCGGTCCACGTCCGGCCAGCGCCCGGCGCCCGCCGCGGCGGTAGAGTCCGAACCCGCCCGCCAGCAGCAGCCGGAGACCCCGGCGGCCCGCAACGGTTCGGCCCCCCTGCCCACCAGGCCGGCCCGGCCGGCAGCGGCCAGGAGTAACGAATGGTCATCTCCCGGCGACGAAGGATGGCAGGCTGCTGAGTCCTTGCTGAGCCAGGCCCCTGACGCGCAGACCCAGGCCGGCCTGCCGAAACGGGTTCCGAAGGCGCACCTCATCCCGGGCTCGGCCGCGCCGAAGACCCCGGCCACGAGGGCCCCGGCCGCACCGCGGTCGGCTGACTCCATCCGGGGTCGCATGTCAAGCTACCAACAGGGCGTGCGCCGTGGCCGGCACGCTTTGATAGACGCCTACTCTGGTGATGCGTCCACATCGCCGCAGAGCAGTGAAGACGAGGAGCAGGAGTGACTACCGCGTCTGTACAGCAGCCCGGCAGTTTCAGCTGGCTGATCACCGACTTCGTCCGCCGGGTCCCCGGCGTGGCGCACGCCGTCGTCGTCTCCGCCGACGGCCTGCTGCTGGCCGGTTCCCACGGCCTGCCACGGGACCGTGCGGAGCAGCTGTCGGCGGTGTCGTCCGGGCTGATCAGCCTGACGCAGGGCGCCGCGCGCTGCTTCGAGGGCGGCACGGTCAACCAGACCGTGGTGGAGATGGAGCGGGGGTACCTGTTCCTGATGTCCATCAGCGACGGCTCGTGCCTGTCCGTCCTCGCCGCACCCAACTGCGACATCGGTCTGGTCGCCTACGAGATGACCTTGCTCGTCGAACGGGTCGGCCAGCAGCTGACGCCGGAACTACGGGCGCAGCTGCAAGGCGTGGTCCGCAGATAGGCCCGGGCGGGGGTGAGAAGTGATGGCCAAGGGTTCTGGCGTACCCGGCGGCCGGTTCGGTAAGAAATTCGACTACCAGGCCTGGGCCGCCGAGGGCTTCAGTTTCTCCGACCCCGATTCGGAGAGCGCCCCGGAAGCCGAGGACGACGCGCACTACGAGCTGGATGAGGTGCTGGATGATCCGCCACGACACCAGCTGCACGACGCACCCCGACCACCCGGCGCCGGTCGGGCCTTCGGCACCGCGGGACGAGGTCTAGGCGATATGGCAGCTCACGGTCTTGACGACCCACCCCAGCACGGGTTGGACGAGGTGCCGAACCGATTCGACATCGACGGGTACGGCAACGGCCTGTTCGGCGGGCCGGGGGCCGACCTGTTCGGCGAGCACGGCTTCGTCGAGGGTCCGCCGCGCAGCCGGGGGGCCTACGGCCTGCCGGAGGAGATGCCGGGTGGGGGCGCGTTCGGCTTCGCCGACGAGCGGCCGGGCGAGCGCAGCCACCCCGGCTACCGGGGCGGTCCGCCGTCGGGACCCATTTCCGACCCGATGTCCGGCCCGCTCTACGATGCCGACGGCTACGAGGTGCACTTCGTGCAGCCACCGGACCCGGAACCCGAACCGGACCCGGCGATGCACGAGCCCGTGGTCGAGACGGGTTCGCTGGTCCGTCCCTACACCAGGACCGGTGGCCGGACCCGGCCCGATTACGACCTGGCGATCGAGGCGTTGGTGTCCACCAGCGACCACGGCCGTGACAGGGATGCCGCAGTGACCGCCGAGCACCGGTCGATCTGCGGTCTGTGCGTGGAGACCCGCTCGGTCGCGGAGATCGCGGCGCACCTGCGGCTGCCCCTCGGGGTGGTCCGGGTGCTCATCGGTGACATGGCCAGCATGGGTCTAGTCCTGATTCACCAAAGCGGCCTGGTCGTGGGGGACAGGCCGTCCATTGAATTCCTGGAGAGGGTGCTCAGTGGGCTCCGCAGGCTCTAGTCCCCAGGTCGCCCGGCAGGCGACGACATCGGCGAAGATCGTGGTCGCCGGTGGCTTCGGTGTCGGCAAGACGACATTCGTGGGGTCGGTGTCCGAGATCGTGCCGTTGACGACCGAGGCGGTGATGACCGAGGCCAGTCTCGGCGTCGACGACCTCTCGGCGACGCCGAACAAGGTCACCACGACGGTGGCGATGGACTTCGGTCGTGTGTCGCTGGACAGCGACCTGATCCTGTATCTGTTCGGCACGCCCGGCCAGCACCGGTTCTGGTTCATGTGGGACGACCTGGTCCGGGGCGCGATCGGCGCGGTGGTCCTGGTCGACACCCGGCGGTTGGCCGACGCGTTCGCGTCGATCGACTTCTTCGACGACCGGCAGCTGCCGTACGTGGTGGCGGTGAACTGCTTCGACGGCATGCTGCACCACCGGATCGACGACGTGCGGGACGCGCTGACCATCGACCAGTCGGTGCCGATCGTGACGTGTGACGCCCGGAACCGGGAGTCGACCAAGCAGACGCTGATCACGCTGGTGGAACACGCCATGCGCCAGTGGATGTCGGTCCGCGCCGGCTGACGATCTACAACGTTGCAGACGGGGCTCGCCACCACCAGGCGGGTCCCGCTCTCGTGTTTTTGTCACATGTGGTCCACATTCGACTTCTGAAGTC
>DASWRQ010000344.1:0-7342 GCA_036403095.1 Kutzneria sp. | reverse complement strand
CCTCGCATTCCGCCGCCATTGGCTGCACCGTTACCAGGTGTGTCTCGCTCGGGCCATAGTGGTTCTCGAGCCGGCACAACGGGTGCCGGCGGAAGAACGCGCGTACGGCCGGGGTAATCTCGAGCTGGTCGCCGGACACGCACAACTCGCGCAGGCTCGGCAGCTGGCTGTCGAGCTCCTCGGCGACCGCGCACAGCTCGTGCAGCACCACCACTGGCAGAAACGCGCGCGCCACGTGCGCCGCCGCCAACAGCTTCAAGAGCTCGCGGAGATCTTTGCGCGCCGACTCCGGGACGATCACGAGCCGCCCGCCGGACGCCCAGGTCGAAAACAGCTCCTGGAATGAGACGTCGAAGCTAAACGCGGACAAGTGGGCAGTGGCGTCGCCCGCCTTGGCGCTGCTGTGCGCGCACTCCCAGGCGATCAGGTTGGACAGCGCCGCGTGCGGCATGGCGATGCCTTTGGGCCGGCCGGTCGAGCCGGAGGTGTAGATCACGTATGCCGGGCTGGCCGGGGCGAGCGACCGAGCCACTGGCTCGTCCGAATAGGACGCTTCGGAGCCGTCCAGCACGATGTCGCCCCGAACCGCGCTGTCCGGCATGGTGATCGTGAGCACCGGCCGGGCGTCGGAGAGCATGAACTCGATGCGCTCGGCCGGGTAGGCCGGGTCGATCGGCAGATAGGCGGCGCCGGCCTTGAGCACCGCGAGCTGGGCCACGATGATCTCCACCGAGCGCGGCAGGGCCAACGCGACGATCTTCTCCGGCCCGGCCCCGCCGGCGATCAGCTTGCGGGCCAGCCGGTTCGCCCGCCGGTCCAGCTCGGCGAACGTCAGCGTGGTGTCGGCCAGCACGGCGATCGCGTCCGGGGTGCGGGCGGTCTGGGCCTCGATCAGCTCCGGCAGTGTCACCGGGACCACGACCCGTTCGGTCGCGTTCAGGCCGGTCAGCAGGTGTTCCCGTTCCTCGGTGCTGAGCACGTCGATATCGCCGATGCGAGGGTTGTCGCACAGGGCTTCCACGACCCGGGCCAGATGGCCGACCATGCGGCGCACGGTCGCGAGGTCGAACAACTCGGGGTCGTAGCCGATGCCGAGCGTCAGGGTTTCCCCCGGCACACCGACAACCGTCAGCGCGTAGTTCGTCGCCTCCGTGGCGTCGAGATCGCGAATGCCCTGCTTGGAGCTGACCGGGTAGTTCTCGAACACCACGGCGCTGTCGAACAGCGTCGGCACACCGGCCAGGGACTGCAGGCGGGACAACGGAACGTACTCGAACCGCCGCGATTCCGCCTGCGCCTGCTGCATCTCGTGCAGCCAGTCCACAGCGGACAGATCCGCGTCCACAGTGGTCCGCACCGGCAGGGTGTTGATGAAGATGCCGGCGATGTCGTCGGCCCCGGGCAGGTCGGCCGGCCGGCCGGACACGGTCGCCCCGAAGCGGACGTCGCCCTGCCCGCTGTAGCGGGACAGCAGCAACGCCCATGCGCCCTGCACGACCGCGTTGACGGTCAGCCGGCGGCTGCGGGCGAACTCGTGCACCCGGCCGGCCGCCCGCTCATCCAGCCGCGCCGACACCCACTCGGTGGATGCCGTGTCGTGGCTGGTGGTCGGCGTGCGGTCGAACGGAAGCGGCGTCGGGCCCTCGATGCCGGCCAGCGCCTCGCGCCAGTAGTCGTCGGCGGTGTCGAGGTCCTGCCGACGCAGCCACGCCACGTAGTCCGAGAACGGCCGTCGCACCGGGGTTTCCGCGGCGAGCACGTCGGACAGCACCTGGAACACCGACCAGCCGTCGAGCAGCACGTGGTGGAAGGACCAGACCACCTGCACCTCGGTGGCCGACAGTCGGGCCAGGGTGATCCGGAGCAGCGGTCCGGCGGCGAGGTTGAAGCCGGCGGCCCGGTCCGTGGCGAGCAGATCGGCCAGCAGCGCCTCGCGGTTGAGGCCCCGCCAGTCGTACTGGGTGATCGGCACCTTGACGTGGCGATCGACGACCTGCACCGGCTCCGGCACGCCGTCCCACACGATCCGGCTGCGCAGCACCGGCGTCCGGTCCACCACCCGCTGCCATGCCTCGGCCAGCCGCGGCATGTCCGGCGCGTCCTCGAGCACGAAGGCGATCTGCTCGAAGTAGAGGCCACGGTCCTGTTGGGACAGTCCGTGGAACACCATGCCGGCCTGCATGGGCGTGAGCGGGTAGATGTCCTCGATCTCCCGGCCGTCGCCGGCGATCCGGTCGACCTGGTGCTGGGCCAGGCCGGCCAACGGGAAGTCGGACGGCGTGCGGCCGCCGGCGCCGGGCTCGGCGCAGTGCCGGATGATCTCGTGCAGCGCGGCCACGAGATCGCCGGCGAGCCGGCGGATGGTCGACTCGCGGTGCAGTTCCGTGCAGTACTGCCAGGTCAGCTCCAGCTTGCCGCCCTGCACGACGCCGACGACGTCGAGCTGGTGCGGACGCCGCTCGTCCGGGCCGATCGAGGAGTCGAGCGTGCCGGTGTCGGTGAACTGGCCGAGGTAGTTGAAGCTGATCCGCGGCTCGGCGGTGGCGTGGACCAGGCCGGCGACGCCCTTGTTCGGCACCGCACGGAGCTGCTCCTTGACCGACTTCAGCGTGTCGGCCCAGCCGCCGCCGATGGTCAGCTCCACGGGGTACATGGAGGTGAACCAGCCGACCGTGCGGGACAGGTCGACGTCGTCGAACAGCTGCTCGCGGCCGTGGCCTTCGAGGTCGACCAGCACGCGGTCGCGGCCGGTCCAGTCGGCCAGCACCCGGCCGAGCGCCGCCAGCAGCACGTCGTCGACCTGCGTGCGGTAGACGCCCGGCACGTCCTGGAGCAGCGCCTTGGTCTGGATCGCGTCGAGTCCGACAACAAGTGTTGTCGTGTGGGCGAAGGTGTTGGGGCCGTTGCCGTCCGTGGGCAACGTCGGGTCGGCGGTCAGGCCGGTCCAGTGCGCGAGCTCGGCGCCGAAGTCGTGCTTGTCGAGCCGCTGGGACCACTTGCGGAACGAGGTTGTCTTGGGCGGCAACGCCTTGCGGTGGTAGGCCGCCTCAAGGTCCTCGACCAGCACTCGCCACGAGACACCGTCGATCACCAGGTGGTGGGCGGTGAGCACCAGGACGTTCGGGGCCACGACCTTCGCGCTGATGACCGGGCCGTCGGCCAGGTCGATCTCGGCGTCGAGGATCTCGGCCGGCTCGTCGGTGGCGTTGTGCTGCCACCACTGGCCGTCGATGCGGTGGAACCGCATGCGCAGGGCGTCGTGATGTGCGACCACAGTGGACAGTGCGGCGCGCAGCTGCGGGAGGTCGATGTCCTGCGGCCAGTCGATGCGCATGGACTGGGTGAACGACTCCGGCATCACCGCGGTGTCCAGGTACCAACGCTGGATCGGTGTCAGCGGCACTTCGCCGCTGACCGCGCCCTGTTCGGCGACGATCTGCACGGCGGCAGTGGCGTTGGCCGCGAGTCCGGCGATGGTCGGGTGCGCGAACAGGTCTCGTGGCGTGAGGTTGAGGCCGGCGGCGCGGGCCCGGGAAACGACCTGGATGCTCAGGATGGAGTCGCCGCCGAGCTCGAAGAAGTTGTCCTCCACGCCGATTCGCTCGGCTCCGAGGATCTCCGCCCAGATGCCCGCGAGGACCCGCTCGTTGTCCGTACGCGGCGGCAGGTAGCCGGCCGTGACCGCGAGTTCGGGGGCCGGCAGCGCCTTGCGGTCGACCTTGCCGTTGCGGCTGAGTGGGAGCTCGTCGAGCTGGACGATCGCCGCCGGCACCATGTAGTCCGGCAGCCGCTCGGCCAGGAACTCCTTGAGGCCGCCGGTTTCCCCGACGACATAACCGACGAGCCGCTTGCGGCCGTCATCGGTTCGCACGGCCACGACGGCCTGTTCGACGGCGGGGTGCTCAGCCAGCACGGCCTCGATCTCGCCGAGCTCGATACGGAAGCCCCGCACCTTGACCTGATCATCGGCGCGGCCGGCGAACTCCACGACGCCGTCACGCCAGCGCACGAGGTCGCCGGTCCGGTACAGGCGCTCGCCGCTGCCGAACGGATCCGCGACGAAGCGGGACGCCGTCAGACCCGGACGACCGATGTAGCCGCGGGCGACGCCGGCACCACCGATGTACAGCTCGCCGACGGTGCCCGGCGGCACCAGGCGCAGATCGCCGTCCAGCACGTACAGCCGCATGTTGTCCAGCGGCGTCCCGATCGGCACGGAATCCGGGACGTCCCGAGACATCCGATGCCGGGAGGCAAAAGTCGTCGTCTCGGTCGGGCCGTAACCGTCCACAACGGACACACCGGTGGCGATCACCCGCCGCACGGCATCGGCCGGCACGACGTCACCGCCGGTCCAGACCTCACTGAGCCCGGTGAAGCACTCGGGGTCCTCTTGGGCGATCAACCGGAACAAACCGGCCGTCAACCACATCCCGGTCACGCCTTGCCGCACAGCCCAACGAATCACCGAGGCATCGACATCACCCGGCGGGGCCACGATCACCCGACCGCCATTGAGCAACGGCACCCACACCTCGTACGTGGAGGCATCGAACGCCTGCGGCGAATGGAGCAACGTGGTGCCGTGGCCGACGGCGAAGGAGCGGTCCCGGGCCAGGTCGACGATGTCCCCGTGGGTGACGGCGACACCCTTGGGCACGCCGGTCGAGCCGGACGTGAACATCACGTAGGCGAGGTTGGCCCGCCCGACCTTGACAACAGGCGTTGTCGACGGCTCGTCCGACTCGATGTCCTCCAGCACGATCCGCACGCCGGCCTGCGCCAGCACGGCCTGCTGCCGCGACGCCGGGGCCCGCAGGTCGAGCGGCACGTACGCGGCGCCAGCCTTGAGCACGGCCAGCTCGGCGATCACCAGGTCGACCGAGCGCTCCAGCCGCAGACCCACGCGGTCCTCGATGCCCACCCCCAGTTTCACCAACCGGTTGGCCAGGCGGTTCGCGCGGGCATCGAGTTCCGCGTAGGTCAGGGAATCCACCGCGACGGCGGCGGGATCCTGATGAGCGAACGCGGTCAGCACGGTGTCGAAGCTCGGCGCGGTCGCGGTGGCGTTCCACTCGCGGAGCACCAGCCGGCGCTCGGCATCGGTGAGCAGATCCAGCTCCCGCACCGGCTTGCCCGGCGCGCGGACAATCTCCGCGAGCACGAGTTCGAGCTGGTCGGCGAGGCCGCGGACGGTCGTCTCGTCGAACAGGGTCGGGTCGTAGTCGAAGCTGACGGCCAGCCGGCCGCCGGGCTGCACGACCACGCTGAGCGGGTAGTTCGTCGGCTGGACCTCGCCCATGCCGTGCATGCCGATGCCGTGCGCGGCAATGGCTTCCTCGTCGAACGGGTAGTTCTCGAACACCAACAGGCTGTCGAACAGGGTCGTCCCGACCCAGCCCTGGAGCTGGGCCAGCGACACGAAGTCGTACTGCCGGGCCTGGGAGAGCTCCTGCTGCACGGCCCGCAGCCAGTCGGCCACGGGCCGGCCGTCGTCGACCCGGATCCGGCTCGGCAGGGTGTTGATCACCATGCCGACCATCGACTCCACCCCGGGCAGATCGGCCGGCCGGCCGGACACCGTCGTGCCGAACACGACGTCGCCGCCGCCGCTGCGACGGGCCAGCAAAAGACCCCAGGCAGCCTGCACGACCGTGTTCACGGTCAGACCGAGGCTGTGAGCCAGCGCCTTCAACGGCTCCGCCGCGTAGTCGACGCGAACGGTCGCACACGACTGCGCCCGGTGCGACTCCACCGGCTGCCGGTCGAACGGCAGCGCCGTCGGGCCTTCAACGCCGTCCAATGCCCGACGCCAGAACGCTTCCGCCTGGTCGACGTCCTGTGTGGACAGCCAGCGCAGGTACTCGGCGAACGGGGTCCGCCGCGGCGGCGCGGCGGCGGCCTTGTAGTCGGCGCACACCTCTTGCACCAGCTGCGCGCAACTCCAGCCGTCGAGCAGGACGTGGTGGAACGTCCAGACCAGCAACACCTCGTCGGCGGCCAGGCGGGCCAGCGTTACCCGCATCAGCGGGGCGACGGCGAGATCCATGCCCCGGGCGCGGTCGTTGGCCAGCAGTTCCCGCAGCCGGCCGTCGATGTCGCCGGAAGTCCAGTCCAGCACGGTGATCGGCAGCGTGACCTCGCGCTGCACGACCTGGACCGGCTCGGCCAGCCCGTCCCACACGATCCGGCTGCGCAGCACCGGGGTGCGGTCGACGATCCGCTGCCAGGCGGCGGCGAACGCCGTCGGGTCGTCGATGCCGGTCAGCCGCAGCTGCACCTGGTTGAAGTAGGCGCCGGAGGAGCCGTCGACCAGGCTGTGGAAGATCATGCCGGCCTGCAACGGCGTCAGCGGGTAGATGTCGGCCACCCCGCGGCCGTCGCCGACGAGTCCGTCCACATCGGACTGGGTCAGCCGGGCCAACGGGAAGTCGGACGGGGTGCGGCCGCCGACGCCGGGTCGGGCGCAGTGCCGGACGATGCCGGTCAGCGCCTCCACCATCGCCGCGGCGAGCGTGCGGACGGTCGCCTCGCTGTGCACCTGGTCCGAGTAGTGCCAGGTCAGGTCGAGGCGGTCGTGCTGCACCAGCGCGACGACGTCCAGCAGGTGCGGCCGGCGCTGACCGGGATCGGCGGAGCCGCCGATCGAGCCGTCGTCGGTGAACTGGCCCAGATAGTTGAAGCTGATCTCCGGGTCGATCGCCGGCGCGGAGCCGGCCAGGTGCCGCAGCGCGCCGTAGCCGACGCCCCGGCGCGGCACCGCCCGCAGGTTTTCCTTGACGTCCTTGAGGGTGCGGTCCCAGTCGGGTCCCACGGCCAGCTCGACCGGGAAGATCGAGGTGAACCACCCGACCGTGCGGGACAGGTCCACGTCGTCGAACAGCTGCTCGCGGCCGTGGCCCTCGAGATCGACCAGCACGCGGTCCCGGCCGGTCCAGTCGGCCAGCGTGCGGCCGAGCGCGCTGAGCAGGACGTCGTTGACCTGCGTGCGATAGACGCCCGGCACGTCCTGGAGCAGCGCCCGCGTGAGCTCGGCGTCGAGGCTGACGGTGATCGTCCGCACCGAGCCCATGGTGTTGACGCCGTCGGCGTCGGTCGGCAGCTCGGTGTCGTCGGTCAGGGACTTCCAGTGGGCCAGCTCGTCGTCGAAACCGCCGGCCGCGGCGAACTCGGCCAGCCGCGTCGACCACTCCCGGAACGAGGTGGTCTTGGCCGGCAGCGTCTCGCCGCGCAGCGCCGAGCGCAGATCCTCGGCCAGGATCCGCCACGACACGGTGTCGACGACCAGGTGATGGGCCTCGACCAGCAGCTTGCCGTCGACCAGCTCGGCCCGCAGCAGCGG